>NZ_CALIST010000032.1 GCF_938041645.1 uncultured Campylobacter sp. | reverse complement strand
CATCGAAGGCATTTCAAGCGGCAAGGCAAAAACGGATTTTGCTCTATTGATTTCGCGTATCCTGTGGCTTGCGATAATTATAGACTAGCATGGGATTAATATGCGATGGTTTTTTAACACAGTAGCTTCGTATGAATAAATTTATCTTACTAAGGGGCATAATCGCTTCGGCGCAATTTAAAATTTTGAGTAGTTTATATAGGCGGATTTAAATTTAAACTAGATTTATCATCACGGCAAAATCTGTCGAGGTTTTAAATTTAGAGTAAAGAGTCGATTCAGATTTAAAATCCTGGCGCAAGAATGTAAAGCAAGAAGATAGATTTAATAGGACCCCGCAAATTTATCTTAAAATTTAGCGAGATCAAATTTGGATTTACGCCGCAGGCACGCTATTTTCGGCGTGAGTATCGTCCGAGCCCTTAGGCCTTAAAAGCCACTGCTTTGCAAAGATCAGCGCGTAGATCGCTACGCCGATGCCGTAGCTTGCGTATTCACTTGGGATAAACTCTATGAATTTCGCGCAGATATTAGGCACCAGCATTAGCGGCGTTACTAGCAGCAATAGTAGGCGCTCTACCATGTTGCACTTGGTTACGAACCAGCCTTGTAGCGAGGAGCTGAAGGCAAACATACCTACGATCGCCGTAGCAAAAATCAGCACGATTTGCAGTGGATCACTGATCCAAACGATACTTTTTGAATCCATCGGATCGCCGATGCTTTGGATCAAAAGCAGCTTATTGTTGAAGAAAAACGCAAACGGGAGCACCGCGGTGCGTAGATCATACACGAAGCCCTGAAGCCCCACGGTCACCGGATTTGCCTTTGCGATACCCGCCGCAGCGTATGCTGCAATACCCACTGGCGGGGTATCATCGGCTAAAATTCCAAAATAAAAGACAAAAAGATGCACTGCGATCGCAGGGATCAAAAAACCGTTTTTGCCCGCTAGTATCAAAATCACTGGCGCGATTAAGCTTGAAACGACGATATAATTCGCCGTCGTAGGAAGTCCCATGCCCAAAATCAGGCTCATTATCGCAGTCATCAGAAGTATCAATACTATGCTATTTCCTGCGACCGCCTCCACGAGCTCTGAAAGAACCTGTCCCAGCCCGGTAAGCGAGATCGAGCCGATGATGATGCCCGCTAGCGCGGTGGCAACGGCGACCGTGACCATGTTTTTAGCAGCACCTACCATAGCCCAAAAGATATCGACAAAGCCGACGATAAAATCGGACTTGCCAACCTTTTCGCCAAATATCGTTTTTTTAGCGGGCTCTTGTACGATCATTATTAAAAATAGCACGCAAATCGAGTTAAATGCTGCAGAGATCGCGCTTTCTTTTAGAATCAATAGAGTAAAAAGAAGCACCAAAATCGGGATTATGTAATGAATGCCGCTAAATATAATTTTTAGCTTTGAAACCTTGGCGTAATCGCGGCTGCCGCGAAGTCCTAGCTTGCAGCTTTCAAGATGCACGATAAAAAATAACCCCGCGTAGCAGACGAAGGCTGGGATCACCGCCGCGATCATTACGTTGGTGTAGCTCATACCCAAAAATTCCGCGATTATAAACGCCGCAGCGCCCATGATAGGCGGCATAAGCTGCCCATTTACGCCCGCAGCGACCTCGATAGCGCCCGCCTTAGTGGCGGTAAGCCCCGCTTTTTTCATAAGCGGGATCGTAAAGGTACCCACCGTCACGACGTTTGCGGTCGAACTACCGCTTACCATTCCGGTTAGTCCGCTAGCGATTACGCTAGCCTTGGCAGGCCCTCCGCGGAAGCGACCTAAAATCGCAAACGCTACGTTTATAAAATACTGCCCCGCTCCGGCTCGCTCCAAAAGCGCGCCGAATAGCACGAACAGATAAATGAAGCTGGTGCTGACCCCCACTGGTACGCCAAATACGCCCTCTGTAGTTAAAAACATATGCCCTGCAAGCAGTTCAAAGCTTGCGCCGCGATGCGAGATGATATCGGGCATATAAGGACCGAAGTAGCAATACAGAAGAAAGGTAAAAGCGATAATACCAAGCGCTGGTCCCATCATACGACGACCTGCTTCAAAGAGTATGAAAATTCCGATAAACGACGCTACGATATCTCTGGTTAGATAATTTCCCGGGCGCTGCGCTAGCCCGTTAAATTCTATTGCAGGATACAAGATCGCGGCGACTCCGACGATTAATAAAATATAATCGTAAAACGGGATGTAAAAATGTGCCTTAGAGCGCGGGCGAAACGGAAAAAGCGAAAAAATTATAAAAATGGCGAACGCCAAGTGGATTGAGCGCGCGATATTCGTATTTAGCGTAAAATACGCGATGTAAAGCTGAAAGACCGACCACGAGAAGCAGACCAGCGTCACGAGCCAGAAGAGCTTTTTAGAGGTAAATTCTCTACTCTTTACCTCTAAAACCTGCTCGTCGTTTTGTGTAGATTTCTCCATCAACTAGCCTATTTCAGCAGCCCAGCTTCTTTATACACCGCCTCTGCTGCAGGATGAAGTGGCGCACTAAGCCCCTCTAAAAGAGATTCTTTGCTTACCAAATTTAGCGCAGGGTGTAGCTTTTTATACTCGTCAAAATTATCAAGTATAGCTTTAACTACCGCCCTAACCGCCTCGTCGCTTTGGCTAGCGTCGGTTACGAGTACGGCCTTTACGCCGATAGTCTGCGTATCGTGATCTACGCCGTCATACATTTTCGCAGGGATCACGCCTTTGGCAAAATATGGATATTTTTCTAGAATTTTTTTGATATGCTCATCGTCGATGCTGACTAAGTCGATAGGAAGCGAAGTCGCCGCATCAGTGATATTTGCGGTCGGATGTCCTACGACGTAGAAGTATCCGTCGATCTTCTTATCTTTTAGCGCCATAGGGCATTCTTGCGCGGTTAAGACGCCGTGCTGGGCGAGCTTTTTAAGATCAAAGTCGTAGTTTTCAAAAACTATAGTGCTGGTTAGCTCGTTGCCGCTACCTGGGTTCCCGATATTGATCTTTTTGCCCGCGGCGTCGCCGTAAGCTTTGATGCCACTCTCTTTAGAAACTACGAAAGCCAAAAGCTCCGGATAGATCGAAATTACGGAGCGTAAATTTTTATCCGCCGCGCCTTGAAATTTGCCCGTACCGTTGTATTTATCATAGACGACATCGCTTTGAACGAAGCCGAAATTTAGCTCTTTTTTAAGCACGTTATTGACGTTATACGTCGAGCCGCCCGTCGATTGCACGGAGCATTTCATATTTTTATCCATATTTACCAAGCGGCAAATCGCGCCGCCCACCGGATAATAGGTGCCGGTCATACCGCCGGTGCCGATATTGATGAACTCCTTAGCGCCTGAAACGCTAGCTAGTAAGGCCAAACCGGCCAAAGCAACAGAAAATTTTTTCATCTTTGCTCCTTTTTGAGTTAAAAGTTTGAAAGTATTGCTAAATTTCTATAAAATTCTAATAAAAACAGATCGAATTTCGCGCAAATTTACGATTTTACACATCACGGCGCAAGTGATTTAATATCAAAGTAGCTCGGCGATCTGCTCTGATATGCGGAATTTTACCGCAATAAAATTCTAAGCTTGAAATCCAAACGCCCGTGGATAAAATTTAACGCTATAAATTTAAAGCCTTAATAACTCACGCTGCTAAGATACAGCCCGTTCGGCGGGAAGGGGATTCTGCTAAGCGCTCGCGAGAAGCTGATCTTGCGCCCGCTCTGCACGGATTTTAGGGCGTTTGCGACCATCAGCCGCACCTGCGCTCGCAAAAATCCGTTGGCTTTAAAATTTATCAAGGTCAAATTTCTAAAAGAGTAGGCACGCGCGACGTAGAGCTCGCGTACGGGACTTTTTATATCGCTGCCGCTTTTCATAAACTCGCTAAAATCGTGCTCGCCGATAAAATTTGCAAGCGCAGCATTGAGCGCGGCAAGATCTACGCGCGGATAAAACACGCAAAAATCGCTAAGAAAGGGGCTGGGACGTCCGTGGTTTAAAACGTAGCGATAGCAGCGTGCCACGGCATCGTAACGCGGATGAAAATCGCGCGGCACCGGGTTGATGTGACGTACAAAAATATAGGGCGCGCAGTGGCGGTTTATGAGTTCTTTTAGGCGCGGCAGCTCCCAGTGCACGGCGCATTCTACGCAGCTTACCTGGCGCAGCGCATGCACTCCTTTATCGGTGCGCGAGCTGCTGATGAGTGGCGCAAAGATCCCTACTCGCCCTAAAGCCGCGCGCAGCACGTCCTCGACGCCGCGCCCGTGAGGCTGAGACTGCGAGCCGCTAAATTTCGAGCCGTCATAGGAATAGACGAGCTTGAGCTTTACGCGCTCGGAGTTTGCGCTCGCGGCATATGTGCACGCATCTGCAGGAGTATTTGGCAGGGCGCTTATTTTGCCGATGTGCGCAAGTTCATTCGCTACAAAGTCGCTTGCAGGCGCGCTTTCAATAATATTTTTGAGTTCGGACGCGCTTGCAAGGGTATTTGCGGAAATGCCCGCTTTGTAGGCGGCATCTGCTTTGCGGGAGTTTTCGGTGCGGACGGACGCGGGACGGGTAGTGTAAAATTTTGCGGCGGACGAGATATGGATTTTTAAAGCGTCGTCGCTCGCTACATTAGCTTTCGCAGCGTTTGCCACACAAATATCCAAAGCGGCGGTATCGGCGGAATTTCTGCGGACGGAATTTAAATTTGCCGCACGCGTAGTCTTTTTAGCGGAAACGGCGTCCAAATTCCGCCTGACACTTTCTTGCTTTAAACCGCAATCGGGCGCAGTATAGGCAGCTGTATCGCTTGCCGTACTTGCAAGAGCGGAATTTTTAAAATTTAAAATTTTATCGTTTAAGATCAAAACCTGCTCGCCGTTTTGCGCTTTGCATTTTAAATTTACGCCACGCAAAATTTTAGACGCGCTAGGCTTGCTAGCCGAAATTTTATCCGCTAAATTTCGAGCGGACGAGCTTTTGTTTAAAATTTCGCCGCCGCAAAGCTCGGAGTCTTTTTCAGTATCTCGGGGCAATTTTGATCCTGTAGTATAGCAGCGAGCCGATAAGCGTAACGCCGAATGTCACCGGAAGCGCGATGCTCGGGTATTTGGAGAGTAGCATAATCATCGCGAAGTAGCTAAAAAGCACGCCGAAGATCCCCGCGTAAACGAAGCCTTTTTCATAGCGATAGGTCACGATACCGAGGCTTAGCGCAAACAGAAAGCTCGCTAGCGGAAAGAGCGAGACGAGGGTGTAGATGCTAAATTCCTTCCTGCGCTTCTCGCTGCCGCTCATATCGCTCCAGTATCCGATCACGCCGCCTCCGCCGCGGATATTGCGGTCGCTTTGCGTGCGCAGGGTTAGGCTTTCAAACTCGCTTACGTGCCACTGCTCGCCGCCCATCGTGTAAATTTTGCCGTCGTGTAGCATCGCAGAAAAGCTCGCGTTTTCGTTTTTAAACTCGCCGCTACGCGCTACGATCATTCGCTCGTGATCCTGCGAGTTACCCGGATTATACAGCACGAGATCCTTATACAGCGTGCTTGTGCCGTTGTTTTCCTGCGAGTCGATAAAAACGAGCCAGTCGGAGAATTTCTGCCCGAATTCGTTGGATTTGATATTTAGCGTCGCGCTAATTTTTTTGTAATCGATGAAATTGTCCTTTAAATTTTCGGCTATCGGCATCATAAAAAGCGATACGAAAAGTAGTGCCAAGGAACACAGCGCGGCGCTTATGCCAAAAAACAGCGCGATCTTGCGCGTGGCGTAGCCGATCGTAAAGATGACGATGGTTTCGTTCTCTTTAGAGAGCCTAAAAAGCGAGATACTAAGCGCTACGAAAAACGCGATCGGCACCGTAAATATGAGTATGCGCGGCAGCATGAAAAGATAGAGCTTGACTAGCTCCGAAAAATTTATCTCGATAAACGACGTAATGCGCGCGATCTGAAGGAAAAAGACGATCGACATTATGATAAAAAGCGTGCTGAAAAGCGACGCGAACGAGCCGACAAAATTACTAAATAAATAGCGCTGCACTCTATCCATAAATGACGTCCAGAAGCCTTAAAATTTGATCTCTAAAAATAAAGGTAAGAAGCAGCCCCATCGATAAAAACGGCACGAACGGCAGCTCATAGCCTCTTTTGTGCGCGATGAGATACGCAGGTAGCGTCAAAATCGCGCCGATGTAGATCGAGATACCGCCCAGCTTCCAGCCCAAAATCGCCCCCATAACGCCCGCGATAAAAATATCCGCGCTGCCCATCGCTTCGCGCTTTAGCACGAAAGTGACGATGAGGCGCAGCACGAAAAATATCGCCGCGTATCCCGCCGCCGCTCCTACGCCGCTAAGATTAAAATCATACATCAGCGTATAAGCAAGCGAAAGCGCCGTAACTACGTAAAGAAGGCTCTCCGGTACGGCTTTATACTCAAAATCGATCGCCGAAAGCGCCATAAGCAAGATAAAGCAAAGCCCAAGCATTGCGGCTTTTGCAAGATCGGGCTCGCCGAAATACGCCGCAAGCGCAAGCGCGCCGCCTAAAAGCTCGACGATCGGGTAGCGAATCGAAATTTTGGTTTTGCAAAAGGCGCATTTGCCGCCCAAAAAGAGCCACGAAAGCAGCGGGATGTTATGGTAAAATTTTAAAGCGTGAGAGCATTTCGGGCAGTGCGATGCGGGAAAATTTACGCTCTGTCCGCGCGGCAGGCGGTAGATCAGGACGTTGCAAAACGAGCCTACGCAGGTGCCGAATACCGCAAAAATCACGCCGTAAACGATATTTAAATCCATCTTTTTCCTTTGGAGCTTTAACTTTTTAAAATTTAATCAAACGCTTTATGGTAGCGAGAAATTTCTTAGTTTTCATTGATTTTTTGCCTCTTATAAGGGAAAAATTTTACGAAAATCGCCGCCGCGCCTACGCAAAATAAAATGGCTATGAGCCCGGCGATTAGCGGCTTGTCGCATGCCCCATATAATCCGCCGAAAATCAAAAATCCCGCTACTAATATCACGGCGTCCAAAAGATCGAAGTTTAAAGTATCTACGATCCACAAAAACATAATATATGCGCCTATCCAGCTGCCTGCAGATGCCAAAATCCCCATTTTATCGGGGATGAAAGCAAATGTTAGCACAAAAAACAGGAGCAGGCAAATGTAGACCGCGAGTATAAATTTCTTTTGTTTTTTATACACGCTGCCGCATCTTGGGCATCTTAGAGATTTCATCGGCTTTTTGGTAAGTTTTTTGCCGCAACCACATTGTATGTAGTAGCTCATAGCCTTCCTTTCGGTCTTTGCATGAACGCGCGGCGCGGTTTTTAAAATTCTGCCGCGTTAAATTTACCGCGCCGCGCAACGCAGCTCGCGCTAGAGCTTTAAATTTAAATGGGCGAAATTTAAAATTTCTATGGTGCCGCGAGTGCCCGCAGATTAAATTTTAAAATTTAAAGCGACCGTTAGAGCGACTGCGCCGCAGCTTAAAGACCGCCGAAGCGGCGTTGTTTGCGGCGGAAATCATCCACTATGCGCGCAAGCTCCTTGCGCGTGAAATCGGGCCACAGCGTCGGCGTAAACGCAAGCTCGGCATAGCTCGCCTGCCAGAGTAAGAAATTCGACAGCCGTTGCTCGCCGCCCGTGCGCACCAGCAGATCCACGTCGCCGCTGTGCGCGGTATCCAGATGCGCGCCGATGCCCGCTTCGCTTAGCCGCTCGCCGCTTGCAAGCAGCCGCTCGCACGCTCGCACGATCTCATCGCGTGAGCCGTAGTTGATCGCTAGGTTAAAATTTAGCGCTCGCCCGTTTTGAGTTAAATTTGAAAGATATTCGATCTCGCTTCGCAGATCGCCCTCAAAAGCCGATATGTCACCGATCGGATAGAATTTTATCCCATTTTGGATAAATTTTTCGCGGCGCGAAATTAGGAATTTTTGAAGCAGTTTCATCAAAAATTCCACTTCGCTTTTCGGGCGCTTCCAATTTTCGGTGCTAAAGGCATAGAGCGTGAGGTTCGCGATGCCTTCGTCGATGCAAAACTCGCAGATCTGCTCCACGACCTCCGCGCCCGCTTCGTGCCCGCCGGTGCGCAGCAAACCGCGCTTTTTCGCCCAGCGCCCGTTGCCGTCCATCACTAGGGCTAGATGATTTAGGCTATTCACGGATCAGATTTTTTTCAGCTCAGCCGCGATTTTTAGGGCGACTTCGTCCTTCGGCGCGGTGTCGATTACGACCTGATCGTTTTTCGTGATAAAGGTGACCTTAAGGACGTCGCCGCCGAGCTTGATGATGTCGTCCAGCACGTTTAGGCAGACGGCGTCGAGATGCTTTTCGTTAAGCATGCGTTTGGCCTCGCCGACGGCGTTTTCGCGGTCGGTTTCGAGTTTAAAGCCCACTTTTTTGATATTTCCGCGCACGGAGCTTAAGATATCCTCGTTTTCGCCCAGGCGTAAATTCCAAATTTCGCCGATCTCCGCCTTTTTCACCTTGTCTTTATAGCGCACTTTCGGCGAATAATCGCTTACCGCAGCGGCCATTATCAAATATGAGCCGTCGGGGAATTTTGTGCTGTCAAGCGCCGATTTTAGCCCGATGGTGCTTTCAAATTTAACGAGCTTGTACGGTAAATTTTCATATTCGTTGCTAGAGATCAGCGTTACGTCTGCGCCCAGATAAAACAGCGCGTCGGCAATCGCTTTGGAGGTTTTGCCGCTGGAAAAATTCGTAATGCCGCGCACGCTATCGATCTTTTCAATCGTCGCGCCTCCGGTGATGATGACGGTTTTATCCTCCCAAAATTTATCGTTGTAAAGCGCACGCTTTAGCGTCTGCATAATCGCCTCGGTGCTCGCTAGTCCGCCCTTGCCGGTATCTCCGCAAGCTAGGGTTTTTTCTATCGGATCGACGAAATACGCATTGACGCTCGCTTTTAACATATCGATGCAGTTTTTCGTGATGTTGTTTTCAAGTAGTGCGGGGTTCGCGGCTGGCGCGATAACTACCTTGGCATGGGCGAAAGCCGCGTTTAGCACCTCTAAAAATACGTTGTCGCAGACGCCCCATGCGAGCTTGTTTATCGTATTTGCCGTTGCAGGCGCGATCAAAACCAAATCCACCTTGGAGTAAGCGATGTGGTTGATGCCCGCCTGCCAGTTTTCGTTAGCTTTGCAAAGCACGGGGTGATCGCATAGCGCCTCGAATGCCTTGTAGCTAACAAACTCCTGCACGCCGTCGCTAAGCGCGACATAGACGTCGAAATTCGACTTTTTCAGAGCGGATAAAATTTCAAACGCTTTGTAAAAACTGATACTCCCGCAAACCGCCAGTAAAACCTTTTTCTTACTCATCTTCGCTCCTAAAAAATTTATGGAAAAACCTATCTTTGTTGATTTGTTTGCTTCGGCTGATCGCCAGCGCGCCGCTCGGAACGTCGCTTGTAACCGTTGTGCCGGCGGCGATTATGACGTCGTCGGCTATCCGCACGGGCGCTACTAGCTGCGTGTCCGAGCCGATAAAGACGTTTTTGCCGATTATCGTTTTGTATTTTTTCTTGCCGTCGTAGTTGCACGTAATCGTGCCGCAGCCGATATTGCTGCCCTCATCGATCTCGCAATCTCCGAGATAGCTTAAATGCCCCGCCTTGATTTTGTTTACTTTCGCGTTTTTAAGCTCGACGAAATTTCCGATATGGGTGCCTATAACCTCGCATTTTGGGCGCAGATGCGCCATCGGACCGATGTCGGAGTTTTTTACGACGCTATCTTCGATGACGCAACCGCTTTTGATGAGCGAGCTTTCGATCACGCAAGGGCCTATGATGCTTACATTTTCTTGCAGCTCGCACTCGCCGATAAATTTCGCCCTACTATCGATGTAGATGCTTTGCGGTAGGCGCATTAAAACGCCTTGCTTCATCAAATTTTCTTTGATCTCGTTTTGCATTAAATTTTCGGCGACGCTGAGGGCGAGCTTATCGTTTATCCCCATGAAGCTTTGCTCGTCCACCCACACGGCGGCGCATTTTAAGCCCATATCTTTGGCGATTTTGATAGCGTCGGTGAGGTAGTACTCTTTTTGCGCGTTATCGGGTTTGATCTGCGGTAGAATCTGTTTCAATGCTTCGCTTTTAAAGCAGTAGCAGCCTGCGTTTGCGTCTTTTACCGCCTTTTCTTCCTCGTTTGCGTCCTTTTGCTCGACGATCTTTAAAATTTCGCCGCCTCTGGTGATTACGCGGCCATATCCGAATGGATCGCGCGCGCTAAAAACGCTTAAATTTACTTCCGCGTCCCCCTCGCAGAGTTTGCGAAGCTCGGCGCTTTTTACCAAAGGCATATCGCCGCAGATTATGAGCGTTTTGGCTCTGCGGATTTCGACCTCTTTTAGTCCGCCCGCAGTGCCGGGGAAATGCTCGTGATCTTGTTTGTAAATTTTAGCGTTTGGAAAGTGCGCTAGAATTGCGCTTTTAACCTCGTCAAATTGATAGTGTAAAATCACGCTCACGTCGTTTGAAATTTCGTAAGCTTTCTTTAAGATGTGGATTATCATCGGCTCGCCGCAAAGCTCGAAAAGAACTTTAGCTTTTTGCGACTTCATCCGAGTGCCGAGTCCTGCGGCAAGAACTATAACCGAAACGTCGTTCATTTTTACCCTTAAATTTCAAAAATCGGATAATTTTAACACATTTAAAATAAATAAAAACCTAAATTTATGCCGCGTGGGCGAAATTTAAATCCCAAATTCAACTAAAATTTTATAAAATTCCGCCTAAATTTTAAAGCTTAGGCGGACGTTTTGAAAAAACTGATTTTAGTTACTTGTATTTGGGCTTTTAGTTTCTCGCTGATAGGCGAGTTTTTGCGCGGCATAGACAGCGCGTATTTGGCATTTTCGCGCGTATCGTTGGCGCTAATTTGCTTTTTGCCGTTTATGAAATTTCGTGGCGTAAATCCAGCCCTGGCGCTTAAAATTTGCGCCGTGGGCGCCGTGCAGATCGGCGTGATGTATATCTTCTACTACCGCAGCTTTGCGTATTTGAAGGTCTATGAAGTGGCGCTTTTTACGATATTTACTCCGTTTTACGTGACGCTGCTTTACGACGCGCTTAAGCTTAGATTTCGCGCGCTATATCTTTTCAGCGTCGCTGTCGCGGTGCTAGGTGCCCTGGTGATAAAATTCGGCGCGATAAGCTCCGAGTTTTTGACGGGCTTTTTGCTTGTGCAGGGCGCAAATTTATGCTTCGGGCTCGGACAGAGCGCGTATAAATTTATGCTGGAGCGCCACGGCTTTAGCGAGCAGAAGGAGCTTTTCGGCTACTTTTTTGTGGGGGCCACCGCCGTTACGGCGATTGCCGCGATCGTGCTCGGAGATTTTTCTAAATTTAATCCCAGCTTCTCCCAAGGCGCGGTGATCGTGTATCTGGGCACTGTCGCAAGCGCTCTGGGGTATTTTTTGTGGAACAAAGGCGCGTGCGAAGTCGATAGCGGCGTGCTTGCGATTATGAATAACGCGCTCATCCCCGCAGCGATCGTCGTAAATTTAGTGTTTTGGCAAAAGGACGCCGATATAGCGCGCTTACTTGCGGGCTCGGCGCTGATTTATGTTTCGCTAATTTTGCATAAAAAGATTATGAAATTTTACGCCCTGCGCGAGCAAAGAATTTAGTATTTAACTAAAATTTTATATTTTTACATTAGAATTAGCCCTTATTTTATTTGAAGTTGGCTAAATGAAAAAAACCTTGAAATTTATCGCCTTTACCCTGCTCATAGTCATTGCGATATACTTCTTATACGGCAAATTTTTTAAGCAAGAAGAGGCGCCGAAAGCTCTTACGACTAGACTTGAAAAGGGCGATATCAGAGGCACGGTGACGGCTGCGGGCGAGGTTTACGCCAGAGATTTGGTCGATGTGGGCGCGCAGGTAAGCGGTCAGATCAAAAAGCTCTACGTCAAAGTTGGCGATAAGGTTCAAAAAGGCGATATGATCGCACAGATCGACTCGGTCACTCAAGAAAACGAGATCGCACAGCAAAAGGCGCAGCTTCTGATCCACGAGGCAAATTTGGCTTCGGCAAAGATCGCCGCGGCAAATGCTAAAACGCAGTATAATCGCGAGCTTGAGCTGTATAAAAGAAACGCCGCTTCCAAAGAGGCTGTGGAAAACGCTAAAAATAGCGCCGCTTTAAAAGAGGCCGAGCAGAAGCAGATCGAGGCGCAGATCGAGCAGACCAAACTTCAGCTAAGCACGGCGGAGACGAATTTCGGCTACACCAAGATCACGGCTCCGATAAGCGGCACGATCGTTTCGATGCCGGTAGAGGAGGGCAAAACGGTAAATTCCAACCAAACTACGCCTACGATCGTAAAGATCGCCGATCTAGGCAAGATGGAGATCAAGATGCAGATCGCAGAGGGTGATATATCCAAAGTAAAGGTTGGAATGGACGTAGAATACTCCATACTATCGGATCTGGATAATATCAAAAAGGCTAAAATTTACAAGATCGACCCCGGTCTTACCACGCTTAGCGACGGGACTTACGATAAAACCTCTAGCGGATCGTCTTATTCTTCGAGTAGCAGCGACAGCGCGATCTATTTTTACGCAAAGATGCTCGTAGACAATGAAAACGATTTTTTAAAGATCGGTATGACGACCGAAAACAACATAATCGTAAGCGAAGTGAACAATACGAGCTACCTGCCTACCTCGGTTATCAAGCGCGACGCGAAAGGCGATTACGTCACGGTGCTTAACGGCAAAGAGCCTGAGCAGCGATACGTAAAAACGGGCGTCAGCGACGATTTGAATACTGAAATTTTAAGCGGTTTGGATGAAAAAGATGAGGTACTCATCGCCGACGGAAAAGCCGCGCCGTTAAATATGGACGGGCCTCCGATGGTGTTTTAGTTAAAATTTTATGGTGTAAAAGATGCTAGAGCTTAAAGATATAAACAAAAAATTCATTCTCGGCGATAACGAAATCCACGTCCTAAAGGACGTAAACTTAAATATCGAAGCGGGCGAGTTTATATCGATAATCGGGCAATCCGGAAGTGGAAAATCGACGCTGATGAATATAATCGGCTGCATCGATACGCCAAGCAGCGGAAGCTATAAGATCGAAGGTCGCGAGACTGCGAATTTAAGCGGCGACGAGCTTGCGGCGCTTAGAAGTAAAAAATTTGGCTTTGTCTTTCAAAAATATAATCTCATCGCCACGATGGACGCGACCGCAAACGTCTCGCTACCTGCGGTGTATGCGGGCGTAGGAGCGAGCGAACGAAGCAAGCGAGCGGTGGAGCTTTTAAATAAGCTGGAGCTTGGCGATCGCACCAAAAATTTACCGAGCAAACTTAGCGGCGGGCAGCAGCAGCGCGTAAGTATCGCTCGCGCTCTGATAAACGGCGGCGAAGTGATTTTGGCAGACGAACCTACCGGCGCGCTTGATAGCAAAAGCGGCGAGACGGTGATGCAAATTTTAACGGCGCTGCATAAAGAGGGGCACACCATCATCATAGTTACGCATGATGCGCATATTGCGGAATTTGCGGATCGTATCATCGAGATCAAAGATGGCAGAATTTTAAGCGATAAAAGAAAGACGGAGCGGATTTTTGAGCGCAAAAAAGAGCAGATCAAAACGAAAAATTCTTTCATACTGCGCAAAGATCAGCTCATCGAAAGCTTTAAAATGTCGATTAGCGCGATATTTTCGCATAAACTAAGATCGATTTTGACGATGTTAGGCATCATCATCGGCATCGCGTCTGTTATCTGCGTAGTAGCTCTCGGTAAGGGTTCGGAGGAGAAAATTTTATCCGAGATCCGTAAAATTGGCACCAATACGATCGATATCTTTCCCGGTAAAAATTTCGGTGACGTGCGTGCGGGCTTCGTGAGCACCCTTACGATAAGCGATTCTAAAGTTTTGGCGCGTCAGCCTTATGTTGATTATGCTACACCCAACGCTTCTGCAAGCGGTACGGCAACATATGCTAATTTAAGCTCCAAGGCTCAACTACGCGGCGGCGGCGTGAATTCTTTGGCGGTTAATGGCATAGATATAGAAGATGGTAGAAATTTTAGTGACGATGATATTAAAAATTCTGCCTCCGTCGCGATTATCGATCCAAACACTAAAAAAACATTTTTTAAAAATTCAGATCCAATCGGCAAGACGATTTTATTTTCGGGTAAGCCGCTTAAGATCATAGGAGTTTCGGGTAAGGATAAAAACGCCTTCGGAAGCAACGAAAATTTAAGAATTTACGCGCCGTACTCAACTGTGATGAATAAAATCACGGGCAATCGAAAAATCAGCTCTATTACCATCAAAATAAAAGACGATGTCAATACTCAAGTGGCCGAAGAGAGCCTAACTCAGCTACTTATCCAAAGACATGGCTCGCGGGATTTTCATACGATGAACGCAGATACTATCAAACAAACAATACAAAGCACTACCAGCACGATGACGATTCTGATCTCATCAATCGCGGTGATCTCGCTCGTCGTCGGCGGCATCGGCGTGATGAATATCATGCTCGTAAGCGTTACCGAGCGCACGCGCGAAATCGGCATCAGAATGGCGATCGGCGCGAAGCAATCCAACATCTTGCAGCAATTTTTGATAGAGGCGATCTTGCTTTGCTCGCTGGGCGGAGCTTTAGGAATTTTAATCGCTTTGGCGCTTGGATTTGCATTTAATACCATAAGCCCGGATTTTGTGATGAAATTTACTACCGCACCTTTCGTGATCGCCTTTGCGGCGTCGTCCGCGATCGGTATAGTTTTCGGCTATCTGCCGGCAAGAAACGCCAGCAGATTAAATCCGATAGATGCTTTAGCACAAGAATAAACAAGGAGAGAAAATGATAAATTCCAAAGTAATTTTAAGCGGCGTTTTAGCTGTTTTTATCGGCGGTTGTGCCTCAAATCAAAGTGAGGTCGAATTTAAACCTGTAGAGCATTTTAAGGACGAAAATGCAAGCTATGAAATCGATACGCTGTGGTATAAAAAATATGGCGAATCATATCTAAATAAGCTTGTAGATCAAGCCCTTGCGAATAACTACGATCTAAAAACAGCGGCTTTAAACGTTGAGAGTGCTTATGCAAATTTAGGGCTAAGCAGGGCTGATCTTTTTCCTACGCTAAGCAGCTCGTGGAGTGCGGGCGCTAATCGCGACATAAGCACCGGCTCGAATTGGAACAAAACCTATAGCTCGGGCTTTAACGTAAGCTATGAGCTTGATCTTTTCGGCAAGATCCGCTCGGCGGTAAATGCCGAGGGCTGGAACGCTAAAGCCAGCGAGTTTGACCTTGAAAATACTCGCCTGACTCTTATAAATTCCGTCGTAAGCGGCTACTTTGAGATGCTTTATCTAAACGATTCGCTAAAATGGACAAAACAGAATTTAAGCGATTACCGAGAGATCGAAAAAATAATCAAGGCAAAATACGATTACGGCAAGTCCGAACAGCTTGATTACAGGCAGATTCAAAATTCTATCCTAGGGCTTGAAAACAAGGTCTTAAGCATTCAAAAAAATATCGAGGATAATCATAAATATATGAGAAATCTCATCTCCTCCAGCTTGCAGTTTGATGATAACACCGATTCGATAAATTCCATAGAATTCCAAGGCGTTGATCTAAATGTGCCTTACACGGCGCTTGCTAACCGCCCCGACATTAGAGCTGCGATCGCTAGGCTAAATTCCAGCTTTTACGACGAACAGACCGCTAAGTTAAATTTCTTTCCTAGCGTGAATTTGGGCGCAGGGCTTACTAACGGGCAAGGCGTGAGCGCTAACGATAGTTTCAAGCTAAATTTTTTAAGCGGCAACGTAAGCATAAGTCTGCCGTTTTTGGATTATGCGAGGGTTGAAAACCGCCTTAAAATTTCGGAGATCGCTTTTCGCAAAAATGTCGTAAATTACGAACAGACGCTCTCTAACGCTACGAATGAGGTGCTAAATTTATATAGAATTTACCAGATCAATCTAGCTAGCCTTAAAAATTTAAGCGCTGCTTACGATGAAAAGGCGCGCATTGCCGATCTTTACGCCGCGAAATACGAAGCAGGTTCAAGCGAGCTAAAGGATATGCTAGAAGCCCGCACCGACGCCGTAAACGCTAAGATAAACGAGCTAAATCAAAGATATTTGACGCTTCAAAATGAGGCGGCGATCTATCGCGCGATGGCAGGTAAATTTAAACGCAAATGAAAAAGGCTTTGATATTTTGGTTGCTTTGCGGTGCGATATTTGCTGATTCTATGGTACTAAGTGCGCAAGATGGTGCAGTAAGCCTTAGCGCCAGCGCTTACGTTGCGAACGATAAACAATCAGAATTTGAGAAAAACCATAGTGAAATTCTGCTAAATCGTCAAAAAAATGAACTAGATAGGCAAAGCCTGCAAAATAATTTGCAACGTGAATCAAAAGGCGCAGGCGACCACGATGATTTTTCGATGAAAAAGCAGCCGATGCAAGACATCAAGGAGCGAAACAATAAAAATGAACAGGACTTAAAACTGCGCCGTAAAAAGCTGCAAGGCGACGCTTATCGGCGCTAGGGCTGCTTTTGTTTATCGGTTTTTAAGTAAAGTTTCTATAAAATCTCCGCTTTACATTTTCTTAAAGGAACAGTTATGAAAAGAACGTACCAACCCCACAATACCCCTAAAAAGCGCACTCACGGCTTTCGCGTCCGTATGAAAACAAAAAACGGCCGCAGAGTTTTAAGTGCAAGACGTGCTAAAGGCAGAAGAAGATTGGCTGCGTAGGCGAATTCGCTGCGATAAGCGATAGCAGGGTTTTTTCGGAGGTTTATAAAAGTGCGGCAAAGTGGCATTGCGAATGCGCTGTCGTGTATTTTTTGGCTAGCGAGCAGCGTAAATTTAGCGCAGTCGCCAGTAAAAAAATAGGCAATTCAGTTACGCGAAATTACGCTAAAAGGCGTTTGCGCGCCGCGTTTTATAATCAAAAAGACGCCATTGTTAGCGGAATTTTTATATTAATCGCAAAAAAGCAGATCATAGATATGAGCTTTGAAGACATTGAGCGAAATTTAAAATGGGCGTTTAAAAAGATCGGCGCAGTAAAATGAAGAGATTTTTTATAGCCGCGATCGGGTTTTATCGAAAATTTATTTCGCCTTTGCTGCCACGCTGTTGCCGCTACTATCCGAGCTGTTCGGAATACGCGCTTTATGAGTTTAAGTTTAACGGCGTATTTGGCGCGCTCTGCGCTGTAACGGCTAGAATTTTAAGATGCAATCCGCTCTTTAGCGGCGGCATAGATTATCCGATAATCGCGCGAAATTTCAAATTTTGCGTATTTTCTAAAATCCGCAGCAGCAATGCCTCTGCGGATAAATTTAAGCTTTGGTTTATACCATATAAAAAAAATAGATATTACGTCATACGACTAGGAGAAAATAGTGCTAGATAAACTTCCTCAATCAAAGCGCCTTGCTATCGCAATAGCAACTGCGCTCATATTTTTTGTAGCTTACGATCATTTTTATTTATCAAAAATTCGCGCCGCAATGGAGGCAAATGCAACCGCAGCGCAAATAGCGCAAAAAAATGCCGCCAAGTCCGCTCCGCAAACTTCCGCCGCTGGCGTGAGCGCGCAGGGAGCGAATTTAAATACTGCAAATTCCATATCTGCACCGTTAGTACGCGTGGTTGGCAAAGAAGCAAATTTTACGATCGACAGGCTCGGTCGCATAAGCTCGTATGTGCTAAATGATGCTAAATTCCGTGACGAAAACGGCGATGCGATAAATTTGATCGATGCCAAATCGCATTCCAAGCCGCTTGAGGTGCGTTTCGAGGACGCGGCGTTGAATGCGATGGCTTTTGATACTCCTTACAGCGCTTCATCTAGCGAGCTGGACGTACGAAACGGAGAGGCTAGCGTTACGTTAAGTCAAAGTTTAGGCGCCGTTAGCATAAATAAAATTCTTACCTTTTATCCAAATGGTAGTTATAAATTGGATCTGAAGTTAAGCGGCAATGCGCATTATTTTATTAGTCCCGGCTCGCGCCCGAACGTAGAAGTAGATAGCTATACGGTTCACGGCGTCATCGTAGGAAAACCGGGCGAAGCGGGAATTTCAGATAAAATCGCTTCATTTTTTACAGGCTCGCAGGCTATAAACGAAAGCGTAGAAATTTTTAAAGATGGTGATGTGGATAAAAACGAGCGAATAAGTGGCGTAAATATCGCTGCAAGCTCCGATCGCTATTATACGACGCTATTTTACGGAGAGAGCTTGAATGCGACCGTGACTGACGCAGATAAAATTTCGCAGGTTTTCATAAGCTCGGACGGCGATCTTAGTCTTACGGGCTATATCGGCGCGAAAGATCACGCGACGCTAAACTCGATAGATCCGGTTCTTACCAATATCATCGAATACGGCTGGTTTACCTTTATCGCCCGTCCTATGTTTAAATTTCTAAACTGGCTGCACGGCTATATCGGTAACTGGGGTTGGTCGATCGTAGTGCTTACGCTCATTATCCGCCTAATCTTATTCCCGCTAAGCTACAAGGGAATGCTATCTATGAATAAGCTAAAAGATCTGGCGCCTAAGATGAAGGAGCTTCAGGAGAAATATAAGGACGATAAGCAAAAGATGCAGATGCATATTATGGATCTGTATAAGAAAAACGGCGCCAATCCGATGGGCGGCTGCTTGCCGATTTTGCTTCAAATACCGGTATTTTTCGCGATCTACCGCGTTTTGCTTAACGCGATCGAGCTAAAGGGCGCGGAGTGGGCGCTGTGGATCCACGATCTGTCGCTTAAAGATCCATATTACATCCTGCCGATTACGATGGGAATTTTGATGTTTTTGCAACAAAAGATTACGCCGACTACATTTACCGATCCGATGCAAGAGAAGATGATGAAATTCTTGCCGCTCATTTTTACGGTATTTTTTGTGATGTTCCCTGCTGGTCTTACGCTATACTGGACGGTAAATAATTTCTGCTCCATTATCCAGCAATACGTCATTAATAAAGCCTTTGCTAGGCATAAACAAGCTCAAATAGCGGAGAAAAAATCATGATAATTGAAGCAGAAAATTTAAAAGACGCATATAATAAAGCAGCAGCTGAGCTTGGATGCTCAGTAACGCAACTTAACGTGCGCGTCTTGCAGCATCCAAGCGGCGGATTTTTGGGCTTTTTTAAAAAAAATGCCGTAATAGAAGCGGTTTTGGAAGGGGAGAAATTTAGCGAAAATCCGGAATTTAGCACTCCGCAAAGCAAAGTCGGTAAAGCAGAGAAAAAGCAGGGCGACAAATCAGAGTCTCAAAGTCCGCGCGCCACGCATTCTAAACATCGCAAAGAAAAGCAAAAGGGCGTTGTGACGGATGAAATTTTATCCGATATCAAAGAGAAGCTATCTGCACTTTTTAGATCAAGCGAGTTTAATATTGAAGTTAGCGATGTTAGCAAAATCGACGAAAATACCGTCTATATCAAGCTGCAAGGCGAGGATAGCGCGCTGCTTATCGGCAAAGAAGGACACCGCTACAAGGCGCTTTCGTATATGATTTACAACTGGATCAGCATCAGATATGATCTTGCTGTGGTTTTTGAAATCGCAGAATTTTTACAAAATCAAGAACGATTTATCGATTCTTATGTAAATGCGCTCGTGGAGCGCTCTGGAAATGAGCGTATCGTCACGAAGGCTTTTGACGGTGCATTTATCAAAATCGTAGCCGACAAGCTAAAACAAGCATATCCAGATCGTTTCGTGGGCATCAAATCCACGCGTAGCGGCAAAATCGTCATCGTAGACGAAAAAAGCTAATCGTGAGCGAGACTATCGCCGCTATCGCTACGGCTCACGGCATCAGCGGAATTTGCATAGTTAGAATTTCAGGCGAGGAAGCGCTATCTATCGCTCTAAGCCTTTCACATCGCAGTTTTTTGCGACCTCGCTATGCTACGCTTGTGAATCTTTTTGACGCGAGCGGCGAAGCGTTCGGCGAGGCGATTTTGATATATTTTAAGGCTCCGCATAGCTTTACCGGCGAGGATGTCGTAGAAGTGCAGACCCACGGTGGCTTTACGGCTTCATCCTTGGCGTTAGATGCCGTGCTGGCTCTGGGTGCGCGCATAGCAAATCCGGGTGAGTTTAGTAAGCGAGCGTTTTTAAACGGCAAAATGGATCTTAGCAAAGCCGAAGCCATAAGCGATCTGATTAATTCGCGCTCGCAAAGTGCGGCTAAAATTTTAGCTAGAAACCTGCGCGGCGAGCTAGCAGACTTCGTCGCAAATCTGCGCGCGGCTCTGGTTAAGACGCTAGCTTTTGTCGAGGTTTGCATCGACTACGCAGAGGACGATCTGCCTTCTGATGTGCTGCAAAGCTCGCAAAAGATGCTGGATGAAAATATAAAAAGCCTGGGAAAAATCACCCGCATAAGCCGCAGTCGCAAAGGGCTAATCGAGGGCTTTAAAGTAGCGATTGTGGGTAAGCCTAATGTCGGTAAATCAAGCATTTTAAATTCTATGCTGAGCTTTAGTCGCGCTATTGTTAGCGACGAAGCGGGCACTACGCGCGATCTCATTGAAGAAAGCCTGCAGATAGGCACTCATCTAATCCGTATAGTCGATACTGCAGGTATCAGACACAGCAGCTCAAAGCTCGAAAGTATCGGCATTTCATATTCGCTTCGCGCTGCAAGCGAGGCGGACGTGATTTTGGCAGTGTTTGACGCAAGTCGCGAATGGGACGCCGAGGACGCGCAGATCTTAAAAATATTGCGTGAACAAAAAGACAAAAAAATCATCTACGTTTTAAATAAATGCGACTTGCCGCGTAAATTTCATCCTAGCGTGGAGGATCTTGACGAGGATTTAGAGGCTTTTTCTGCAAAAAATTTCGCAGCCGAAAATCCCATATCAGAGAATTTCATAGCCGAAAATTTAAAGCAAAGTCGGATCTGCGACGCTTCTTTAAATTCTTGCGCGCAGAATTCAAAAGCTAAAAATTCAAAGCGTGACTTAAGCGCGCAAAATTCTACTTCCATAAATTCCGCGCCTACAAGCCAAACAGTTCTTGCGAATTCCATAAATCCAA
>NZ_CALIST010000031.1 GCF_938041645.1 uncultured Campylobacter sp. | reverse complement strand
AAACGCGCAGGGCAAACAGATGCCGCCTGTGCTAAGCAATATTTTCGGCTCCTTCCCCGCTCTAAATTTAATCCTCGGCCGCGAACCTGACGAGATCGCCGCCGAGATTGAGAGCCTGCTAAAGCCGAAGCGTCCGCAAAACTTCAGCGAAAAGCTTGATTTTTTAGCACACTTAATCTCGCTGCGTAAAATTTTTGTAAAGCGCCTTAGCGGTCGCGGCGAGTGCCAGCAGGTCGCACATCTGGGCGCCGATGTCGATTTGGGCGAGCTTCCAGTTCTTAAGACCTGGGAGAATGATGGCGGCGCGTTCATCACGATGGGGCAGGTCTATACGAAGGATCTAAACTCGCAAACGCAAAATCTCGGCATGTATCGTCTGCAAATTTACGGGCGCGACCGCTTGGGGATGCACTGGCAGATACACAAAGACGGCGCGGGCTTTTTCGACGAATACCGCAAAGCTGGGCGAAAGATGCCCGTATCCGTGGCGATCGGCGGCGATCCGCTCTATATCTGGTGCGGTCAGGCGCCGCTGCCGAAGGGGTTTTTTGAGCTGCTGCTTTACGGCTTCATCCGCCGCAGCCCCGCTCGCCTCGTAAAATCGCTTACGAATGAAATTTACATTCCCGCAGACGCGGATTACGTGATCGAGGGCTTTGTCGATCCCACAGTAAGCGAACCGGAGGGGCCTTTCGGCGATCATACCGGATATTACACGCCGGTAGAGCCCTTCCCGGTGATGGAAGTTAGCGCGATCACGCACAAGCGTACGCCCGTACTTCACGCCACCGTCGTCGGCAAGCCGCCGCTTGAGGATAAATTTATGGGATATGCGACCGAGCGGATCTTCTTGCCGCTGTTTCGCACGAGCGCGCCCGATCTGATCGATTATAAAATGCCCGAGAACGGCGTATTTCACAACCTAATTTTGGCTAAGATCGCCGTGCGCTACCCGGCTGCTGCCAAACAGATCATGCACGCGTTTTGGGGCGTGGGGCAGATGAGCTTCGTAAAACACGCCGTTTTCGTACCGCAGGACGCGCCGAGCTTAGATGAGTACGAGGCGCTTACGAAGTACATCCTAAACCGCATAGGCGCGCGCAGCCTCGTTTTTAGCGAGGGTGTGTGCGATCAGCTCGATCACGCAAGCCCGAACTCCTGCTTCGGCGGCAAGCTCGGTATCGATGCGACGGCGGATTTAAGCTCGCAGGCGCCGCAAATTTTAAGCGACGAGGAGCTGCTAGCGAAATTTCAAAGCGAGGAGCCCGCTATTTTGGCGCTTAAGCAGCACTTTTGCGATACGAAAAACCCGCTCGTGCTAATAAACATAGACAAAAAAGAGCTCGTAGAGCGGAGCTGGCGTCGGCTTTTGAAATTTAGCGAGCATTTTAAAATTTTGATTTTTACCGATGCGAGAAATGACGCGAGCAACCTCTATATGAGCGTTTGGTGCATCGTAAACAGCATCGATGCGCTGCGCGACGTGTTTATGGCGCAGGACGATCGCATCTGCATCGACGCTACGAGCAAGCACGAGTGGGAGGGCTATACGCGCCGGTGGCCGCAGGAGACGCTCTGCAGCCGCGAAGTCGTGGCAAGCCTCATAGAGCGCGGCATCGTGCAGGATGAGCCCGAGCTATTTAAGAAATTTGAAATTTTTTGAGGGCGTGGAGCGAAATTTCGCGCGGATTTGAAATTTTAAAATTTTTCACTCTGATTTTAAGGGCTGCACATTAAATTTAGATAGAATTTCGTCTAAATTTACGAGTTCTAAGCGGTAAAATTTACCGCTTCGCGAGGGTTAAAATTTTAAGGCGCAAAATTTGCTGCAGCGAAATTTTAAAATTTCAAAAAATTTTAAAGCGGTGCAAAAGCTCGATATAGCGCAAGCAAGCACAAAATGAAAGGACATAAATGATAGAGTGGATACAAAATTTTTTTAGCGGAACGATTCCGAAGCTGCTGTTAAACGCGACGCTGGAGACGCTGTATATGACCTTCATAAGCACGGCTTTGGCGTTTATTTTAGGGCTCGTGCTCGCGATCGTGCTTATCCTTACGCGTCGCGGCGGGCTTTGCGAAAACCGCATCGTCTACGCCGTGCTGGACGTTGCGATAAACACGCTGCGAAGCTTCCCGTTTATAATTTTGCTGATCGTGCTCTTTCCGCTTACAAAGCTTCTTATCGGCACGAGCATCGGCACCACTGCGGCGATCGTGCCGCTTACTATCGGCTCGGCGCCCTTTATCGCGCGCCTAATCGAAAGCGCTCTGCTTGAGGTAGATAGCGGCGTGATCGAGGCGGCGAAGAGCTTCGGCGCGAACAAGACGCAGATAATCTTTCGCGTAATGTTCGTCGAGGCACTGCCTAGTATCATCGGCGCGATTACTCTGACGCTTATCGTCATCATCGGATTTACGGCGATGGCGGGCACGGTCGGCGGCGGCGGGCTCGGCGACGTGGCGATCCGCTACGGCTTTCAGCGCTTCCGCCCCGATATAATGGCATACACAGTCGTGATCCTGATCGTACTCGTGCAGATCATACAAAGCATCGGAAATTTACTCTATAAAATTACGAAAAAGTAGGCTTAAATCCATAGCTTAACGAGATATCAAATATTTTCTATTAGTATAAAATTGCAAAAAAGTAGATCTTAAACTTATAGACCGTTCATTTGCATAGCCTGTTTTGCTAAACTGTAAAATTATAAAAAATATAGGTTTACAACGCTATGAATACCGCTTGAAATTCTATATCGTAAGCAGTTAGATTTGCCTGCCGTCAAGGTCTAAATTTAAGGCTTTGTGTAGCTAAAGCAAAGCTCGTGCCAAGACTTGTTTCGCGTAGTTTTATAACAGGTCGCCTCTTTGAAGTGAACGATCAAAACTGCGCTGGGTAATTTTAAAATTCACAGGCAAGATTTAGGCGCAGAATTTTAAAATTTAATTGCCTAAAATTTAAAATTTAGCCCAAACCTTAATGAGAAGCGTGTTGAAATTTGAAATTCTAAAGCACGGAATTTTAAAATTTTAGACCTTGCGAAATTTTGCTTATAAATTCTAAGACAAGCAGTTTTAAAATTTTATAATTTTAAGTTTTACGTGATTTTTCTTATACAATTTCACTTTTACTTCGAAATTTCGTAGCTTACTTTTAAAATATAAAGCGCAGAATATAAATAAAAGGCACCGGCCTTAGCAATAAAGCCAATAATGATGGTATTGCCGCTTTGATAAGCTTTTTTGGCTTTGGTAAAAGAACCTAAGATTACGCCAGTTCTTTAAGCATAAGGCAGACTATGAAATTCCTCTGCGAATTGAGCCTAAATTCTTTCTTATTGAGGAATTTTAAAGCGGCATAGAAAGCGTAGAATTTTATGAATTATCTTGCGGCGCTTGCGGTAAAATTTTATGCGGGCGGATACAGCAAGTTTAATAAGATCATTATCGCATAATAGCGAAGCTATGAAATTTATCTAGTGCATAGCGTCTAAATTTAAAAAGGGGCGAGAAATCTCCCGCCCCTGAAATTAAGTATAGGATCTGAAATTTTATAGATGTGCAAGCTAGGGCCTACGCATCTATTAAAATTTAAAACATAATCTCAAACCCTGCATTGATAGCACCGCCTCTTGTCTTGCCTACGTAGCCCTTGCCTCCTAGGCTAAGGATAAGGTTTTTACTCTCATACTTATAGCCGGCTTCAAATACTCCGGTAGAGCCTTTTAAGCTAGGTTTAGGAGCGTCAAGTCCCATAGTAGATGCTTTAGCATCTCCGCTAAACTCATACTCGTATGCGCCTCCTACATATAGATTATGCTCATCTTTTAGATTTATAGTATCTCTAAGACCTGCTCTTACTCTATTAGATGTAACGCTATCAAAGTGATATCTCTCGCCAGAGCTTATAGAGGCATCTGCATCATCCGTGTAAGCATATAGCCATTTAGTATAAACGTCTAGCTTGTTACTTTGGCTTAGATCAAAGATCTGACCTATTCCTATATGAGTAGCCATATAGGTTGAGCTGATATCAAACTTCTCATTATGAGCTAATACTCCAGGAGCTATGGCATAGGTCCAGTCGTTACTATTGTAGTCGCTACTTATCTTACCTACATGAAAGCTTGCATCTAGATAGGTACCACTAGTAAAGTTTTGCTTTAGCATCAAGCCTCCGCCTATATACTCGCTATCTCCGTCTGCATGCAGACCGCTATCTAAGTAGCTATCGTAGTTTGCTTTTCCATATTCAACGAATACTCCGCTTAAGATATCTCCTGCGAAATTAGGAGTTAAGCTGGCAAGTCCTGCTGCTACTCCATAGCCTTTGGAATTTACGTGCGAACCAGTCTCATACCTTAGATCATAAGCTTCGCTTATAGCAAAAGGAAATAGCTCTAGGTGTCCGTCAGGTATTAGCTTATCTAGGTAGTTGGTGATTAACTCGCTTCCGCTCTTTAAGCTAGCTAAGCTTGCAGCACGAGTTTCGGCGAAGGATTTGGTATCGTCTTTTACCCTTCTTTTGCCACTAAATCTAAGATCTAGCGCTCTTCCGTTTGCATCTACCATACCGTAGGTCTCATACTCTATGGTAGCTCCTTGCTGAACCCTGGTTTGTAGATGCGAAGGATCAGGAAGCAGTAATCGTCCGCTTCCTTGCTTATCGATTAGATGGATAGTGCTGGTATCTCCTACATCTGTATTACCGCTAATGTAAGCGGTGATCTTACCTCTCATATTGCTTAGATCAGTATTAGCCGTAGGATCTGTTAGCGTAATCATCGAATCGCCGTCTTTAACGGTAGGTGGCATAAAGATATTGATATCGTCAAACCCTCCGATATTCTTGGCGGTGATTGAATTAGGCGCTGCCGGATTGGTAGTATCTTTACCTACGTTTAAAGTGCTTCCAGCTCCGCCGGTGATATCTCCGATATTATTGCCGCCGGTTAAATTTACGGTAGAGTTATTTCCGCCGTCGATATCTAAGCCGTTAAAATCCGTAGGGGTAGAAGGATCTTCGTTAACTACATTTATTACAGGATTTGGGATATTTCCGTATTTATTGATCTCTCCACCGTCGAATTTGCCGTCATTGGAAATTTTTCTTGAAGTAAGCTTGCTTCCTTGAATCAAGATAGATTGATCGTCACTGCTCTTAATTAAGCCTTTTAGCATTATATCGTAGGTGGTAGAGTTTTTAAGCGTAAACTCATTGGTCGTTTGCTTAGCCTTCTCGGTGAAGCCTGTAAAGGTATTGCCAGCATTGCGGATAAGGTGATACTCCTTACCCTCCTCTATATTTAAAGAGCCGTAGCTATCGCTACTTGGATCGTAATCTATTCCGTTTAGTTGGAACTTAGCATTATTGATATCGGTGTTGCCGGCAGTAGTTAAATTTAAAGCAGCGGTTGCAGCATTGCCGTTAGCATCCGAAATTCCGTCGAAGTTAAGAGCATTGAAATTCTTAATATCGCCTGCGGTTTTTTGAGTAGAGGCGTTATATACGTTTAAGGTGTTATTTGTGCCACCTGCACTGGATAGACCGTAGATAGTTTTATCGACTTTACCACCATAGAAATTTACGGTATTACCGCTACCGCTAGCCGCATATGCTGCGTAGACGTTACCAGCGACTTGCGTGTTGCTTAAATTCACGGTACTGTTTGTTGCAGAACCGCTAGCTTTTGAGCCGTATACATCGCCACCTACTCTACTGCCTTGTAGATTTACAATGTTTTTAACTGCATTGCCGTTAGCTGTCTGTGCGCCGTAGACATTGCCGTTAATGGTGGTATCATCAGTGGTTACCTTATTATCATGAACGTTTCCATTAGCGTTATAGCCTGCACCGATATTTCCGTTTACTACCGCACCTTTTGAAGTCTCTTCAAAGCTTAGATGGTTGTCGTGAACATCTTGGGTTCCGCTATCACCATAGCCTGCATATACATCGCCAAATCCCGTTCCACCTTTGATCGTAGTGTAGTTATCATGGATAGTATTAGGCGTTTCGGTATCTTTGACGTCGGCTCTACCCGAGCTTATGTTTTTGCCGCCTAGATTGCCTGCGCCTTCTTTTACGATTACGGTGTTTCCTTTATTGCCGAATAGCTCAGTAGCGCCCGCAGTTTTATTGCTAGCTTGATTTTTGGTTAGCTCGCTGCTATCGAAATCGGCATCGCCCCAAGCGTCGGTAATGGTGCCTTTTTTGTAACTAAGCTCTTGATCATTATTTTGCTTTCTAAAAGTCTCGCCATCATATTGATAGTGATATTTGTCTGTGATAGTATAGGTCTGGTCTTTTTGGACACTTCTATCGTTGAAATTTATAGTGCCGCCGTTAGTCTTTTTAACGAGTGTGTATGTGGTGCCGTCTTTGGCATTATTTACATTGACGTCAGTACCAGTTAGATCAGTAGTACCCGAATCCGTAAGTTTGATCGCAGGATTACCTTCATTATAGTTGTTAGGCAGATTGAAATTCATCTTTAGCTTGCCGGAGCCTGATTTTTCGATATTTTTTGCAGTTATATTGCCCGGCACTAGTGGATTATTGCCGTCTTTGCCTACGTTTATAGTATCATCATCATTGGCTTTTATCGTGCCGATATTATCACCGCTTACTAGATTTATCGTGGCTTTAGGAATGGCATTCGTATCGATATTTAGCCCACCGAAATTCTCCGGTGCATTTGGATCTTCGCCTACATCGATAGTAGGATCCTCACCTGCAGGTCCTTTGTATTTATTAAATTCGCTTTGGTCGAATGTTCCGTCGGTGATAGTGCGGTTGGTTTTCTTTTTGCCTTGGATTACGATGGATTTTCCGTCATCGTCCTCCATCAAGCCCTTTAAATTCATCGAATAGGTAGTAGCATTTTTGATAGTAAATACATTATCGGTGTGCTTGACCTTTTCATCAAATTTTTCAAATTTGGCTTCATTATGGATCAGATAGCGCTTCTCGCCGTCGCCTATCGCGTAAGTATCTACATCATAATCATGGTCGCCAAGCTGAAATTTAGCCTTATTGATATTAGTTTTAACCCCGTCCGTGATTTGAAGTGCGGCTTTGCTTGCATCGGAATATGCATTTGATATGTTTTGGAAATTTAAAACATTAAATCTAGCAATATTGCCCGCTTGATTTGGATTGCTAGCGTTTGAAGCATTTATCAAGGTGTTGCCGCTGCCGCTACCGGTGCCGTATAAGCCGTAAATCGTGCCGGTGACGGTGCTATCTGATAAATGTACCGTATTATTATTGCTATTTGCCCCCACAGCCTCCGCGCCGAAAACATCTCCCGTTACGGTGGTATGATCCCATAAATTTACACGGTTACCCGATGCGGAGCCCAACAACATAGCATTGCCGCCTTTGACTTGTTTACCACCCTCTACTTTAGAATTTGACAAGGTTAAAACGTTTCCCGTAGCATTACCTTTTGACGTAGTTCCACCAGAAACGTTGTCGTTAAAGGTTACTCCGGTTGCAGAGAATTCATTGCCGCTGACGCCTTGTTCGCCGCGTCCGCCCAGAGCAGGACCGTTTAGTGTTCCGCCGGTTATTTGGACGTGGTTATTGTTTGCCGTTCCGCTGCCGCTACCGATTTTATTGGTTCCGCTGATTACCTGATTAACGGTCTTATTTGTTAAATCCGCTACTACCCAGTTAGCCTCGGCCTTGCCTTTTTCGCTTATACCGCCGATGATATCATGACCTATCGTAGCGCCTTTTTTGATATCTACTTTGGCGCCCGTAACCTCGCCATTAACGCTGTTTCCGCCGATGACATCGTGGCTCACTTCGCCACCGTTTAGAGTTACTTTGGTGTTTGAAATTTTGCCGTTAACGCTGTTTCCGCCGATAGCATCTTGTGCTACTTTGCCTCCGCTCATTTCAACGTAGCTACTTTTTATCTCTCCATTTACGTTGCGGAAGCCGTAAGCGCTACCTCTTATCTCGCCGCCTTGTATTTCCGCATGATCGCCTTCGCTCGTAGCGACGTGAGTAAGATTAGGAGTTGCGACGTGGTTGCCGCCGAAGCCTCCGTGTACATCGCCTATAACCGTTCCGCCGGTAATCTTAGAATAATTGTTTTTAGATACGGCAGCCATATATGAGCCTGTAGTGGATTCGACCTGTCCTGCCTTTAACTCCACCCAGTTACCGATTGCTGTAGTCTTGCTTCCGACGTCGATACCTTTTTTCGTAGAATTGGCGCCCGTTATATTTTGAAGCTTAGCATCGGCGTTATTTATGACGACATAGTTCTCCTCTAACGTACTAACAAAATTTGGAGATACGGATACTGCGCCGTCTATTTCTTGATCGGTATTTAAGACTACAGCGCCCGTGATATTGACGCCATTGCCTTTCGCGGAGCCCCCTTCGTGTATGGTAGCGCCCTCTATCCTGCCCATATCTATTTTCGCCGCACCGGTGATATTTACCGTATTGTTATTCGCAGAGGCACCATATCTAGCGCGACCTCCCGATACCATCGCTTCAAAGTTGAGTACACCCGCATTATCTCCGATTATATGGCTATTGCCTTCGATATTTACGGTGTTGCTGACGGCATTTCCAGTATATCCTGACTGTCCCGCCCAAGTGCCGTTGCCGCCGAGGACGGCTCGATTAACGGTTGCATTTATTATTCTCACGGTATTGCCGGTTGCGCCTATACCTTCTCCGCCTATTATAGTAGTAGCGGTAGCGCTGTTTTGAACGATGATCTTATTTCGATCGGCGGATTTCGTAGGTACGACATTAGGATCGCCCATGCCGCCGCCGTATATGGTATAAGAAGACATATCGACACCGCTAGGATCGCCCGTACCCGTAATAGTTACTATATGATCACTAGAAGCGCCAGATACCACACCCTCGTAACCACCGGAATAATAGGTAGTGGTGCCAGAGCGATGCAGTTTATTACTACCGCCGCCGGTTACCGTCGCTTTTGCATTGTCGGCTAAAGCTTGCATCGGCATCAGTGCTAGCGTAGCAGCGATGCTCAGACCTGAGATAATCGGTATCTTAATATCTTTCATAGTTGTAATCCTTCGTAAAAAATAAAAACTATCCATTATACTATAAAAATACCTATTTACAATAAATTTAATACAATTCCTAACAAAAATTAGCTTAATGCGAAAAAATCGGTATCGCGATGTGACGTTTTCGATAATAAAGTAAAATTTCAGCTTATTTTTGTTATCGAAGCTTAAACGAAAAATTACGATTACAAAATGATGGAATTTTAAAATTCCGACTTTAAAATTTAGCCAGCGGGATTCCCAAGAAGCGACGCTGCGAGAAAAGCGCTAAAATAAAAAGGCGGCAGTTTCTGATAATGAGAAGTAGGGTAGGACATAGATTTTATAAAATTTGGATTTGTAGAATTTAAAGTGAAGTAATATACAAGAGGAATTAAAATTTGAAGTAATTTCAGGCTAGAAGCACATACTTTTGCGGTATGTCGTTGGCAAAGAGATTAAAATTTAAAAGCAATTTCAGGCGAGGCGATAAAAACGATAAAGTAGCGGCGTGGAGGGTTAAATTTTAAAAATTCCAAGTGAAAACAAAAGCAAAAAAGCAAAATTCTAAAAATTTCAAGCGAAATTTGAGCTTTTAGCGGTATTTTGAAATAGCAGAGGGCTTTCAGAGGCGCTTGAAATAACAGAGAGCTTCCGGCAACTTTTAATGCCTGCCAAAAGCCCATCTTTATAGTTTATTATGTATCTTTTGTGCTCGAAAGCTCGAAATTTCGCTTATCAGAAAGTTCAAAATCCCAAAAACTTCTGCTGGCTTACTCGCAATGTTCCGCTAATGCTTTGAGCTGGGCTCGCCGCGGTTAAATTTTAACGCTTGCGCGTTTTCTCGCAGCTAAAGCCTGGCGGACCAAGCTTAGCGGATTACAAGACCTTGTGGAATTCCACGTCTGATAACCCAGACTAGGGTCTTTTTGCCCTTGTAATCTTTGATATAACGATCAAAGTCGTCTGAGCTTTTGACATCGTTTTGACCGACTTGGATGATCACGTCGCCTACCTCAAAGCCGTAATCATCGGCTTTTGAGCCATCTTTGACGCTTAAGACGAGGGCACCCGAGACATCGTCGTCGAGGTTATATTTGCGGCGCAAGCTGTCATTTAACGTCCTTAGCTTTAGCCCCTCTATTGCGCTTTTTGAGTCCTCACCGGCTGAGCCTAAGGTGGTGGAGTCTGATTTCATCGCGTCTAGCTTGATAGTCGTGCTCTTGCTTTTGCCGTCGCGTTCAAATTCTACATCCACTGAGCTTCCTGGAGCCATTGAGCCGATTAAATTTTTTAGCTCGTTGGCGTTTTTGATATATTTGCCGTTTATTTTGGTAATCAAATCGCCGCGCTTGATGCCTGCTTTATCGGCAGGCATGTCTTTTTCGACGCTTGAGATTAGCGCGCCCTCTTTGCTTTCATAGAGCTCTTTTTGATCTTTAGACATATCTGAGATCGTAACGCCTATAAAGCCACGCTCGATCTTGCCGTTTGTGATGAGCTTTTCAGCGATCTCTTTTACCATATTTGATGGGATCGCAAAGCCTACGCCGTTATTTCCGCCGCCGCGACTTAAAATAGCGGAATTTATCCCCAAAAGCGCGCCGCGGCTATCCACTAACGCGCCGCCCGAGTTGCCAGGATTGATCGAAGCGTCGGTTTGGATGAAATTTTCATATTGATTTAACCCGATATTGTTTTTATTTAGCGCTGAGATTATGCCTTGAGTGATGGTGCCGCCCACGCCAAAAGGATTTCCGATAGCAAAGACGATATCGCCCTCCATGGCCTTGGACGAGTCGGCAAATTTAACCGCAGAGAGATTTTTTTCGTCGATTTTAATGATTGCAAGGTCGGTTTTGGGGTCGGTGCCGATTACCTTGGCTTTATACTCTTTATCGCCTTCTAGTAGTGTAACTACGATTTCGTCGGCATTTTCTATTACGTGATTATTTGTGACAATATAGCCGTCTTCGGAGATGATGACACCAGAGCCTAGTGAGCTTCCCTCGCGCTCTTGTTGTTGCGGAATGTCAAAGTCGAAAAATTGCTTAAAAAACGGATCGTCAAACATCTGTGACATCGGGCTGTTGCCTGCTTTGATCTTGGTTTTAGTTGCAATATTGACGACGGATTTTTTCACGTCCGCAACGGAGCTGTGATACGAAAGCACCACGTCTTGATTAAAGCCCGGATTTACGCGCTCATAATTGCTTGGAGCTTCTTTAATGTCGATATTAGCGCCAAAAAGCGCACCTGCTAAAGCTATCGATATGATGATCGATTTTTTCATTTTTGCTTCCTTTGTGATAATGAAATTTTGGCGGAATTATAAATTTTGTCCGCTAATATATTCCTAACGCAAAATTAAAATTTATAAATGAAATTTAGCAAACTTGATTGACACTCACTAAAGTTTTATGATATAATCTACATAAATTTTAAGATTTTAAGGATTAAAATGGCAAGCACAAGCAGTTTATACGAAACCTTAGGCGTGGATAAATCAGCAAGCGCCGAGGAGATTAAAAAAGCTTACCGTAGGCTAGCTCGTAAGTATCACCCGGATATCAATAAAGAACCAGGAGCTGAGGATAAATTTAAAGAGATCAACGCCGCGTATGAAATTTTAAGCGATGAGAAAAAGCGCGCGCAGTACGACCGCCACGGCGACGAGATGTTCGGCGGACAGAATTTTCACGATTTCGCGCAGGGTTCGGCAAACATGGGCGATCTAAACGACATCCTAAACAGCATTTTCGGCGGCTCCTTCGGCGCAAAAAGCGCAGGCTCGCGCGGTGGATTTAGTTTCAGCTCTTTCGGTGGTGGCGAAGGTTTTAGTGGCTTTAGCGGCAGCAGTTTCGGCGGCGGCTTTGGCGGCGCGCAGAGCCTAGATACGCACAGCTCGATTGAAATTCCTTTTCAAACCGCGATACAAGGCGGCGAGATGAGCGTGCGTATAGGCGGCGAGACGGTTAAATTTAAAGTACCCGCGGGCATCAATGCGGGCGAAAAGCTACGCATCAGGGGTAAAGGACAAAAATCAGGCGCTCAAAGCGGCGATCTAATTTTGGAAATAAAAATCGCGCCAAGCGCCGAGTATAGCCGCGAAGGCGACGATCTTTTCAAAAAGATTGACGTACCTTTGAAAACGGCGATGTTTGGCGGAAAAGTAGAAATTTCGACGCCAAGTAAAAGCGCAACGATAAAGATTGCAAAGAATACCAAAAACGGGCAGAAATACCGCTTAAAAGGCTACGGCGTGCAAAATCGCAAGAGTAAAATTTTAGGCGATCTATACGCGGTGGTAAATGTCGTTTTGCCCGACGTCGATTCGTTGGACGAGGACGTCAAAGCCGCGCTACAAAAGCTATAAGGAGGCATCAAAATGCATGATTACGATGAGCCGGTTTATCTCATATCGATAGTTTCGAAGGTCCTAGATATCCATCCGCAGACGCTGCGGCAATACGAGCGCGAAGGACTCGTAAGCCCGGGGCGCACGGAGGGCAAGATGCGCCTGTACTCGGCGCATGATATGGACCGCATACGCATGATTTTAAACCTTACAAAAGAGCTTGGCGTCAATCTTGCGGGCGTGGACGTGATCTTCCGCCTGCAAGAAAGGATCGCCGAGTATGAGCGCGAGATCGAGGAGCTGCGGGCTAAAATTTTAGAGCTTGGCGGAGAGACAGACTAAGGTCTGCGAAATAAAAATTTTAAAGCTCAGCAAAAATCGGATCCTGGCGCTATAAGCTGAAATTTTAATGCTATCAAAAAGCAAGATCGCCTCGCAAGCGTAGATTCAAGCGATAAATTTTGATTTTCAGAGAGGATTTGTGGGCGCGTCAAATTTCGCGTCAAATTTAAAGTTACGCTAAGCAAACCCGGGCGAATTTTCTTACAATTAAATTTTAAAACCGCCTTGATATAATTTGGCTTTAAAATTTAAAATTTCATGCCGCGTTAGACTTTAAAATTTTGTCGCGAGCCTCTAAATTTAGCGATAAAGTGCGACATAATTTCTCTATTTTTAAGCGGGATTTTAGTAAAATCACATTATAAAATTTATCCGTAAATTTATATGAAAAGATAGAATTTCATCAATTATCGCCTCTGATAAACGGTCGCGGATAATGTAAAATTTGACAATAAATTTAGCGCTAAATTTTATGCACAATCTTACAAAAAAGGGAGTTAATGGAGCTTGTTATAGAGCTATTTCTTGCGATCACCGCGCTTGCGATAGTGCTAAATATCGTCTTTAAAATTTTTGAAATTCCCACCATCATCGGCTATATCGTCGCGGGCGTGTGCTTTTCGCAGATCTATAGTCTAGGCAGTGTCGAAAATGCCCATATGTCTGAGCTGGCGGAATTTGGCATCGTTTTTTTGATGTTTACCATCGGGCTTGAGTTTAGCTTCCATCACCTGATGAGCATGAAAAAGGACGTATTTTTTAACGGCATACTCCAAGTGCTTGGCACCGGTATTATTCTAGCGCTCATCATCGATCAAGCTTTCGGCGGAAACATAAAAACCGTGATGATTATCGGGCTTGCGCTCGCGCTTAGCTCTACGGCGATCGTGCTAAAAACACTCAACGAAACAGGCGAAATCAACCAAAACTACGGGCGCAAGGTGCTTGGTATCCTGCTATTTCAAGACCTCGCTGTCATCCCCATCTTGCTTATGATTGACATATTCGGCTCGACCGACAATACCCCCGTGAACTATCTAATCTTAAAAACCGCCGTAAGCGCCGCCATAGTGGTAGTGATCCTTTTCGTGCTCGGTAAATTTGCTTTCAACCGCTTCCTCTACTACGTCGTAAGGACAAATTCTAAAGAAATTTTCATCGCGACCATCCTTTTTACCGTCGTGGGGGCTAGCTTTTTGGCGCATGTTTTTGGCTTTTCGTACACGCTGGGCGCATTCATCGCGGGTATGCTTATCGCAGAAACCGAGTATAAACATGAGATAGAGGCCGATCTGACGCCGTTTCGAGACATACTGCTGGGGCTTTTTTTTATCACGATTGGCATGCAGATAAATTTTGAAGTAATCGTCTCGCATTATGGGCTGATCCTGCTCGCTATTATCGTTATAATGGCGCTTAAAACGGTGGCGATTTACGCGATCTTATTTCTCTCGACCGGCAAAAGGATAGCGCTAAAAGCGGCGCTGTCGCTATGCCAGATAGGTGAGTTTGCGCTTGCGATCTTTTCGCTGTTGATGAGCCGCGATATGCTAAGCAAGGAAAGCGGGCAAATTTTAATTACAGTCGTAACCGCGACGATGATTTTAACGCCGTTTATTCTTAAGAATTTAAACAAAATCGCCAACCGCTTTGAGTCCAAGGTTGAAAAGCTCGAGGATGAGGAGCATAAAACCCAAATCCCGCCGATGAAAAATCACATCATTGTAGCAGGCTACGGCAGGATAGGGCAAGAAGTTGTGCTGCGCCTTAAAGATCAGGGGCTGCTATACGTAGTCGCCGAGAGCGATTTAGAGCTTGTGGATCTGGGCAAATCGCGCGGAGAGAACATATACTTTGTAAATATAATGCAAAAAACCGCAATCGACGAGCTGCATGCGCGCGAAGCGTCGGTCATCATCCTAACGATCGCAAATCAGCAAAAGCTCGACATCGTCGCTAAGATGCTAAACGGCTCTAATTTAAAAGCAAATATCATAGTGATGCATACGAGCGCCGATCCGCAAAGCGAGCTGCAGAGTGAATACGGCGAAAATTTTATCTTCGTAAAAAAGGAGAGAGTAGTAGCCAATGCGCTTTTGCAAGAGGCGCTGAAATGCAAGCTAACGCAGTAGCCTTGAGCGTTTAAGATCAAATTTAAACACATTTGCTATGCCTAAAATATCCACGCTTCTTTATTCTTACTTCTACATTCAGCTAATTTAAAGCGTTTTAATAAACGCAGATAAATAGATATATTTAAATGGCAGGCTTGCAAATTTTAAAGGTGCAAAGTGTTGCTTTGGATTGATTTAAATTCTAAATTTAAGCTGTCCTTCCACAGCAAAAGGATACTTAGACAAGGAGCTGATGAAGTATATTCGCGCGGTAAAGTTATTTAAAAATTCGTTTAAATTTACTAATTTCATTCTTTTATCTCTTTATAAACGCTTAAGTTGCGTGCTAGGCAAACGATGGTCGTTATAAACAATATCGGAGCTATCGGCAAATACAGATACCCAAGAATTAGAGCCATATTATCGTAACTTCGTCCTTGAGAAAAGAGCAATTACGAGAGTGGGAGATACAAAACTAGCGTCACAATCGCAAAATTTTCTATCGCGAAAATCGTATTGCTTTTTTTGGGATTTTCTACGAAAAGTTTACTGTATCTGCGTTTTGAAAAGAAAAATATAATCGTGCAAACGGCGCTAATTATAAACGCCCAGTGTAATTCGTACGAATTTGGTAAAAATAAAATCAAAAAAACCGTTGTCGCAAAACTCACGAAAGCAAATCTGATCAAACGGTGAAGTTGATATTTTTGCTTTAAATTTTTTGCAATTCGTGCTAGAGCTTTGCCGTACTCCAGCGCTTCCTCTTCGCTTTGGATAGATTCTGTTTCAAGGCTCGCGTCATTAAATTTTTGCTCAAATTTAGCGGCTTCATCTTGGGCGCCTTGCGCCTTGCCGTTTGTTTTGTTAAAATTTTGCTCGCCGGAAATTTTATCAGCGACCGCTCCGCTAATTTTTGTCTGCGATTTTGGTGCCGGTAGATATATGGTCTCATCGGCGTCAAATTCCGGATTTGCGTTATATGTTATTATCGCCACCGGAATAGCGATAAAAATAGCAGGTATAATCTGACGCGTATCCCAGTCTATGTGATATTTTATCTGTAAATAAAATCCGATTAAAGCATAAAGGACGTAAAATATCGCAGCCACATGTATCCATATAAGCATAAAGGCCTTATCTGCATCGCTAAATAGAAGCAGGGCGTATTTTTTATACTTCAGCCTGTTTAGGCAGACGAGTATATTTATCGCAGATAGCGCGAGCATGCATAAAAACGACATTATGGGCGCATCATGTACAAACGTAAGAAACACGATGATATAAATGAGAAAGGTCAAAAGCGTCCCGAAAAACAGATATCTACAAAAGCGAAATCTATCGTAGCTTTTTAAAATTTCTTGCGGAATTTGGCTGATGTCCGCGGGGATTTTGTCTTTTTGCATTTTTACCGCCTTTCTCGGTTATTTTAGCTCAAATTTTGCTTTTTTACTCCGTAGCGTTTTAAATTTAATGAAGCGAGTTTTTTGACTTGCTTCTTTTTTAGCGGACAAGCGATCCCGATTTTGCATTAAATTTTTAAAAATGAATACTTACCGGCTCTTGCAATTTTATCGATAAAATTTTTAGCAGGCTAAATTTACGCTTCATTTCTAGCTAAATTCAGCTTCAAAATTTATCTTGCTTCATTCAAAAATAAGGCAACTAAGCTAAAGCTCATCCGTTTTATCCACCTGCACGAACACCCAGTGCATAAAATCTAGCTTTGGCTTGTATTTGCCGCTGTTAAAATACTCCGCCAGCCGCGTTTCCTCCGTGCCGCTTAGCTCGCCGCCGAGCATCCAGCGCGTCTTTTGCATAAACTCCTCCGCACTTTTCGCTCCGTCGCCGTGACACCAGGCTTTGATATAGCTGGGGCTCGGCAGATAGCCCATTTGAAACAGGATGTTTAAAAGATAGACGAAGTCGGGCTTTTGCTCCACTTCGCGCCCTATCGCGTCCAAAATATCCCTGTCCACAAAGCTGCTGCCCACCTTAAACGTGATGTAAAGCGATTTTTTAGTCTTTGAAAGAAGCTTGTTAAGCGCAGCCTTTAGATCATCCACCTCAAGGCAGCGCGAGGCGAAAACGACGTCGCACGCGGGCACGTCAGACCAGTCGTCCTCGAAGGCTTTTTGCGCAAATTTCGCATTTTTCGCGCCGTAGGCTTTAGCGTTCTCGCGGGCGAATTCTAGCATTTTGGGCGAAAAATCATAGCCGTAAATTTGATCCACCTTTTCCGCCGCCAGCACACTTAGCGCGCCCGCGCCGCATGCAAAATCAAGTAGCGTAGAAACGTCCGTAAAATCGATCTTGTCTATAAACTCGCGCGCGTAGGCGCTTTTCATCACGCCTTCGTTGAAGCTGGGCGCCTTTTTGTCCCAATGCTCGGCCAGAGCTTTTTGCTTTTTGCGCCTTATAAAGCGCGTCAAAGTCGATTTCATTGTAGTTTGAAGCTAAAATCATAACTATCCTTTCCTGAATTTATCGGGCAGATCGCACCGGTTTTTCATTAAATTTTAACGTAAATTTTCATATCGTACTCAAGCCGCTTGAATTTTAAACCGTCAAGCAAAAGCAGCGATACATGATCGTTTTTATATATTTTATTCGCCTGCGATCCTTTAAATTTTCACCGAACGATCGAAGCTAAATTTTAAAAGTCCGCTCATAAATCAAAATTTTTAGTCTGTCGCCCGCACTTGTTCGCTCCGCATTTAAATCGCCGCTGTGGATTTATTGCAAAGCTCCCAATCTAGCCGCTATCACCTTCTGCATCGCTTGATTTTTCTTGTTTTTGGCTAAAATTTGCAGCCTCTTTTTGCCGATGCGTTTGTCGGCAGCCTTTAGGATATTTGCAAGCCCCTATTCATCGGCACCAAAGTGCTTTGCGAACAGCTCCTCTTTGGGCGTGTCGATATATTCGCGAATAAGCTCGCCGATGTCGCTTATGTCGTTACCATACGGATAAATTTTCGTTAGAGCACCCTGTGCTAGGCTTCTTACGCCGCCGCTTTTTAGCACGAAATCCTTCGGGTAGTCAAAAATAATCTTGCCCGCAAGCGTGATAAAATATCGCGTCAAATCCGTGCTGCCGCGCCTGCTTTGCATCCTATAAACCGCGCAGTGTATCTGAAAATCGATGCCCTCGTCCACGAGTTCGTAAAACCGTTTTTGAAGCTTGCTCCAGTGTTTCATTTTCCCCCCTTATTTATTATCGCTTCTTGCGATTTCGCGCGTAGCTTTTGCCGCCCTTTACGACGATCGCGCTCGAAGGCTCCGCGCCTTTTCTATTTTTTGCAAATCGCTTTGTAAAATTCTGCCGCGCTAAACGGTCTCCCAAAATCCAGACTCTGTCTTGATCGCTCCTCGGTTTTTCTCGCGTAAAATTTGCAAAAATTCTTTAAAGTTCGGCGTAAAAATCGAAGCGACGGGCACAAATTTATACTCGCTCACGCCGTCTTGCTCGGGCTTGTTCGCGCTGCCGCGTTCAAGCTCGCTCGCGCCGCTCGCAAAGCGGATCCGCCAAATCCTAGCATGATTTATCCGAATTTTTGTGACTTCAAGCGCTAAAATTTGCTCAAATTTATACCTCGCCGCGAGCTTCTGTCCATCAAAAACGTAGATAAAATCCTGATCAAACCAAAGGCTCTCGCACGAGATAAAAAACCGCTCCAGCCAGAACAAAAACGGCCTCACGGAAAGCCTTTTTACCTCGCTTATCCCATCTATCGCGGCAAGCTGGCGCTGGCTAAGCCTGCGAGGGTTACGACGAATGAGCGTCCAAATAATCCCGCCCAGAAGTAAAACGCTAAAAATAACGATTAAAATTTGAATTAAAATTTCAGCCATTTAAAATTTTAAGTCCTTTTACAAATGCGAATTTCGCCTCCGTATCGCCCCAAAACGAACTCCTGCTAAAATCTGCCTCCGCGCCGTTTGTAAGCTCCTCGTAAAGCTTATAAAATCGCCCTTTGTAGGTGCAATCGCTTAGGCAGACGTTGAAAAACGCCTCCGCCGCGTCCTTGCCGCCGAAATAATATACAAAGTAGATCGGGTACAGATCGAAGGCGCTTAGATTTTTGTTAAATTTAGCCCCGTGCCGCCTCATAAACTCCACCGCCTTTTGCTTGTCCGCAAAGAGCTCAAATACCCCTAGCGCGTAATCCTTGATAGCCGCGCTAATCTCACGCACGCTGGGCTCAAAGCTAGCGCCCGCGAGCTGCCAGTCGCGAAACTGCCTGCGCGGCGTGAGATAGCCCAGGTGCGATACGAAAACAAGGTCGCTCGAGTAGGACAGCTCCTCTTGCATCAGCTTTTTTAGGCGCTTGCAGTAGATCGCGACCTGCGGCAGGATGCTCACGCTACCGGAGTAGTTGCGCATGCTGGAGCTAAAATAAATTTCAAACGAAATATCCTTGTCGCCCCGGATCTTCGTTAATCTTTGCCCCTTTTGCGTGGGTTTGAAGTACGAAAAATTTGCCGCGATCTCATTGCAGCCGTTTAAAAATATCTCTCGCAGAGTCATGATTTTCCTTTAAATTTATCGTTTAAATTTAGATGTTTTGCTTGCTAGCAATTCGGTTTGCCGCTTACGTTACCGCAGTCGCGATCCGCAAGCTTGCATTTTTATAGGGTGCGCCGTCTTGCCGCCGAAAACCATATAATGCGCGCAATTTTACCCCAATTCGGCTAAATTTAACGGCGCTATGCGCCTGTAAAATTTATAATCTATCCTCGTATCTTTCGTAGTTGATGCTGTAAATTTTATCGATATTTTCGGCGTTTATGAGCTGCTCGCTGCGCCCGAAAGCTAAAATTTCGCCGTCTTTTATAAACAGCGTCAAATTTGAAACGAATTTCGCGTGGCGTGGGTAGTGCGTCGTCTGCACGAAGGTGTAGCCCTCATCGCCTAGCGCTTTTATCATCTCGAGCAGCTTGATTTGATTGCCAAAATCCAGCCCGTTGGTGGGCTCGTCCATAAAGATCGCTTTCGCGCCCTGAACCAGCGTGCGCGCGATGTACGCCAGCTGCCGCCACTTGAAATTTCGCCTTTTAAGATTCTGTCTTTATATGGATTGCGCTTAGAATTTTATATCGTCGCGTTTTTGAAATTTGCGTCGTTGCGAATAAATTTCATCGAGGTTTAAAATTTGATGCCGTGTTGTTGCGCTGCGTAAAATTTCTATAACGCGCTAAATTTAAGTAGCACGTAAAATTAAGCATTGCGCTAAATTTCAAGTTACGCGCCGAATTTAGCTTGCGCGGCAAATCAAACGCGCCGCCTAATAAAAGCGGTATAAAATTTGCTCGCGCGCTAAGGCCTGCCCCTTGGGGCCTAGGCGTATAAAATTCTACCCAGGCGGATCATGTTCGAGCCGCATTTGATCGCGAGCTCAAAATCATCGCTCATCCCCATCGAGCAGATCCGCGCGCCGTGCGGCACGAGCGCGTCGAAGATCTCGCGGCTCGCCTCGAAGCTTCGCGCGATCTGCGCGGGCTCGCTCACATGCGCTCCGATGCTCATCACGCCGATTAAATTTAGATTTTTACACTCCTGCTTGATACGCAAAAACTCCTCCACCGCGCGGTTTTTATCGAGCCCCGTTTTGGAGCTCTCGCCCGCGGCGTTGATCTCCAGCAGCGTATCTAGCGGATAAGTTAGCCGCTTATTTACGGCAAGCGCGAGTTCATAGGAGTTGCAGCTCTGCCACAGCGTCGGGCGCAGAGCGATGAGCTGATTGATTTTGTTGCTTTGTAGCGTGCCGATGAAGTGCCACTTTAGCGGCAGTTCGCGCAGCAGCTCGCTTTTGCGCTTCAGCTCCTGCACTCTGTTTTCGCCAAACGCGATCTGTCCTTGTGAATACAGCTCGCGCACCTCATCCGTGCCTACGTTTTTACTCACCGCGACGAGCTGCACTTCGCCCGCGCCTGCTTTAGCAGCCTCAATGCGCTTTAAAATTTCATCCAGTCTCATTTGTAAAATCCCAAAATTCTAGCAAAATCATTCAGCACCGTAAATATCATCAAAAGCGCTAAAATCCCCATCCCTACGTAGCTAGCGCCCACGAATACCCGCTTTGGTACGGGGCGGCGGAAGATGAGCTCAAAGAGATTAAACGCGATGTGCCCGCCGTCGAGCGCGGGGATCGGAAAGAGGTTGATAAGCCCTAAATTTACCGATATTAGCGCCACGAGCGCGAGCAGGACCGCCGCGCCGTAATCGACCGCCTTTGAGGTGATGTCCGTAATGGCGACGATGCCGCCCATCTCCTTGGGCGAAACGACGCCGCTGGCGAGCTTTTCGAGCCCTACCAAGATGAGCTTTGATGCCTCCACCGTCTGATCCCACGCGAAGCTAAGCGAGCTTGCGCCCTTGTGATATAGCGTCACGGTCGCGTTGTAATCGGGCGAAATGCCGATGAGCGGCACTCTGATGCTCTCGCGCCAGATGGTTTTTTTCTCACCGAGCTTCGGCGTGAGCTGTAGGCTCAGCCGCTCGCCGCCGCGCATGATTTCTAAGCTTAGCGGCGCTGCGGTTACCTGCTTTGAGATGTCGTCCCACTCGCGGATCTGCTTGCCGTCGATAGCTAAAATTTCATCGTTTAGCATTAGCCCTGCGCTTGCTGCGGCGGAGCCTGGCGAAATTTTGCCGACCTTCGGCGCTAACTTTTCGACGCCGATGTAGCCCAGCGCGATGTAGATCAAAAACGCAAGCAGCAGGTTAAAAAACGGCCCCGCGAAAAGTATGATTATGCGCACGATCGGGCCTTTGGAGTTGTAGCTGTCGGGGTCCGCGCTTATTGCGGCGGGATCCAAATCCTCCTGCCCCTTAAGGCTCACGTAGCCCCCCAGAGGGATCGCGCTGATAGCGTACTGAGTAGCGCCGATACGCTTGGTAAAGACCTTCTCTCCAAAGCCCACGCTAAAAACGTTCACCCCCACGCCCAGCGCCCGCGCCGCCAAAAAATGCCCCAGCTCGTGGAAAAAGATGAGGAAGCTGATCGCCAGCACCGTGACCATAAAATTTATCGAGTAAAAATAAAATCCGACCGCCAGGATCGCCAGCGTTAAAATTATGCTTTTCAAATTTCAGACCTTTGTAAAAAATGGGCTAAGCTTACTATGATTTTGTAAATTTTAAGCTTAGATCGCCGTTTAAAGCCTTAGTTTGTTTTTTAAACTTGGTTGGCTTTTTGAGCTTAGCCCGTCGCTTCGGGGTATAAATTTAGCTAAATCAAGAGCGTGCAGCGGATGGTCGGAGTGATTCTTGAGCCGGTGTCACATATATGGCGCTTGGCTAGAAATAAAATTTGCTCCCGTGTAGCTATCGAGGCTTAAGTGGCGAATATGGCATATTTATTATGACGATTCAGTCGATCGAAATGACGCTTTAAATTTAGCTTGTTTTGAAATTTCACCGGGCTTTGAGCGAATTATAAAATTTTATCTAAGTCCACCTCGGAAATTTCATAATTTTTTATGGCCTCTTTGATTGCCAAAAGCTTTTTTTCGCTAAATTTAATAGATGCGCACTGTTTAAATTTCGCAAAAATTTCATCAAAACTTAGTGGATTATCGAAATTTCCTCTGTTGATAAAAACGTCTTTTTTTATGATCTTTCCATCTTTTAAAGTAGCCTCTATGTGTCCGGGGAAGTATTTAGGAAAGCCTTCATTTTTACGCTTTTCATAGGTTATTTTTTTCGCAAACTTTATTACCTCGGCTCTATTTAAATTTTCATAGCTTTTTAAATTTAACTCGCCGTCAAAAAAAGCCGTAGCCATCAAAAATGGCATAGAAAATTTTGCCTCATAAGCTGTTTTAGGGGCGTATTTAATCTCTATCGGATCGCAAATGAAGCTTATGGGAACCTCATCGACGTAACATTTTATGCTTTTTATATCGTCGCTTTTTACCCCGTCTTTTCTAAGTAAAATCGCGCAGTCGATCAGCCCATGGGCAAAATGGCAGCTCGGATAGGGCTTGATAGATACCTGCATGATCTGCCAAATTTTACCAAGACCCCTTATAAGCTCGCTTTTATCGCATTCAATTTCTATACCGAAGGTCTTAAAGATATTATCTCTGCCTTCGAAAATACTAACCGGCCCGGTCATTGCATTTTTTGCAAAATTTACTGCCAAAATAGCGTTGTTTACGCAGTTTGCGACGTGTATCACCTTTGAATTAGAGCCGTTTGATAAAAACTCGTTGATGCCGCTTGCATAGCTTGCCGCAAGCCCAAAAGCATTTACGCATTCCTCTTGCTTTAGTCTTAACGCTATGCACATAGCGGCAGTGGCACCGAAAATTCCTGCGATTGCCGTGGTGTGAAATCCGCGTTTGTGAAAGCTTCCTTTTGAGGCTATACCAAGTCTTGCGGCGACCTCCCATCCCGCTACGAAAGCAGTTAAAATTCTTCGTTTAGGAATTTTCAGGTAGCTCATATAGGTTAGACAAAGAGGCGTTAAAATTGCGCTTGCATGCACGATCGCCTCCGTATGCGTATCATCAAAATCAAGCGCGTGCGAGCTGATGGCGTTTATCATAGCCGCGTAATTAGGCGTAAATTTTGCGTTCCGCCCCCAAATTTTACATTCTCCGCTGCCGCCCGGCAAATTTTTTATAGTTTTTATGGCGTTTTGCACGCTTTTTTCGTCGCCGCCTGCGATGCCTACACCGATGCAATCAAGCATCAATTCTTTAGCCCGCAAGATAGCCTCTTGCGGGATGTTTTTATAAGTGAGTGTGGAGATAAATTTAGAAATTTCTACCGAATACATAGCGGCTACTTTAAAATTTTGCTGTTTTTAATTTTTTGCAAAAAATTATCCACGAGCTGTGGCGCATAGCCGACATAGGTCGTCGGATCAAGCAGTCTCTCTATCTCTTTTTTATCGAGGATTTTCGACACGTTTTTATCTTTTAGTAAAACCTCTTTAAAACTTAGGCCTCCCTCTATGCCCCTCATTGCCGCTTCGTAAACTATCTCGTGGGCGTGCTGCTTACCAAGCCGATCTGCAAGAGCAAACATTACTCGTTCGGCTAAAACGAAGCCGCCTAGCGCATTTAAATTTTTAAGCATCTTATCTTTTTTGATTTCAAGTCCCGATAGGACGGTTTTCATATTCGCCAAAACCACGGAGAGCATTAAGAAAATTTCAGGCAGTAGCTTCCACTCCATCTTCCACACCTGGCCATCTCTTTCATGCTCGTGCCTTTCGATATCCGAAAGTATTGCTATATTGGCTTTAAGGGTATTGCTTACGGTTACTGCATTTTCGCTTATAGCCGGGTTGCGCTTATGCGGCATCGTGGAGCTTCCCACTTGGCCTTTGCCGAAAGGCTCGGCTACTTCATCAAGCTCGTTGTGCGACATAATTAAAATTTGATGAGCGATCTTATTGAAAGTCGCATTAATATTACCAAGTACGTATCCGAGCTCTATAAATCTATCTCGCGCCGGCTGCCAAGAGATATCGGGCGTCTGCAATCCTAGCGACGTATCTACGAGTTCTTCAAGCTCATTGCATTTATTGCTTAAAGATGCCTTCGTTCCTACTGCTCCGACTATTAAGCCTACGTATAGTCTTTTCTCCAGCTCTTCTATTCGCTCAAAATGCCTATTTAACTCCGATAACCAAATGGCGCTTTTATGTCCAAACGTGATGGGAAGAGCCTGCAAAGATAGTGTTCTGCCCATCATGGGAGTATTTTTGTGCGCCTTTGTGAGTTTTAAAAGGGCTTTTGCTATATCCTTAAGATCTTTTTTGATAAGCCCAAGACCCTCTTTAAACTGCAAAACAAGCCCCGTATCAATAATATCTTGAGTGGTAACGCCAAAATGTACAAATTCCCCGAGCCCATTTTCACAAGCCTTCTCAAGCCCCCTAACGGTCGGCACTAGAGGATGTTTTGTTTTTTTGGATTCATTAAAGATAAATTTCATATCCATAAATTTATAAAACGCTTTTTTGGATATCTCTTCGGCTGCTTCTTTGGGAATTATGCCAAGTTTTGCTTGGGCTTTAGCTAGTGCGGATTCCACATCAAGCCATTTTTGGATCCTATTTTCTTCGCAAAAAATCTCTCTCATCTCAGGGGTACTCCAAGAGTCCTGAAGTATGAGCATATCAAATACGCTTACCTTTTGCATAAATTTATCCTCTTATTTTAAAATTTTATCAAGTGCTTGAGCTAAATCGGCTATTAGATCACCAACGTCCTCAAGTCCGATATGAAATCTAACAAATGGTCCTCTTTTGCTCCAGTCGCTAGCCGTTCTAGGAGGGACTGTAACGGTAGCTAGACTCTCATATCCACCCCAAGAGGCTCCGATAGAAAAAAGCTCAAGATCGTCTACAAATTTGATCGCGCTCTCTTTGCTTATGCCGCCATTAAACTCTATCGTTACCATTCCATTTGCGCCTAGATGATCGCGCATAAAAATATCGTGATTAGGATGCGTTTTTAAGGTAGGATAAAATATCGTTTTTATTTCTTTTCTGTTTTGAAAAAATTCTACTATCTTTTTGGCAGATTTTTCATGCTCTCTTAACCTTACGCCAAGAGTCCTGATGCCTCTTAAGACTAGATAAGCATCGTCGGGACTTGCCGTAAAGCCAAAAATTTCAGGAAGCTTGTCAAAATTTTTCCACTCTTTTTCATTGATTATTACAGCGCCCATTGTTACGTCGCTATGGCCGCTTAGATATTTTGTTGCAGCAATTACCACGATATCTACTCCAAGCTCCATTGGATGTAGCAAATAGCCCGAGTTATAGGTGCTGTCTATGGCTACGGGGATATTATGCGCGTGAGCTATCTCGCAAAGCCTTGGTAGATCGATGATTTCATAAAGAATAGAGCCTGGGCTCTCGCAGAGTATTAATTTGGTATTCAGTCTTATCTTTGATTCCACGTCGCTTGCATCAGCCTTGATGAAATCGACTTGCACATCCACATTCTTTAAAAATTTCTCGCATATCGCACGAACGGGTCCGTATATGGCGTCAGTTATTATAAAATGAGCTCCTGCGCTTGCGTAATTTAACAAAACCATAGCCAAAGAGGCAAGTCCGGTAGGGAAAAGCTGGGCTCTGTATCCGCCCTCAAGCTCGCAAAGAAGCTTTTCAAGCTCAAAATTAGTGGAGGTTCCTCTCGCGCCGTAGCTTAAGACTCGCTGTGTTTCACGAGCTTTTCTCGTCGCCTGCCAAGCGTCGTGATTTTTAAATAAAATTGTAGAAGCCCTCATTACGGGAGCATTGACGGGACGAACGTCTAGGCTGTCATCGCCTCTTCCAAGGTGCGTTAATTTGGTATCTAGTTGCATAAAATTCTCCTTTATAGATATATAAATGTCATTATTAAATTTGTAAGCCCGGCGATTATCATCGGAAGTGCCGTTCTTTTAACTACCGCAAATGGATTAACCTTGGCGATAGTAGCAACTGCTATGATAGCAGGTGCGATAGGTGACATACATCTACCGAAGCCCGTCATTATTTGAACCGGCAGGATAATAGAGATTGTCTCGACATTGAATGATTTGGCAATATCCGGAATAAGCCCTGCGAAGCTGAAAAATGCTGCATTTCCGGAGCCCATCAAAAATGCACTTATTGCAAGAAGGAAAGAGACAAAAACGATGATGGCAAATACGCCGACTCCCGCGTCTTTTGCAAAATTTATCAAAGTGTCGACAAAGCCGACTGCTAAAAGACCGCTTGCAAAAACCTGACCGCAGACGATGAGCGAAACGGTGATTACGAAAAGATGACCCATTCCTTTAAAAAATATCATCAAGGAATTTGCCGTCTCTATGAGGCTTTTGTATCTGACGCACTCAAATAAAATAGCAATCACGGTCGAAATCAACATGGCTACCGGCACATTCATCTTAATGGAGCTGCCGAAAATTTTACTAAAGCCGAGTATTAGAACTATCGGAATGATGGGAAGTATAGCATAAATAAGAGGCGGTTTTTTGATCTCTTTTTCTCCGGCTTCTTTGAGATCCTCCTCCACTGCAACGGCATCAAATACGAAACCGTCTTTTTTATCAAAATATCTTTGCGAAAAATATACCGTAATCGCAACAGCTATGATGATAGGAATGGTCGTAGGAAGTTGATGACTTACGAAATAAACTGCGGGATCAATGCCTGCTACCTTTGAAGCATATATTACGTTTCCGCTTCCGGGACCATGATCGATAAACTGGCAAGAGCCTATTACTGAAAGCGCTGAGAGCTTACTAACTCCAGTTCTAATTAAAATAGGATATAGCGTAACCATTAAAAGTAGCGCAAGTCCTGCGTGGGATGGGATAAAAAGGACGATAATCTGCACTACGAAGTAAGAAACTACTAGTAGCATATAAGGATTTTTGACCTTTTGAAGAGGTTTTTCAAATACCTTAAAAAGCGAGTAGCTTGCTCCTACGTGATCCATATACGCAGAAAATCCCGCTATACACATGAGAGTAAGGCCTAGGCCTGCGAGAGTAGAGGACATCTTTTGATTTATCACTTCAAATAGATCAAAAAATGCAAAATTTAAACTCTTTTTAGGTTCTATGATATCTCCTATCCCAAAAATAGCTGCTAGAGCTAGCAGCAAAAGACCGCTTATAAGTAAAGCTGCATGTGCGTTTACCTTCTTGTAAAGCATAAAAACTAAGAATGCTATGATAGCTAAGGCTATGATTAGTCCTAACATTGTTGTGTCCTTGTTATAGTGTTTGTTTAAATTTAAACATAAACGTAACGGATTTAACCCGAAACCTATGCCTTAGTACCCATGGCGCGTATGGTAATGAGCTAAACTAACCTTATTTTTTGGCGATTACTTCTATCTCTACCATAGCGCCTTTCGGTAGGTCTTTGACCGCAAAGGCGCTTCTTGCTGGATACGGCTCCCTAAAAAAGCCTCCATAAATTTCATTCATTTTGGCGAAATTTCCAATGTCTGATAAAAACACGGTAGTTTTTACGATATTTTCAAAGCCAAGCTTAAGCTCGCTCAATACGGCACCTATGTTATCAAGCGATCTTTTCGTTTGGGCTTCTATGCCTTCTGCAAGTTTGCCATCCGTAGGGTCGATCGGTAGTTGACCTGAAATAAATATTAGATCTCCACAGACCCTATAAGCGCTATAAGGACCTATAGCCTTTGGATATTTGCCCATAAAGCTCCTCCTATGCAATAAAATTTTATTAGTTATAAGGAATTTTACAAGATATAAGATAAATTTTTATTGAAATTTGAAGATAGTTAAGAGAAATTTATTATATTTTATTAA
>NZ_CALIST010000030.1 GCF_938041645.1 uncultured Campylobacter sp. | reverse complement strand
CAAAGACGGTTTTTACGAGATCGCAAAAGGCTAGGGCGTTAAATTTTAAAAGCTCTTTTGCGGGCGCGGCGAGGGAACGGCTTACATTTAGACGTCGTAGCAAAGGGTGTCGCCGCACGCCGAGCTAGAGAGGCGGCACAAGGACGGCTAGCGTTAAATTTGGCGCCGAGTTGCGCCGCCGCAAAGATGCTGGCGCACCAGGATTAGGAAACGATCCTGACGCGGCGCGGTGATCTTTAAATAGGCTAAGCTGCGTTCAAAAGTGGCGCTAAATTATGAAATTTATGCACACGGCGCAAAAATACAGACCCCAAGCGGCGCTTTTTGTGTGTCAGCGGATTATTGAAGCAGGCCTAATGGATAGCAAAAGCGGGCTTGGAGCCGCGGGAGATCGCGAATGCACGCCTTAAATTTAGCCTGCTTGCCGCGCTCGCTTGGAGTTTTTGCGCTTTAATCATCCGCACGCCGAATGTGCGCCTATTACGTGATACCTGCGCGCTCAAAGAGCTGCGATCGGATAGTATAAACGCCGTGAAATTTTATCGCATATTCAGTCTTTAAATTTAAAATTTAGCCCGCAGAATTTGATTGCGCTAGAGTTTTGGCGCGGATCGCGCTTTAGATTTCGCACCGTATATTGTTGCGACCGATAAAATTTAATTCGCGCCGTTTTGTCGCGATAAAATTCTATGGAATTTTTTAAATGCTAGCCGCAAAATTTCAAATCGTTATGCGTCTTGCGGCGACGCTAAAATTTTGACGCGATAGAATTTCGCAGCGAAATTTTACGCCGCTTAGCGTATCCGCTAGAGAGTGTTTGGGTGATAAAATTTTACGGCAGAGCTGCGGGCAAAATTCTAAGATGAAATTTCGCCCATTAAATTTACTGTGCGACTACTTTGTCGATCCAGTCAAAAAGCTCCTCTAGATCGTAATCTCCGCCGTGTCCTTGCCCCCAAGGTACTGCAAAATCGACATTCTTGCCCACGTTTTGCAAGCTAAGTGCCAAAATAGCGGGGACCGCAAGCGCCGTATCGCGATCGCTCGCGCCGTGTCGGATGCGGTAATGCTTCGCGCCGTTTTCGTTGCGCACGAAGCTCATTGCATCCATCATCTCTACGATCCGCGCATCTGCGATTAGCACCCCTTTGGCGGGGTCATTCATCGCACTAAAATCCGTAAAATGTGCCGCGTTAAATTTAGCGCCGCCGAACAGCTCGTTTTCGGGATTTTCAAGCGCGAAGCCGTCGAATGCAGGCGGGGTCTTGGCGCGCGGCTTGGAGGTCGCGTAGCCCCAAAAAAGCATATGCGATTGCGACGCGTCGTCCTTGATCTTTGCAGCGAGGTATAGGGGCGCCTTCGCGCGCGGATTTTTCGCCGCAAAATTAGCAAACGAGGCCGATATGAGCCCGTTTATGTAATCTTTGAAGCTGCCGTCACCGTTTTTATCCAGGCTTAGCGCGCGGCCGCCCCCGTCCTTCAAGCTTAGCGAGTTCAGATAGGCGGGGAATTGCGCCTTTAGCTCGTCTGAAATTTTAATCTGCGCTGCGCTTAGTTTGCCGCTTATCATCTTGCGCGCGGGCTTTGCGGCGCTTTGATTTGCGTCTTTTTTGGAATTTTTTTCAGCGCCGCTAGAATTTTCGCCGCGCTCGTTAAATCCCGCCGCATCAAGGCCGCTAAAATCCATCTTTTCATATTCGCTCTGTGCGCCGAACATCCACTCATACGCCGCGTCCGCGTGCTTCAGATTTGTGATCGGGCAGTATGCGGATGCCGCGTAAATTTTATCGCTCGCCTTCGCAGCGCCCAGTTCCTGCAAATACGGCTCGTACGCGGCCTCGTCCCCGCTCGCTCCTAAAAGCGCCGAGAGCGCTCCGCCCGCGCTCGTGCCGTTTGAGATGATCTTGTTTGCGTCCCCGGGCATCGCCGCGTCGTTAAATTTCAGATACCGCACGGCCGCCTTTAGATCGACGATCGCTGCGGGCGCCTTGCCGATATAATCGCCGTTTGCGCCCTTTAGCGTGCGTCCGCGCGCTGCGGGAGCGGCTACGACGTAACCGCGCGAAAGCGCCGTAGCGATCGCGTTTGGTTTGCCGCTTTCGTCTATTTTGACCTCGCCCGCTTCGCCGGGCATGTAGCCGCCCACGCCGTTTGGCAAAAATATCGGCGCGCTCGCGGCGTTAAATTTGCCGCTCTTGCGCCCCTCAAAATACTGCTGCGGGATGAAGATATTCATGCTCTGATAATGCGCGCTTACGGGTTTTGCGACGTAGATTATGCTTTTGTAGGCGCGAAATTTTATCTTTTTGCCGCCTACGATCACGCTTTCTTGCGTAAAATTTGCGGCGTTAAATTTCAGATCTATTTGCACGCTCTGCGTCGCCAAAGCCTCGGCGTTTAGGCTTAGCGCGCCGCAAAGTATCGCAACAGCGCCTAGGACAAGGGATTTTTTACTCATTGAAGTATCCTTTCTATTTTGATGTTGCCACTTTTTAGCCCTTTAAGCAGCTTAGTGACAAAGCTAATTTTAGCAAAACTCGGCGAATACTTAAATCCGCTGCGCGCCTAAATTTTGAAATTTAAACGCAAAGGCATCTGTAAGTTGAAAAGAATTTTAAACTCGAAGTGTCATTCTAGTGGGCATTTGCGATCCGCCGCCGTAAAACCGGCTGCATCAAATCCACTCGTTAATTCATAAGCTTCAGCTGCGTTTCGAAGGCGGATTTGGGGTAGAGGCCGATGAGCTTTTTGACCGCTTTGCCGTTTTTATCGTAAATCACCGACGTGGGGGTGCCGAAAATGCCGCCTACGATGGTTTCAAAGTATTTCACCGAGCTCGCGCCGCTGACGCTTGGGAATTTTATCCCCTTTTCGCGAGCGACCACGGCGTCGGCTTCTAGGCCTTTACCGTCGCCTAGAATGCCGATAATCAGCGCGTCGCCGCTAGCTTGCAGCTCGTTTAGCACGGGTACTTGGGCTTTGCATGCGCCGCAGCTGCTGGTGTAGAAAAACAGCACGAACGGCTTGTCGTTGCCCTCGATCTTTAAAGTGCGCTCGGAGGGGTTGAACTTGGAGGCAAGCGAGGTACCGTCGCTGCTTAGATGGTGCTTCCATCCGTCACAGCCTGCGAGCAGTAGCGCGAACACGGCGGCAGCAACTTTTAAATTTAAAAATTTTATCATCTAAAACCCGCCTTCGAGCGCGCTAAATCGGCCTTTAAATTTGCGTTTGAAATTTTAAAATTTACGGCGCGATCTGGGCGGAAATTTATATCGTGACCCACGCCTAGGCGTATGTTGCGATCCGCGTCGAAATCTGTGCCCGTAGCGTTTCGGTTTTTAAAATTTAGACTTTTTAAATTTTGGCTTTTAAAATTTTTCCCCACTCCGCTCGGCGTCGCATCGGCGCTTGATCTTTTGAGGCAAATAGCTTCGACGGGACGCGCGCAGCAAAGAGCCGCACCTGCATGCTCGAGCTTTGTGCGAATCCAAAAAGAGCGCGGGCGGGCGGTGAAATTTTTAAATTTTAACGTAGCTTTATTTTTCATCATGCAAGCTAAATTTTACGCACCCGAATTTTTGGCACCTTGATTTTCGCCGTTAGAATTTTCGGCACTCTGATCTTCGCCACCTAAATTTTGCGAAGCGGAATTTTTCTCACTCGTGCTCGAATTTTTATCGCCGTTCTTCGCTTTTAAATTTTCGACGCTAGAGCTTTGCGAAGTGCTTTGGCTTAAATCGCGATCTGAAATTTTATCTTGCGAACCGAGATTGTGCTTCATCGTGCTTTGATCCAAAAGTTCTATTCGATCGAGTTTGCCGTGTCTTAGGCGCACCACTTTGTCGGCAAATTTACCGAGCTCTTCGTTGTGCGTGACCAAAAGCAGCGTCTTGCCCTCGCTGCGAAGCGTCTGAAAGAGCTGCAAAACCACGCGCTCGTTGGCTTCGTCGAGGTTGCCCGTAGGTTCATCCGCGATGATGATGTCGGGATCATTGATGAGTGCGCGAGCGATGCAGACGCGCTGCTGCTCGCCGCCGCTAAGCTCGCTAGGGCGGTGCGTGATGCGGTGCCCGAGCCCTACTTTATCAAGTGCCGCCTTGGCGCTGTCCTCGTCCACGCAGCTGTGGTAGTATTGATTTAGCATGACGTTTTCGACGGCCGTTAGATAGGGGATTAAGTGAAACTGCTGAAACACGAGGCCGATCTTTTTACGGCGAAATTCTAAAATTTGCTCGTCATTTAGCGCGCTCGCGTCGGCTCCGCCCAGGATATATCTGCCCGCGGTCGGGGTGTCCATCAGGCTTAGGATATTGACGAGCGTGCTCTTGCCGCTGCCGCTTGGGCCCATTATGCTGACCCACTCGCCGCTTAAAACGTCGAAGCTGATATTATCGAGAGCCTTAACCTCGCCGAAGTATTTGCAGATGCCTTCAAATTTTAAAATTTCCATGTCATTCCCTTAATAGATTCGCTAAATTCGGATTCAGCGCCTTTTTGATCGGATAGTAGCTTGCCGCGAGCGCAAAAATCAGGCTCAGCGCGACCGCCGCAAAGAGGCTGATTAGCCTAAAATCCACGCTGCTTGAAAATATCAGATGCCCCAGCAAGATCGCGAGCAGGTATCCCACGAATACTCCAGCTAGCGAGCCTGCGACGCAGACGGTTAAAATTTCGCTCAGGATCAGGTGGAGCAAATTTTGCTTGCTCGCGCCGATTGCGCGGATGAGCGCAAACTCTTTGATCCGCGAAAGCAGGATCGAGCTAAGGCTCGTGTTGATGCAAACCGAGGTGATCAGAAGGATCGTAATGCCGATAAGAAGCATCAAAAGCTTGATTTTATTTAAGATGATGCCTTGGGTCTTGGATACCTTGCCGATCGGCGCGAAGCTCATCTGCCCGTCGCTTAGGCTTTTTGAAATTTCGCTAAGCTGCTTAAAATCGCCGCTTACGATCGCTTCGGCGTAATTTACCTGCGCAGGCTGATTTAAAATTTTTTGCGCCAGCGGCAGCGAGATTAGCAGCATGCCGTCCTCTTTCTGCCCGTCATAGACGATGCCTTTTATCTTTACCTTACTCGTTTCGTTTGAGCCGATCGGCGTGATCTCGATACTATCGCCGAGCTTCGCGCCCAAAAGTTTGGCGAGATCCTGCCCGATGAGAGCGTTTTTATCGTCGAAATCTACGCCGATAAACGAACCCTCTTTAAGATCCAAAAACGGCATAGTATCACGCAGAGAGGAGAAATTTACCCCCATGATGATGCCTGAATTGACGCCTAAATTTGCGCTGCCGAAAAGATATTTATTCGCGCTTTTTAGAGCTGTAATTTTAGCAAATTTCGCATCGAGCGCCGCTTCGTCCATATGGGAATTTTCTAAATTTGCGGGGCTCACGATTAAATTTGCGCCGTAGCTGTTTAACTCGCTGGCGACTTTTTTATCGATGTCGGCGTAGATATTTACGAACGCCGCGCAAACCGCGCTGCCTAGCATGATCGCGACGAAAATCACGAAGCTGCGGATGCCGCTGTTGATGATACTTTTAAAGATCGCGCCTCTAAAAAACGCGCCGTTATTTCCTACCATAAAGCACCTCCGCAGGCAGTAGCTTGATCACTCCGCGTAGCGGCAAGATCGAGCCGATAATGCAAATAAGAAGTCCAAAGACGATACTAAGCGGAAAGACCATAAGCGAGACGCCGATAAAGGAGCCAAAAATTTGATACGCGATCGCCCAGCTAAGCGCGTAGCCCACGACTGCGCCCACGAGTGAGCTTGCTACGCAGATGACGAAAATTTCGGCGGCGAACTGGATATAGATCATAAAGTTGCTCGCTCCCAGTGCCTTAAGCAAGCCGATCTCTTTTTTGCGCTTGTAAATTTCGCTGCTTAGCAGGCTCGTGATGCAGATGCTTGAGATCAGCAGCGACAGAATGCTTACGACGCCCATTAAATTTTGAATCTTCTTCGTGATGCCGCTTTGAGCTTCGCTGACGCTAAGCACCGCCTTAGCAGTTGCGTTTGGATACTCCTCGGTGATCTGATATGCGATGGAGCTTACGTAGGCTGAGCAGTACCAGGTATCGTATTCTGTGGCGTCTAGATTATCGAGGCTCCTTCTTGCCTTTACGGACAGATCGTCTTCCGGGATCGTCATGGCACTAACTTCTGCCTTGGCGATGAGACCCTCTTTGTGCGTTAGCTTTTGTACCAGAGATAAATTTGCAATCAGCTTTTTGGCTTCATCCTCCGCGCCGTGCAAAATTCCTACGACCTTAACCTCATAATCTCCAAGCTTAACCGTATCGCCGATCTTTAGCCCAAGCCCGTCTCCTGCAAGCACCTCGTCATCGGCACCGTCTTTTACCCACTGTCCCTCTACGCTCCAAAACGGATAGAGCGAGCGCACGCCCGATCTGAAATCAGGCTCATCGCTAACGCCTACGTCCTTTTCGAAGTAGGTTCCCACGACGTCGTAATCTCCCGCGCGGGTAGTTAAAAAGGGCGCAAAGGCGGTGATATTGTTGCGCCAAAAAATTTCTTTGATCTTATGCAGCTCGCTCTCTTTTAAAAAATCATCGTTTTTAAGCGGAGAGTATTCGCGCCCACCGATCTCGATACTTAGGCTTTGCGAGCGCGGTAGCACTACGATATTTGAGCCGTAGCTGCGTAGCTCCTTAGCGACCTGATCGCCGATTTTTAGCGTGATATTTAGCATGCAAGCGATCAGCGAGACCGATAAAAATATGGTCAAAAACGCTAAAATTTTGCTATCCCTGGAGTTCAAAATGGAGGATTTGATGATGCGTAAAAACATTATTTAAGCTCCTTTAGCGTGCCGTTTTCATCTACATAGCGCTCGGGGTGCGCGGTGAAGGCGTTTGCATTCGCTTCGCTTTCGAAAAAGTAGGTGCGTCCGTAGTAAAGATAGCTAAATTTAGAGGTGTTTAAAATTTCTTTTCTACTGACCGGATCGATCACCTTTTTATCCACGATCTCCGAGAAATAGGACGCGCCGTCCTCGATCGTTTTAAGTGCGATGACGATATTTTGCCCCTCTAGCTTATAATCCAGCGGGATCGGATTGCAGCCGCCCAGCTTACCGACGCTAGGCAAAAATATCCTCACGTTGCAAGCGATGCAGATGAGCTCGTCGCCTTTTTTAATATAGCCCATATCGCCGCAGATCGAGCACGCGTCAAAAACCGCGACCGGAGCAAATTTGTCCGTGAAGCGGTTTAGTAGAAAAAACCTGACCTTATGCCCGTCGTCGGTGACGTAGGCAAAGCGGTGCAGCTTGCCGTCCTTTACGATGTTTGCATCAATTATGAATTCCGCGCCTTGCGGCTCGATGATCTTAGGCTCATCGATCGTAGGCGGTTTTGAGGCGACCAAGATATAATAAAGCCCCAAAAAGCTGATTAAAACCCCAAGCGATAAGATCAGGCTAAAATCTCTAAAAATGGCGAATCTGCCCGCCTTAACCTCTCTAAATTTTATAATGTCCGCTTCGCGAGGTACACGCCTTGGCGCACGAAATACCGTAAGTAGCGCAATTAGCGCGGCTATAAGGCAAAGAGCTAGCGTCAGATAGGAGTTGTTGTAGTGGATGATTTTAGCGATGACGCTTAGAAACTCGGACGAGCCGATCGCGTTTGAAAGCCCTTCAAAACCCTTCGCAGCTAGCGCTTTGGGCGCGTCTGCCTGGCGCAGATCAAGACCCAAAAAGCCGATTTTAGCGATAAAGGCAAACGCCCACGCGATGACGAATGACGCCAGCTTTGCACCTCTACTCGCGCGCGCTAGAGCTGAGTGATAAATAAAATAGAATAAAATTAGCGCCAGCACGCCTAAAACCGCCATAAAGAGGTTGGTTAGGCTGAAGCTATCCAGCAGCTCGCCGGAGAAAATTTTAAAATTCATCCCTATGAAGCGGTATTCAAATCCATACGCGCAACCAAGAGCAAAAAGAACGGAGGCGGTAAGATAGAATCGCTTAAACTTAAACGCAAGCAGTAGCGCGAGCAGCGCTAAAAGTGCGAGCGCATCAAATACGATCTTGCCTGTATCGGCGTTTGCCGAGCGCGCAAATGCGCTAAAGCACAGCGCCCCAAACGCAGCCCCTAAAAGCGCGGGCAAAAACGATGCGCCAATAAAGCGCCTGCCGCCCAGATACGCGCTTAAAAACGCGAGCGGAAATAGAGCCAAGCTTATGTGATAAAAAAATATACTCATCAAAAATCCTCATCGAGCCTAATGCGCATAAATCGCCTATAATCGCTTAAATTTTAAAATTTTAAAATCTACGTCGTTTTGTAAATTTTAAAATTTCAAACCCGCTCGCAAAAATTTCGCAGCGATAAGAGTCGTCCGCAAAGAGAAATTTCGCCTCGCTATTGCTTTGGTTTTGTCTCACCCTCGCGACGCGCTAATTTTAAAATTTTGCCGCATTCGACGCCTAAAATATTCGTCAGCTTAAACGCGTCAAAGCAAAACGATGCGCTTTGACTGCGGCGTAGCACCTAAATTTAAACGGGCTAAAGTAACCGCCTTAAATTTAAAGCGTGCGGCTAAAAAATACCGCTAGAGCTCCGCCGAAAACGGACTCGGCGAAGCCAGCTACGATTTACTCTTTAGGAGCGCCTGTGTATTGGAAAGTGTATTTAACCGAGAACGGCTCCCACCATTTGCCTACGCCGGTCGCTTTGTCCGCGTGGCGGCCGAATCCGTTGGCGCTTGGATTTTCGATGTTGTAGGTTAGCTCGTAGTTGCCTACACCGTTTACCATCTTGATATTGGCGCCGTAGTGAGGACCGTCGCTAGCTACCATCGGCATGAAATTTCCCTTTTGAATCTTGCCGGTATCTAGGTTTTTAAGCACGTAAGCGATCTTTAGGTAAGGGATCCACTCGCCCTCGCCAAATCCGTTTGCGTTGCCCTTAATAGCGTGGATATCCGCCTCAAGGTGGATGTCCGCCTTGCTAGGAGCTAGATCAATGCCTTTAGGCTCCATATCGATAGGCTGAAGATAAACTGCCGCGATCTCCATTCCATTTTGCTCAATCGGCTCGCCGATTGGATGTTCTCCTGCCATTGCTATAACAGAGGCTAGGCTTAGCGCCAACATACCTGAAAAAATCTTTTTCATCTTTTCTCTCCTTATTAAGATTTGTTTTTTTGCTTATTTTTTAAGATTAAAATTCCTGCGATTAGAAGTACGATCATCACCGCTTGCGGCACGAGGCTCTGGACGTAAGGATAAAATCCGATCCACGTAATCGTAGGAAGCCCGTCTATCACCGTAGGCACGAATACCTTACCCTCGACTAGCTCCATCACGCCCTTACCCACAAATACGACGGACATATAAAATATGATGACCGATGTAGCAATGAAAAATGGCTTGATAGCGATTTTAAGCGAGAATTTTTTGATGACGATATAAACTATAATAAGAGCCGCCAGACCCGCTACGAAGCCTGCTGCTACCATGCTGGTAGCTGCCGGACTTTTGGCATCGAAAAGTAGTGCCAGATAAAATAGCACCGTCTCTGCGCCTTCGCGATAAACTGCCAAAAATACCGTCCACCAAAGCATCTTGCTATCGCCCGAGCTCAGGCTGTTTGAAATTTGACCTTGGATATAGGCGCTCCACTTTTTGGAGCTTGCATTTGAAAGAAGCCAAAAGCCCACATAAAATAGCAGAACTACGGCGATTAACATCACCGCGCCCTCCATCACTTCGCGCGTTTGTCCTGCATTTTCACTACCGAAGATATAATTCAGCCCGTAAGCCGTAGCGATACTTAGTACAACCGCGACGCCAAGAGCGCTATAAACGATATTTAGGTGCTTTGAGTTGCCGGATTTTATAAGTAGAGCGATGACTGCGGCTACGATAATGAGCGCTTCAAATCCTTCACGCAAGATGATGATAAACGCGTATAAAAATAGATCCCAATTACTTGATTTCTTCGTTAGCTCTAGGCTTTGGGTGAGCTGATCAAATAGCTTGTTTTGCGCCGCTACAATCTGCTCTTTGGAAGCACCCGCGCGCATAAGAGCTGAAATTTTATTAAAGCTTGCTTCGGTGTCCAGCTTAAGCTGAGTATTTTTAGCACCGACGATATTTTCCATGCCGCTCTCTTCGTATTCATCAAAGTAGATATTGCCGCTCTCGTCGATCGCATCATCAACCTTGCCGCTCTCGTAAAGCTGCAAAACCTTAGCCATTTTGTCTTTGATATTTTGCACAATCGGCGTAAAATCCTTGCCTTCATCCTCACTAGTATCACTTTGTGCTAACGCAGTCTGCGGCGCTATGGAGTAGCTTTCTTGCGGCAAATCATTTACGGCTTTTAACGCTAGATTATCTAGAGCGTTTATCGCTTCGTCAAATTTTGATTTGTCTGTATCCGCATCCTCGCGCAAGAGATTTCCGATAATTTGCTGGATTGATTGATCGGTCTGAGATGAGACATATTTTCGCACTGCCTCCTCTAGACGTTCGTTGCGGTAGATATCAAATTTAGCGCGATTTAGCGCAGCTTTTAGCGCAGCAGTGTCTTTCTTATCAAACGCAGCTTTAGCGTTATCCAGCTCAGCTTTAAATTCCGTATAGACGCTCATCCACGGCGAAGTTGTGCCGGATGCTGCGGAATTCCCGCCTGAGGCTGGTGCAGAAGTGCTGCCGTCGCCTCCGTCTTGATACTCGGCTACGAGACGATGACCAGATTCAATCACAGGCAGAACCTCGTCAATCTCGCGATTTAGATTATCGATCATTGCTTGGATCTCATTTAGAGGCTTTTCTGCTTTGATCGCTTTACGGATATCGCCGAATTGCTTCTCCATATCGTAGGATTTTTTCTGACTTAAATTTATGCGAATGCCGGCTTCTAGATTTTCAAAATGCCCAAAATACGCCTCTTGAGTTATCTTTCTAGCCTCAGAATTATTGCCATCGACATAAAGCTTGATCGCTTGAGCAAATTTCTCTTTTATCGTCGCTGCTTCCGCGCGATAATCCGTATCCGCAAAAAGCATAGCAAGCGGAAAAATTAGAGCTAAAACCGCAAATTTAAAAAATTTCATCTGAACCTTCTTGAGTTGAATTCATACATTAAATTTCAAAATCGAGCGGCAATTATATGTAGAAAAATCTTAAAAAGTAATAAAAAAAGCGGTTATCATAAAGCACGAAAGCGGCTAAATTCTCAATTGCAAGAGCTTTTTGATAGATGAAATTTAATAGAATTTAGGATATGGCGGAATTTTAAACGGCAGTCGGATTTTGCTCCGACTGCTAAAATTTTAATGAAGTTTCGACCAAATTTTACTTTTCCAAAGACCTGCAAAAACAGAAAGGATCAAGAAATAAATCATAATATTTATGGTCGTAGCTTCACGCTCGGCTTTTTTGCTATCGCCTACGTCAGCTAGATATTCCACGACCTTGGCTTCAGCGTTTTCGTTCAAGCCTACGCGCGGCATCGAAGTGCCTGGAAGCTTCTTTTGCGTATCATTGATAAACTCGTGCAGATAGTTGGCGCCTTTAGAACGGATCATCATCGAAAGATCAGGAGGCGTCGAGCCCATATACGCAGCCAAGCTAGCCTTGTCGCTGGATGCAAAGAGCTTATCGTATTTGACATCGTGGCATCTTAGACAAGCATCCTCAAAAACTGCCTTGCTTAAAAGGAATTTTTTCTGCGCTTCATTTAGTTCGGTGCCTTGCTTGATGCCGCTAGCAGCAGCCTCAGAGGCGATTAGCTTATCCTCGCTAGGAGCGAGCGACTTTAGATAGGCTACGATATCGGCGATCTCTTGATTTAGATCACCGCCTGCACCGAAAAACCCGGGCATCGGAAAAGGCTTTTCATCGCCAAATTTCTGATCTAGCTTAAGAGCCATGATCGGATCTTTGATGAGTGCAGCTAAGAATTTATCAGTGTATAGATAGCCTGCGCTGCTAAGATCCGGAGGATTGACGCCGTATGCGGCACTGGCGCTTGCCGCGTCCATAGGAGCGGGGATATTTGCACTTTTTACTCCATGACATGCGGTGCAGCCTGCATTTGTAAAGGTCTCGGCGCCGCGCACGGCATCGCTTTTGCTAAGATCTATTTTATTTATCTCGTCCCAAAAAAGCACCGTTTTGTCTTGTTGCTCTTTCGCACTGGCTAGGGCTTTTTTAGAATTTTTTATCATCGTCTCATCTCCGCCCTTTTCTGCTGCGGCCAAAGCGCTTTCTGCTGCAGCTACGTTATGCGCGGCCAAAGCCGTATCGCCTGCTGCAAAATCGTAATTTACCGGATCGGTGTGCGGACTAAGCTTAGTATGAGCATAAGGCTCGATAAACCAGTATAAAATTCCCACACAAAAAAGCACTAAGATTAGGGTTCTTATCTCTTTCATGGCTAGACCCTCTTTCTTTCTGCGATTGTAATTAATGGAAGCACTACGACAAGCAATCCAATATAGACGATCGATAAAGCAAAGCCCCAGTATTTATTTTCGATACCAAGCTCCGCGCCGTCTGCAGGGAGCTTGCCGAAGAGGCTAAGCAGGATCATGTCGATTACCAAAACCCAAAACCAAATGAAAAACGCCTTGTTTTTGTGCGCGGGGGCTACTACACTGCTGCGATCAAATAACGGGATAAAAAACAGCGAAACTCCGGCAAATGCAAAGGCGATAAGTCCGATGTCGGCGGCCTTAAGCGGTCCTACGTCGAAGTAAAATCCGCGTAGAATTTCATACTCCCAAAGGAAGTACCATTCCGGATAGATATGTGTCGGGGTTTTGAGGCTGTTTGCCGGCTCGAAATTTATCGGATCCATCGCAAAATCGAAGTGAAAGCCGACCAGATAAAAGAAAAATATCATAAAGATACTGACGTAGAAAAAATCTTTCGCCAAAAAGCCCGGCCAAAACGGAATCACCTTGCTTTCGCTAGTTTTTCCTTCCAAATACTTCTCACCCTCGAGCTCAAAGTCAATCTCCTCGCCGTCTAGGTTATTTACATGCGGAAATCTAAGCGAATAAAAATGCACTGCCAGCACCGCAACCACCACAATAGGCAGCAAACAGACGTGAAGCATAAAAAATCGCGTCAGCGTCGGATCACTAACAGCGTAATCGCCGCGAATCCATTCGACTATTGCATCGCCCACTACTGGAATTCCGCCGAACAAATTTGTAATAACCATCGCCGCCCAGTAGCTCATCTGCCCCCACGGAAGCATATAGCCACTGAAAGCCTCAGCCGAAAAGATGATGAAAAGTAGCATTCCGCTTACCCAAATCATCTCTCGTCCTTGCTTATACGAGCGGTAATAAATAGCTACTAAAGTATGAATGTATAAGATCAAAAATACAACCGATGCCGATACTGCGTGGATATGTCGCCATAGCCAGCCGTATTCGACCTCTTTCATAATCGTGAAATTTACGCTATCGAACGCGAGATTTACATCTGGTTTGTAATACATCACAAGCATTAATCCACTTACGAACAAAACTATAAATAGCGTCATTAAAATAACGCCCATCGCCCAAAGGAAGCTGATATTTTTAGGAATCCAATACTCGCTTACCATCACCTTGAAAAATTTCGTTACGGCAAGCCTTTGGTCGAACCAATCCCAAACTCCCGTAGCTTTTCTTATATGTGCCATCTGCGCCTCCTATGCTTTCTGCTTTAGGGCCTGGTATTCGGGACCCTCTTCGCCTAAAACGAGTTTCGTTCCGTCGATTTTAAAGGGCGGTATATCCATAGGGCGCGGCGGCGGACCGAACACGTTTACGCCGTTAGCATCGAAAATTCCGCCGTGACATGCACAGATGAATTGTTGCGTCGATGGCTTATAGCTGGGAATACAGCCCAAATGCGTACAAAGCCCGATGCAAAGCGTATATCTAGCATCTCCTACGACGACATCACGGGCATCGTTTTTAGGCATATCGGCGGTCTTTTTAAGCACGAAAATCGGCTTTTTGCGCCACTGCGTTTGATAAAGCTCGCCCTCTTTGATCGGACTTAAATCTACCGTAGTGACGCCGGCGGCGCGCACGCTAGGTAACGGATCCCACGATTTCTTCATCCCCACGAGTGCGAAAACGCCACCCACAGCGGCAACCGCGCCAAAAGTAAGCCCGATAAAGCCTCGTCTATCCTGTTTTAGATCAGACATCTTTATCCTTTCAAATTAAGAAATTGACAAGCGTCAATTTTAGCCAAATAAAGATTAAATCAATATGATTATAAGCAGAAATTTAGCTTAACCTTGCAAGCTAAATTATATTTTAAGATAATTTTAATGCCTGGCGAGGCATTTTCGTGGCTTAAAATTTTATAAATTTTCAAATTCTGTCATATTCTATCATGGCGAGGAATTTAAAATTTTAAAATTTTATCGCGTAAAATTTGCTGTGACAATGGCGTGCGAAATTTTAAAATTTCGACATCATAAATAAAATTCCATAAAGCGCGAGATTTTAAATTTAAAGACGAGCATAGAATTTATAAAATCAAATTTTAAAATTTCACTGCTCGGTCATGGCGGCAGTAGGGCAGAATTTTACGCTAGCGCGCTAGCTGAAATTTTAAAATTCTAAATTACGTCGCGCTTCCGTCGTATGAAAAAATTCCACTAGAAGTAAAATTTAAAACATTAAAATCCCATAGCGGTGCAAATTCCAAATCATTAAAATTTTACGACGTCTTAAAATTTCAAGCATCAAAAAATTCTATCGCGATGCAAAATTTCAAAATTTAGCGCAATCGTGAGCCATAAAATTCTATAAAATTCTGCGGGATTTCAAAGCCTAGCCAAAATTTAAATATAAATTTCATAAATCCCTAAAGCCTCGGCAAGCTGCAAAATCCGGGCGAAATTTCAAAATTATTATTCTGAAATTTGGGCCCCACCTATCTAAAGTCTAGCCGATTTGCCCGAGCGAAAATACGCCGCGATCGCAAGAGCCACCATCGAAGCGACCATCACGTACGCCCAGCCCGGCACCGGAATACGCTCGCCGCTAGCATAGGAGTGCATGCCGCTTAGGTAGAAATTTACACCAAAATAGGTCATTATGACGCTAAAATACGCAAACATCGAGGCTACGGCAAAGGCGAACTGATTATTGAGCTTAGGCATAAATCTAAAATGTACTACCACCGCGTAGATAAAAATCGTAATGAGCGCCCAGGTCTCCTTCGGATCCCAGCCCCAGTAGCGCCCCCAGCTTTCATTCGCCCACACGCCGCCTAGGAAGTTGCCCACCGTCAGCAAGCAAAGACCTAGGATCATCGACATTTCGTTGATATGCGTGGCTTCTGCGATATTGCGCGCAATCTCGGGGTTTTTCTTATCGAATAAAAACATCACGAGGGTAAAAATTCCAAGCAGCATGCAAAGCCCCAAAAATCCATAGCTCGCGGTGATTACCGAGACGTGGATCGTAAGCCAGTGCGATTTTAGAACCGGCTGGAGATTAGTGATCTGCGGATCGATGTCGCTAAGATGCGCGACCATCAGCGTTATGCCCGCCATTATCGACGTTAGCGCTAGCGAAATAGCGGATTTTCTCGAGAAAAATATTCCGCTTAGCGACAGCGCCCACGCGATGTAGATGAGCGATTCGTAGGAGTTACTCCACGGCGCGTGCCCCGAGACGTAGCCGCGTAGCGCAAGACCTGCAGTATGCGCGATGAAGGCGATAATATTTACGATATAAACGAGCTTAAACGCGCCGCCTAAGCGAAGAGCGGGCTTCATCATTCGCAAAAAGATAAAGATCAGAAGCAAAAATCCCGAGACAGTGTAGATCGGAAAGAGGCGCTTAAAAATTTTAGCCTTATTAAATAAAATTTCATATTTTATCGCGCTCTCGCTAGGCATTAGGTTTGCGCCGTTTTGTGCTTGGTATTTTTTGACGTAGCTTAGCATCTTTTCCGCGCCACTCCAATCCCCGCTTTCTTGGGCATAGACCACGGACGAAACGAATATTCCCATCATCTTTTTAACTTCAGTTGATTCGTTTTGATCCAGCGCATCGCCTAGATATAGTGGTGAAAGCCACTCGTTATTTTTAGCGTTCTTAACCGGAATAATTCTAAAATAATCCCCCATAAACGCCGAGTAAAAGACGTTTACGCGCTCATTTACCTTGATGATCTCTTTATCTAGCACGCCGCGATTGCCCAAAGGCTTGCGGTTGATCCCCTCGACCATTTTATCGAGTTTGTAGTAGCTCTCGCCGCCTTTAAATTCAAAAAAATCCATCATACTGGCGTGGGTTCGCTTCTCGTCCATACCTAGAATTTTTTTAAGCTCCGGCTCGCTAACCTTGATGATTGGCGCACGCCTCCAGTAGCTTTGATTTAGCATAAACGAAAGCGCAGCGGCGTTATGGTTTAAAATTTCGCCATTTGGCGCCTTGTAGTCGTCGGCGCGGTAAATTTTATTTAAAAGCTCCCTAGAAACGGTATCAAAAGGCTCCATTCGCCCATCAAATCCCTGAATTACGAGGCTTGCTAGATCTTCGCTAAATTTAGGATCGAATTTCGGTACGGCCAGCTCGCCTCCCATAGTAGAAAAATTATGCGGTGGGACGGAGTCTTGCTCCGCTGCAGATTCTTGCGGAGTGGAGCTTTGCTTGGAATTTTCAGCGGCGGAATTTTGCACAAAATTTTGCGAAGTAGAATTTTGCACGCTAGCCGGGTTTTGCGACGCGGAATTTTCTGCGGCTGCATTTGAGGCAGAATTTTGCGAAGTAGAATTTTGTGCCGTGGAGTTTTGTTCGGCATTTGCTGCGCTAGGATACAATGCGGCCAAACTCAAAGCCAATGCGCCTACTAATGCTAATGCCGCGCCTTTAGTGCCGCGTCGCGATTTTTTGGTGCGTTTTGATATGGAGCTTTCTGTGGAGCTTATGGGCACCGAACTAGACGCGGAATTTTTAGAATTTACATCTTTTTCTGTAGCAAGATGCGTATTTTCGCTGATTAGGCGCGAGAGCTTGAAAAAGCGCGAGCCCCGATTAAAAAAGTTAAAAAACATCCCTACGCAAAGCAAAAAATAACCGATGTAAGTTGGAACTTTACCGGGGTCTTTATTGACCGAAAGCACGGTGCCGCGCTCGTCTGTATCGTATGAGCTTTGGAAAAATCGGTATCCGCCGTAATCGAGCACGTGATTCATAAAAATATCATAATCAAAGCTCGAATTGCCGTCTTTTAACGTGATTTCGCTTTTATATCCGGAGGGCGAATTGGTGCCTGGATAGCGATCCATCACAAAGTCGCGAAGCGCGATTTTAAAAGGCAGATGAAGCATCTTTGGCGCCAAGGCTACGATGAAATTCTTATCACCCACCTTGTAGCTAGCGCCATGCGAATCCCTAGGCACGTAGATTTCGCGACTCTGCCCCGCAAAGCTTAGTGTAGCTACTACGCCGGGCTCACCAGGTAAATTCGTATCGACCGGGACGAATTTCTCGACCGCGGAGCTAAGCAGACTAACAGGGGCGAAATTTATCCCGTCGAAGCTGTAAAGCAAGAGATTGCCTAGCGGATTATCCTCGTTTCTCTTAAGCGGTGCAGTGCTCATATCAGCCATTTTAGTGGCGTTTATATCAAGACTTGAGTTTAAATAGAATTTGCCGTCTTTGGATTTTATGTAGATGAAATTCTTACTTTTAGGCTCTGCATTAAAAGTAATACTAAGCTCGCCTATATCCATGCTTTCGCCTGATTGCAAGGAGACATTTTGGCTGCCAACATTGTTTGAAAATAATAGCTCCACGCGCGCAGGAGCCTGTCCGGTCGGATCTTGCACCCATTTTAGCTCGCCGTGTTCTATTAGCTCTTTAAATTTTAAATTTGCGATCCTGCCCTCTACGTCTAGATTGAGATCGAAGTTCATCCGTCCTGCGCCGTTTAAAAATTTGCTCTCATTAGCAGATATAAACTCGCCGTCGCTGCCTAAAGTAAGGAGCTGAACGACCTCGTCTTTAGTCGTTACGATCGAGCTCTCACCGCCCTCTCTTATATGGATATTGCCCTCAAAGCCGAAATATCTAGTCAAAATCGCTCCAACAAGCATAAATAAAAAGCTCGCGTGAAAGATTAGCGCAGGCAGCGTGCGAAGCTTAATCATGCGGTAGCGATAGATATTGTAGGTTAAATTTATTCCCAAAAGCACCATCAGTGCGCCAAACCACGCAGTAGAATAAACCATCGCCCACGCTACTTCCGTGCCGTAAGCAGTCTCTACGAAAGTGGCGATCGCACAGGCTAGCGCCAAAATCAGTAGCATCACTGACGCGCACTCCATACTAAAAAATGTCTTCATTGATTTCCTTTAGATTTACGAGGGTTTTCAAAATCGCGAGATTTTAGCAAAAATTGCTTAATTTTTCATTTTACGACTTGCAAGCGCACGCCTACTAGCGTAGCTCAAATATGCGTTAAGATGCTTTGACAAAGCGATCAAATTCTCATCTTAGGCATTCGCGCAGGAATTTAACGGCGCGGATAAATTTTGTAAAATGCTGCAGAATTTGGCAAAATTCTATGTAAATTTCATGCGTCATCTCATAGCGTAATTTCTAATTTAGAATTCCGCTGCGATAAGATTCTATCTTGGCGAAATTTCTTCTTATTATTTTTTGCCTTGGGTATATGCGAGCTCGCACACGTCGCCCACCGCTTGGTGGCACGGGATCGCCGAGATCGAGTTATTGGGCGAGCCGTCAATCACTTTGTCTGAATAAACCAAATAGATTAGCGAGCCCTGCACCGCGTCGTAAAGCCTAACTACATGGGTCTTTTTGAAGATCAACGAGCTGCGTTTTTCAAAAATATCCTCTTTTTTCAGCTCCTCTTTAATGATGATTTTAGGCGCTGTCTGCACGCACGACACAGAGGCTTCGGAGCGGTCCTCCTCCACGCCGATGATCTCTTTGGCACCGCCTTTTTTGGCGTAAGAGACGTAGCAGGTCACGCCGTCGATCTTAGGATCTTTAACCGCGATAACTTCGATGCGATCGTCTTTGCCAAAAATTCTAAACGAAGTATTTACGCTACCTACGAGCTCGTAATCGCCCGCGCAAGCAAAAGCCGCTAAAATCGCTGCTAGAATAAATTTTTTCATAACCATCCTTTGGAATTTTAGCGGCGATTTTATCATTTATAATATAAATATTAAGCAAGTTTTTATAAAATACCGCGATTTAAATTTAAAGGAATTTTATGATCGAAGATATCTTTAGAGAATACGATATTCGCGGTATCGTGGGCGAGGAGTTAAACGAGCGCAGCGTAAAAGCGATCGGCTTTGCTCTGGGCAAACATATCGCAAATCTCGGGCTTGAACGCGTTAGCGTGGGATACGACGCTCGCCTTAGCGCGGACGAGCTTTTCGGCTATTTCGTAAGCGGGCTAAATTTCGCCGGGTTGCGGGTTTATAATATAGGCTTGCTACCGACGCCGGTGGGCTATTTTAGCGTATTTACGCATAAATTTGACGCAAACGTAATGATCACCGGCTCGCACAACCCCAAAAATTACAACGGCTTTAAAATAACGATCGGCACGGATAGCTTCTTTGGCTCGGATTTGAAACGTCTGGGTGCGCAGGTGCAGGAGCTGATCGGTTCAAATTTTGAAATTCCAACCGATACAAGCACCCAGAGGTACGACATTTTAAGCGAGTATCTAGCATATTTTGAGAAGGAATTTGCGGCTCTTAAGGGCTTTGCCGCGCCTTTTATCATTGACTGCGCAAACGGAGCCGCTGGCGTTACGACTACTAAAATCGTCGAAAGGCTAGAGCTAAACGCTAAAGTTTTATTCCCGCAGCCCGACGGCAACTTTCCAAACCACCACCCAGACCCCAGCGAAGAGAAAAATTTAGCAAATCTCAAAGCTGCGATGAAGCAAGATGGCGTGAGCTTGGGCTTCGGCTTTGACGGAGACGCCGATAGGATCGCCGTGCTTACGCCGCGCCGCAATATCAAAGGCGACGAGCTAGCCTGCCTGCTTGCCCTAAATATGACCCATCCGCGCATCCTAGGCGAGGTTAAATGCTCTCAAGCGATGTACGATACCATCGATAAGATCGGTAAAAGCTTCATGGGCAAGACCGGCCACAGCAATATCAAAAAGGCGATGAAGGAGCTCGGTATTGATCTTGCCGCGGAGGTTAGCGGGCATATCTATTTTAAAGAGCGATATTTCGGCTTTGATGACGGTGTATATGCGATGATGCGCGTGCTTGAGCTCGTAGCTAAAGGATATGATTTAGACGCCGAACTAGACAAGCTACCGCGAGTTTTTAGCACCGACGAGATAAAATTTAATACGAGTGAGGAGGCGAAATTTAAGATTATCGAGGCTCTTAAAACTCAAATCCACGCAGGTATCGCGGAGCTGCCGCCTATCCGCGATATTATCGAAATCGACGGCATCAGAGTGCGGTTCGATGACGGCTGGGCGCTCGTACGGGCAAGCAACACCACGCCTGTAATTGTAACCCGCTTCGAGGCCTCTAGTCCCGAGTTTCGCGACGAGATGCAGCGTGTATTTTTAGGTAAACTAGAAAATTTAAAGGACCAGAGATGAACGAATCTGAAAAGCAAGAGGTTGAGAAAAATATAAAAGAGCTTTTGGCTGCGAGAGCGGAATTTTTTAAATTCTTAGATGAGCGCGTGCCAAAAATCGCGGGTACCGACGTGTTTGATTTCGAGCGCGCAGGCGCGGCTAGCTTGAAAGAAATTTACGCGAAATTCTACGGATACGACTACGCCGCGCGCAAGCTGCTGCCATATTTATACCGCACTTATGGGCTAAATTTCGATGTCTGAGATCATCTTAGATCGCGCCGCTTATGTGCACAATCTAGCGCAAATCGCCGCCAAAGTAGGTGGAGCGGAGCGAGTATTTTTGGTAGCCAAGGATAATTCATACGGCCATGGCTGCAGGCTTTGCTGCGAGGAAGCGGCGAAACTAGGCTTCGTACGCGCCGTAACGCGAAGTGCTACGGAAGCTGCGCAGATTGCGGATTTATTTGATGAAATTTTAGTGCTCTCGCACATTCCGCGCGGGGACGAGGATGAGCGGTTTTGCTACGCGGTAAATGATCTGAGCTACTTCTCGCGTCTTAAACGAGGGCTTAAAATTTATATCGCTGCAGATACTGCTATGCACCGCAACGGCATCGCTGCGAACGAGCTAGATGAGGCGCTTAGGCTATGCAAGGCGGGCGGATTTAAGCTTCGTGGCTTTTTCACACACTTTCGCGCAAGCGACGAGCTAAGTGGAGATTTTTTCGCACAAAGGCAAAATTTCATAGAATTTAAGCGCCTTGCGAGGCAAAAAGCCGCCGCCGCGGGCTTTAGAAATTTAAAATTTCATTCGAGCAACTCCGCAGCTATCGAGCGAAGTGCGGGCTTTGAGGATGAGTATGCGCGCGTGGGGATGGCGCAGTTCGGCTACGCGCAGTTTGACGAAAGTTTAGGCTTACGCCGCGTGCTAAAGCTCTATGCCGATCTGATCAGCTCGCGCGTGCTAAAAAAGGGTCAGCGCGTCGGCTACGGCACGAAATTTGAAGCGCCGCGCGATATGAAGATAGGCACCTACGATCTGGGCTACGCAGACGGGCTACTCCGCTACGACGGCGAGGGCGAGTTTGTCCTCCCGAGCGGCGGGCGGATGCTAGGCAAGATGTCGATGGATAGCTTCTGCGCGGAATTCGGTGGCGAGCGTATCTGCGTGCTGAATGACGCGCGGATTTGGGCAAAACACTTCGGCACGATCGAATATGAAATTTTAGTCAAATTAAATTCCAACATCCCAAGGAGATTTCAATGAAAGAGCTGCAAGGAGAAAATAACGAGCGTATAGGTTACGACGATAAAGGCTTATCTGCGCGAGGCGAGAGCTTTGGCGGAGGAGAGTATCCGCGCCAAAAAGGAGGGCTTCATATCTTAATCAAAGCTCTAATCGTCTTAGTGATTGCGGCGATTGCATTTGCGATATTTGCAGTGCCGGTTTACAACAAGCTCGTAAGCAAAGATGAAGAAGTTAAAGCTGCGTGGAGCCAGGTACAAAATCAATATCAGCGCCGCGCCGATTTGATTCCAAATTTCGTAGAAACCGTCAAGGGCTACGCAAGCCATGAAAAAGATACCTTAGAAGGCGTCATAAATGCCCGCGCTAAGGCAACCGCTGTCAATATCAATGCAGAGAGTTTAGCGCAAGATCCGGAAGCGTTTGCGAAATTTAACGGCGCTCAAGGCGAGCTTAGCTCAGCCCTATCGCGCTTGATGCTGGTAGTCGAGCGTTATCCGGATCTTAAGGCAAATCAGAATTTCGCCGACCTGCAAAATCAGCTCGAAGGCACGGAAAATCGCATCGCCGTAGCGCGCAAGGACTACATCGCCTCGGTGCAGGAATACAACAAGCTAATTAGGACCTTTCCTACAAACATCATCGCGCGCATAGTAGGACTAGGTGGCGCCAAGCCTAGCTTTAGCGCTGATAGCTCAAGCCAAAAAGCCCCTAGCGTCTCGTTTAAATAACGCTAAAGGCGGCAAATGCTAAGCGAGCAGTGCAAGCAAAAAATCCACGAGCTAATCACGAAAGCCGAAGCCGCAAGTGGTGCGCAGATCGTCTGCGTAGTCGCGCGCGAAGCAAGCGAGGACTGCGAATCTAGCTATGGCGTGGCAGCAGTGACGGCGTTTGCGATCGGCATCGTTATGTGCTTCGTGCCGCAAATAAGCAAAGCTGAGCTACTGCAGATCGTAGCGCTTAGCTTCATTGCGATTAAAGCTCTGCTAGCTAAATGCCCCACGCTTTTAACTCTAATCACGCTTAAATCTCGCAGACTTCGGCTCTCGGGCGAGTTTGCGATGCAAAAATTTTACGAGCGTTATGGCAGCGTAAAAGAAGCGATAATGTTTTGCGTCTGCGTCCGCGAGCGCTGCGCTCATATCATCTGCGGCGCGCAAGCGGCGGAGTTTATCTCTAAGGGTGAGTTTGAACGTATCACGACAGAATTTAACCCCAGCACGCAAGGTCTTGAGCCTGCCGTTTTAAAGGCGATGGACGCGCTGTGCGAGCTAGCCATGCGAGTGCCTAAAGATAGCGAAAATAACGAGATAGAAGAGACCTTGGTGGAGCTACGATGAGAGTGGCTTGGAGATTTGCTTTTGCCCTAATGGCGCTATTTGTAATAAGCGTCGCCGCGCCTAGCGAGTATCTAGCCCATCCAAACGGCACCGCTGTAATCGATGAGGCTGGCATTTTACGCCCAGCCGCGAGAGAGAGTCTGAATGAAATTTTAACGACTTTCGATAAAAATTCCACAAACCAGATCATGCTCGTAAGCCTAAAATCGCTCGGAGACTACTCTATCGAGGAAATCGGCGTAGAGCAGGCGCGCGCTCTTGGTATCGGGCAAAAAGGGCGCGACAACGGCGTACTGCTGCTCGTCGCTCCGCACGAGCATAAAGTGCGTATCGAGGTCGGATACGGGCTAGAGGGCATGCTAACCGATATGCGCGCCAAGCGTATCATCAGCAATAAAATTCTGCCCTATTTTAGGCAGGGGGATTACGAAAGTGGCGTCATTAGCGGGATTTCGGCGATCATCAGCACGATCGAAGGCGGCGATATAAAATTTGATCCGCTTAACGCCAACGCGCAGCAGGATCCGAGCAACAAGGACTTTGCGATCTTTATGGTGCTTTTTGCGGTCTTGCTTTTTGCGATACTAAGCCACCGCGTGACGCGTCGCAGAGTAAGCGACGAGGATATAATCTCGAGCGCAGACATCATAAGCGAAATCGCGCGCTCATCGCGCATGAGAAGAGGCTCATCCGGGGATTTTGGCGGATTTAAAGGAAGTGGCGATTTTAACGGAGGCGGCTTCAGTGGGGGCGGCGGAAGTTTCGGCGGAGGCGGTGCTAGCGGGAGCTGGTAGTTACGGAATTTTATCAAAATTCCAAATCGTAGAATTTTATCTAAATTTTAAAATTTCAGAATTTCTAAATTCGGCTACTTGCGTAGAAAAACAGCACGAGTGGCTTGTCGTTGCCCTCGATCTTTAGCGTGCGCTCGGAGGGGTCGAACTTGGAGGCGAGCGAGGTGCCGTCGCTGCTTATATGGTGCTTCCATCCGTCGCAACCTGCGAACAGCAGCGCGAACACGGCGGCGGCAACTTTTAAATTTAAAAATTCCATCGTCTAAAATCCGTCCTTAAATCTGCTTTTAAAACTGCCAAATTCGCTTTTAAATTTGCGTTTGAAATTTTAAAATTCACGGCGCGATGTCTATTGGAATTTATATCATAATCTGCGTTAGAAATTATGTCGCGATCTGCACTAGGGCGTATGTCGTAGTAAGTCATACTTTTGGTTTACGCCGTGATCCTTGACGAGATTTATGTCATAATCCGCGCTAGAATTTATATCGTGGCATATATTTAAATTTAAGTCTCGATCTGCGTTAAAGTTTATACTTTGGCATGTGCTGCAGCAATATGCTTAAGGCGTATGTTGCGATCCGTGTCGTAATCCGCGCTAAAAATCTATATAGCGACCTGCCTCACAATTCGTACTCATAGCGTTTTGGTTTTTAAAATTTAGGTTTTTAAAATTTTTACCCACTCCGCTCGGTTTTGCGACGGCGCTTGATCTTTCGAGACAAACAGCTTCGGCGGGACGTGCGCAGCAAAGAGCCGCTCCCGTTCGCGCGAGCTTTGTGCGAACCCAAAAAAAGCGCGAGCGAGCGGTGAAATTTTTAAATTTTAACGTAGCTTTATTTTTCATCATGCGAGCCAAATTTTACGCACTCGAATTTTTGGCACCTTGTTTTTCGCCGCTTAAATTTTTAGCGCCCCGATCTTCGCTGCCAGAATTTTGCGAGGCGGGATTTTTAGAATTATATTTTTTGATATCGGAATTTTCTGTAGCCGAAGCATTTGTGCCCGGATTTTTGCCATTAGAATTTTCGCCAATTAAATTTATTTTTTGAAGAATTTTAAATCCAAATTACGCGCCCTATTCTTTCATCGTGGCTTATTTATATAAAATTTCACCTATTAAAAATTTGGACGCAAAATTCCACCTGCGAAATCTCGATAAAATTTTGCCATTAAATTACGAAATAAAATTCTACCTCGCAATTCTACCACTATTTCTTGGCTATTTTATAGTAGCCATCCTCA
>NZ_CALIST010000029.1 GCF_938041645.1 uncultured Campylobacter sp. | reverse complement strand
CACTAATATACTGCTTTTTTTAATAACGCCTATGAGAAATAGTATTATAAAAGGATCAAAATGAGCTTATTTAGGTTTTTTATTGCAGCGGGGGGGGCGCTTTGTTTATGCGCGGCCACTTTAGCTGCACAGGATGATAGCGAAGGTGGCTCCCAAAATTTAGGGCAGATCAATGTTACGGGAAACGTAGAAAGCGACCCGCTTACCAAAAAAGTCGGCGAAACTAAAAAGAGCGCCAAGCAACTCGCCAAAGAGCAAGTTAGCGATAGCAGAGATATGGTTCGTCACGAAACCGGCGTTTCAGTTGTCGAAAGCGGAAGATTCGGTGCTAGTGGTTATTCTATCCGCGGAGTAGATGAAAACCGTGTAGATATAAGTATTGATGGACTTCGCCAAGCAGAAACGTTAAGCTCGCAAGGTTTTAAAGATCTATTTGAAGGATATGGAAATTTTAATAACACTAGAAACGGCGTTGAGGTTGAAAACGTAAGACAGGTAGATATCACTAAAGGTGCAGATTCGGTAAAAAGAGGCTCGGGCGCGCTAGGTGGCTCAGTAGCGTTTGAGACAAAGGATGCGAGAGATTATCTAACGGAGAAGGATTGGTATTACGGATTTAAGCGCGGGTATCAAAGTGCGGATAGACAAAACTGGCAAAGCCACGCAGCTGCAGTTAGGTTTAAGTGGTTTGATCTTTTGGCTATTCACACTGATAGAGAAGGACATGAACTAAAAAACTGGGGATATAAAAAATATGATCCTACTGTTATAAGAAAAGTTAGAGAAAAACCTGATCCTTATAGAATTTACAAAAAAAGCACATTGGTAAAATTTGGCTTTCAGCCTACCGATACCGATAGATTTAGCTTAGGATACGATAAGTCTAATATAAAATCAGAGGGAATAGACTGGTCGAATCAATTTGCTCTTTATAATACGCAAACTCCTTGGGGTGCTCTAACTAATGACATACGACATACCAACGATAGAAGCGAAAGAAAAAACTATTCGTTCACTTACGAAAATTTCGACGAAACGCCTTTGTGGGATAGCTTAAAATTTAGCTATAACAAGCAACATATTAAGTTAAAAGCGAGAACGGATGAGTATTGCGAGGGCGATAACTGCGCGGGAAATTCAAATCCGTCCGGTCTTCATATAAATGAAGACGGAAAAATGGTAGATAAATATGGAGGGGAAGTAAAGACATGGCTAAAGTGGGGATTTATGCCTACGTTAGTAGATAGCCAGTTTGATTTTTCGGATCCGGATAATCCAAAAAACGAATCCCATATATTAGATATGAATGCATATAGCAGTTATAAACCTAATGATGATGCCTATATCAATTGTGATGAATATGATTGCTCTAAAGGTATGACTCTTTTTGATACAAATAGTGGTACATATAAAACATATTCAATAAATAAAGTAACTACGCCTTATAGTAAAGGCAATTACGGCAAATTATCACCGGTTGGTTCGGATGAGATACTTTTACCTAGCCAAAACGGATACGTAGAAAATAACTGGAAGGATAGAGATTTAAACACCAATACTAAGCAGTTTAATCTTGATCTTACAAAAGACTTTCATATAAAAAGCACAGAACACTCTTTAAGTTATGGAGGGCTTTATAGTAAAAGCGATAAAAGTATGGTAAATAGGGCGGGTTATTCTCCTCAAAATAAACAATGGTGGGCTAAATACTTTGCAGGAGTTAGAAATACTAATCCTAAGTTTCCCATATTAGGCACTTGGTATCCAGATAAATGCCAATCATATACCAATGCCTCTGCCTATAATAACGCTTGCGGTCACGAAGATGATCCTTTTAGCTTCCTTATTCCGGTTGAAACCAAAACCGGAGCGCTTTATGTGGGAGATGACTTTCGTATAAACGATGTTTTAGCCTTTGATCTTAATTATAGGTATGATAAGGTTAAACACAATCCATCATATACCCCAGGCGTTACGCCAAAAATTCCAACTGATCTATTTATCGGAATGTTTGTTCCTTATACTCCACTTCCCGGTACGCCGTCTAGTGATGAGATAAAGGCGCATAAGAATGCAAATGCAGAAGCCAACGCCGTATATTTAGCTTCTCAGAAGAGAAAATATTCGGCAAATTCATATTCTTTATCTACAAGCATTGATCCACTTGATTTTTTCAGGCTTCAGCTTAAATATGCAAACGGATTTAGGGCGCCTACTTCGGATGAAATTTACTTCACTTTCCAGCATCCGGATTTTTCGATATATCCGAATTTGGATTTGAAAAAAGAAACGGCAAAGACTAAAGAGATTGCCTTTACGTTTCATAATTCTCCAAGCTTCGTTACATTGAATTTATTCCAAACGGATTATAGGAATTTTATAGATTTACAATATAAGGGGGAATTTCAGCTTCCTTACGGAAACGGCGGAAGTACAATGCCTGCCTCTGTGTATCAAAACGTAAATCGTCCAAAAGCAAGGGTAAGAGGAATAGAGATAGATTCAAGACTGGCTTTGGATCAAATTTGGCAGCCATTGCAGGGTTTTAGCATTGGATATAAGCTAAGTATCCAAAAGGGTAGAATGGACATAGGTAACGGCAAAATAGATACTCCGATGAATGCTATCCAGCCTAGAACGGCGGTTTATAGCGTAAGCTACCAAAGCCCTGGAGATAAATTCGGCGCGGATCTATTTGTAACTGCGGTAGCTGCAAAAAAAGGAGACGACACCTATAATATGTATTGGTATGAGCAAGCGCGAAGCGGCAAAATCGTAAACGGCAAACCTGTAAGCAATAGCGAAGTGGAATGGAGAAGTGGCGCATATACCACGATAGACTTCGTAACATATGTAAAGCCGATCAAATATCTAACTCTTCGTGCAGGCGCATATAATATAACCGATCGCAAATATATCACTTGGGAAAGCGCCAGATCAATAAGGCCTTTTGGAACTAGCAATCTGATAGATCAAGAAACAGGGCTTGGCATCAACCGCTTTTACTCGCCGGGTAGGAACTATAAACTCACATGGGAGTTTCAGTTTTAAAAATTTAATCAAATGTTTGACGTCTTATTAAAACAAAAGCCTTTGGAATCAAAATTTATAGATTTATTACTAAATTTAAAAAGATGGCGATAGTAAATCATTTGGCATCATTTAGATTTCCGAATTTTATGTAGCGTGTAAATTTTAAATTTTTACGTAGTACGGCAGTCCAAAGGCTCCTGTCCGTGATGACATCAGCTTTGTAATTTTGCAATGACGCCCGCGATCTCTTTCAAAATCAAGATAGCGAATTTTAATTTTAACTGCGGTCTATATGAAGCCTTTAGCTCGCGGAATTTCTCTGCCATTAGCGCGTAAATCCTCGAGATATTTTGCGCAATGTAGTTTTAAAAATCTTTATTTAATAACTCAAGATTGCTTAGCTTAACCGCCGAAAAACAAGCGAAAAAAACTAAGCGCAGGCTTCAGGTAAAATTTGCGCGGAATTTAAAATATTTTAAAATTTGCAAATTTGTAAAATTAAAATTTAAAGATAAAATTTGACCGAGCGGATCGGTCAAATTTTGATTAAATTTTAGCGCCAAGCGCGCAAAAATGACTTATTTATAAGCCTTGATCGCTTTGTCTAGGATTTTCTCGGCTTCCGCGGCGCTTGCGAAATCCTTCACTTTAACCCATTTATTCGGCTCTAAAAGCTTATAGGTTTCGAAGAAATTTTTGATCTTATCCAGCGTCGCTTTAGGTAGATCGGCGACCCCTTTAATGCCCTCATATCGCGGATCGATCTTGCTAACCGGCACGGCAAGGAGCTTCTCGTCCATGCCGCTTTCGTCCTCCATCATCAAAACGCCGATTAAGCGGCACGGGATCACGCTACCGGCGGCAAGCGGGTATTCGTTTAGCACCAAAACATCCGCAGGATCGCCGTCGTCAGCCAAGGTATTGGGCACGAAGCCGTAGTTTGCTGGGTAAAACATCGCGCCGTAGAGCACGCGATCTACGCAGAGCGCACCGCTTGCTTTGTCTATCTCGTATTTGATATTCGAGCCGTAAGGGATCTCGATTACTGCGTTGATTTTATCGGGGTTTGAGCCCACTTTTATCTTTGAAAGATCCATAGTTTTCCTTTATTTAGAATTTAAAATTTTGATATTTTTCACGTCTATCGTCGTTTTGGCAAAATCTTTGTCGATCTCGCCGCTAATTCGCACGAGCGTATTTTCATCCACGCTCACGCCGCGCCAAACGTCATCGTCGATCTCAACCTCGATGCTATCGCCGTTTTGATCCACAAATCTATAATGCTCGTGTTTGAGTTGAGATTTTATCTTGCCGTCGATTACGACAGAAGAATCATCTCTTAATTTAAGCGCTTCTTTGACGCTTGACGGCTGATTTTGCGCCGCGGAGCCGCTTGGCACGAACCCGCCCGCAGCGAATGCAGCCGCACACAAAGCCATACTAAGTAAAAATTTTCTAATCATATCTATCCTTAAAATTTTAATCTCTGCGTCCGCAAACAGATCCAAAATTTCATTAAATTTAAAATCCGCTTGCATTTGACGCTCGCATTTAAAATTTACACAGCGGCTACTTAATTTTACGCCTAAAATTTAACTATCTCCATTAACGGCAAGCTATAAATTTAAAGGCGCACTCGCAAAAAAGGCGCATTAAATTTAAGCGCGATCTGCACCGCTTGCGGTACAAAAAAAGGAGCCGAAGGCGCTTAAAATTTAAGCCGCCATCCAAGCGCGCTAGCCTAATTTTTCGATCTGTGCGGCGATTATAGCGTTTATGTCCGCTACGATCTCCTCGACCGTGCGCTCGCCGTTTACGCTGTAAAATACGCCCGCGTCGCCGTAAAATTTACGGATATCCTCGATCGGCTCTGAAAATACCGCCATGCGGTTTTTAAAGACCTCCTTGTTATCGTCCGCCCCGCGAGCGCGCCCCAGAACGCGCTGCTCGGCGACCTCCTCACTGACGCACACCTCGATGACTGCGCTAAGATTTACATCATCGTCGCCTCGCAGCACCTCGTCTAGCTTATTCATCTGCTCGACGCTCCTTGGATAGCCGTCGATGATGATGAAGTCTTTAGGCGAGCTTTTAATCGCACTAACGATAGCATTTACGACGATATCAAGCGGCACGAGATTGCCTTTAGAAATGAAGCCATCTATCTGCCTGCCCAGAGCGCTGCCGCTTGCTACCTCGGCGCGTAGCAGATCGCCCGTGGAGTAGTGCTCGATGCTTTGATTCATCTGAGCGATCATACTCGCATCGGTCGTTTTGCCGCTGCCCGGAGCGCCGATGATTAGAAAAAGGCTTTTCATTTTTGCTCCTTCTTATGAAGCCTAAGACCTAGCTCGCGGAGCTGCTCGTCTGTAACGACGCTAGGGGCTTTGGTGAGCGGACACTGCGCGCGCTGCGTTTTAGGAAACGCGATGACCTCGCGGATACTGCTTGAGCCGGTAACGAGCATCATCAGCCTATCAAAGCCGATCGCGATACCTCCGTGCGGAGGCGCGCCGAAGCTTAGCGCATCAAGCAGGAAGCCGAATTTCTCCCTCTGCTCCGCAGGCTCGATTTTAAGCAGCCTAAAGACCTTTTCTTGAATGTCCGCTTTATGGATCCTGATGCTGCCGCCGCCAAGTTCGATGCCGTTTAGCACGACGTCGTAGGCAATCGAGGTAATATCCTCCAAATCGGGCTCGTCGGGATTGTTCGGCATCGTAAAAGGATGGTGCATCGCGGAGTAGCTACCGTCGTCGTTTTGCTCAAACATAGGAAAATTTACGACCCACAAAAACTCAAGCCTGTTCGGATCGATCAGACCAAGCTCGTTTGCGAGGAAAATTCTAAATCTGCCCATATAATCAAGCACGATTTTCTTTTTGCCCGCGCCGAAAAATACGACGTCGCCGACTTTAAGCTCGCAGCGCTTGATGAGTTCGTCCAGCTCGCTTTTTTCAAAGAATTTTACCAGCGGCCCCTTTAGTCCGTCCTCTTTTACTTGGATAAACGCAAGGCCTTGCGCGCCGAATTTTTTAACGTATTCCTCAAAGCCTTGCATCTGGCGCTTGCTAAATTTCAGATCGCCGCCCTCGACTTTTAGCGCTTTTACGCGGTTAGCCTTGCGGTCTTTGGCTAAATTTGAAAAAATTTCGTTGCTCGATTTTTCAAAAATATCGGCTACGTCGATGAAAGGCATATCGTAGCGCAGATCGGGTTTGTCGCTGCCGTAAAGCTCCATCGCGTCTTTATACTCCATATGTCTAAAAGGAGTGACGATCTCGCGGCCGCAGGATTTGAAAATGTCCTTTAAAACCTTCTCGGCTACGCTCATTACGTCGTATTGAGTGTTGAAGCTCATCTCGATATCGATCTGCGTAAATTCCGGCTGGCGATCGGCGCGCAGGTCTTCGTCGCGGAAGCAGCGCGCGATCTGGAAGTATTTATCAAAGCCCGAGCACATCAAAAGCTGCTTGAAAAGTTGCGGACTTTGCGGAAGCGCGTAGAAGCTGCCCGGATAGACGCGGCTAGGCACCAGATAATCCCTAGCGCCTTCAGGCGTCGCGCGCGTTAAGATCGGCGTTTCGACCTCTACAAAGCCGAGCCTATCGAGCGCATTTCGCGCGGCGATCGCAGCCTTGGAACGCATCTTAAATTTATCAAAGCTGCCCTCTGCGCGCAGATCCAAAAAGCGATATTTCAGCTTCGTTTCTTCGTTGACGCTTTTATCGCCGATTACGAAAGGAAGCGGCTTGCTTGGATTTTCGATCTCTAAGCTTTCTACTTCGACTTCGATGTCGCCGGTTTTTAAATTTGGATTTTCCAGCCCTTCGCCGCGAGCTCGGATCTTGCCGACGGCTTTTAGGACGAATTCGTTTCGCACGGTATTTGCTACCTCGTATGCCGAGTGGCTATCTTTGGGATCACAGACTAGCTGTAACAGCCCGCTTCGGTCGCGCAAATCTATAAAAATCACTCCGCCGTG
>NZ_CALIST010000028.1 GCF_938041645.1 uncultured Campylobacter sp. | reverse complement strand
CGGGTAAATAAACTTTGAAATTTTAAGTTAAAAAATTTTAAAAATTTATCATAAGTAAGCGGAATTTTATCTACGTACGTAGTATTTCGGGCATCATGGCGGACTGGCATTTTTACGAAGCTACGTCCTGCAAAATTTATAAAATTTCGAATTTCCGTAAATTTACTGCGCGTTTGCGGCGCAAAATTCCGCATTTAGCATTTATAAGCTCGGTCTGCGCGCGGGCTTAGCGCGCGGCTAGCCCTAGCAGAACCGAGACTGCGCCTAGCTCTCCTTCAAAAGCTTAGTTAGCGCCGTGCCGCTTTCGTCGTGCTTGCGGATGTTTTTATAAATTTTATTGAAATAAATTTCTAAAAATTCCTGATCGTCGATTTTCTCTTCGCCCTTTTTCGGCACGATCTTTCGGTACTCGCCGCTGCTTTGCAGCTCGAATGCAAGCTCGTTGTCGCTTAGCTGAAGCTTTAAAATTTCTTTGAGCTTGTTTTGCAGATTTTCGTTGTAAATCGGGCTCATTAGCTCCAGTCTGCGCTCCAAATTTCGCGGCATCCAATCCGCGCTCGCGATGTATAGGCTTGGTTGCGCGTGCGCGAAGTAAAAAATTCTAGCGTGCTCCAGGTATTTGCCGACGATCGAGATCACACGGATATTTTCGCTAACGCCCTTGAGCGCGGGGCGCAAGCAGCAGATGCCGCGCACGATGAGATCGATCTTTACGCCCGCGGCGCTTGCTTTATATAGCGCTTTGATCATATCGCCGTCGACAAGAGCGTTCATCTTAGCGATGATCCTGCCGGCAGAGCCTTTTTTCTCCTCGTTTTTTATCATCGCCAGGAGCCGCTCTTTGATCTGCATCGGCGACATAGAAAGGTTATCGAGCTTGCGGTTTTTGTTGTAGCCCGAGAGGATGTGGAAGAAATTCGTCGTGTCCTTGTCGAAGCGGTCGCCGCAGGTAAAAAAGCTCACGTCGGTGTAAATTTTAGCGCTAGAGCCGTTGTAGTTGCCCGTGCCTAAGTGGATATAAAATTTTAACTTGCCTTCCTCTTTTTTGATGATCTGCGTTACCTTGGCGTGGACTTTAAAGCCCGTGATGCCGTAGATGACGTGCGCGCCCGCGTCTTCGAGCGCCTTTGCCCAGTGCAGGTTGTTTTCCTCATCAAACCTCGCCTTAAGCTCGACCATCACCGTCACCTGCTTGCCGTCGCTTGCGGCCTCGATCAGGCTCTGGACGATCGGGGAGTTTTTTTCCACGCGATACAGCGTCATGCGGATCGAGATGACTTTCGGATCCTTGGCAGCCTCTTTGATGAGTTTTTGGACAGGATCGAAGCTCTCGTAAGGATGGATCAGCAGGATATCCTCCTTCTCCATCGCGCTCATAACGGAGGTGTTTTCGTTAAAGGGGGGCAGAGTCTTTGGCAGATACTGAGGATGGGCTAGAAAGGAAAAATCCTTATTAGAAGCGATCTCCCAAAGCCCGTCCAGCGTAAGCGGCACGGCGCATTCATATATATCTTTGTAAAAAATTTTAAGATGAGAATTTAGAAATTCTAAAAGCTCGGCATCGGCATCTTTTTCGATCTGGAGCCGTACGAAAGCCCCCTTGCGGCGCAGTTTAAGCCCCGCTTCTAAAATCATCATAAAATCGTCCGCTTCCTCCTCTTCAATTACGATATCTGCGTTTCGCGTGACGCGGAAAGCTGCGGAGCTGATGAGCTTGTAGCCCGGAAAAATTTCCTCCGCATGGCGCTTTACGATGGTGCCGATCGGCACGTAGGTATTTTGCGCTACCTGCACGAAGCGCGGGATCACGCGTGGGATCCTAATCATTCCAAAATGCACCGACTCGGGCGAGCCCTCATCGCAGAGCTTGACTGCGAGGGAGAAGCTGAGATTGTTTAGATGCGGGAAAGGATGGGTCGCATCGACTGCGATCGGGACGATGACGGGCATTATCTGCGAGAAGAAAAACTCGTCCGCCACGGGCTTTAGCTCGGGCTGCAGCTCGTCGTAGCTTTTGATAAAAAGCCCGTTTTTGCAAAGCTCCTTTTGGATTCCAAAATACTGCTGCTCAAGCTCGGTTTGTTCGTTTCTTAGATAGGAGCGGATCGCGCGTAGCTGCTCAAGAGGCGTCATCTCGTCATCGCCGCTGGTTATAACGCCGGCGGTAAAAAGCTGCTTCAGGCCCGCCACGCGGATCATATAAAATTCGTCTAAATTCGTGCTGTAAATCGCTAGAAATTTTAATTTTTCAATTAGCGGGATATCCTTTTTGCATTGTTCCAGCACGCGGGTATTGAAGCGTAGCCAGCTTAGTTCACGGTTTATGAAATTATTTTGTGTTTGCATAAAAACTCCTTTTTGAATATTAATTCTAAGATTATAGCCCAATTAAGATTAAATTTTAAAGCCCAAATTTTAAGAGCTTGCAAGTGGGGCAATTTAGTATTTAAAATTCTGCCCTAATTCCCTATTTTTCCTAAATCCTTGCACATTTGCGCGTCGCCGTCTTTGCAGCCCAGCTTTAAATACCGCCTCAAATATAAAATTTGCTCCTCCTCCTCCTCGCTCATATCGAGTACCCATTTGCACGCCTCCTTTATATTACCCCTGTCGCAAGCCTTCTTGCAAAAATTTTTGCCTTTATTTTTATCTACTTTAGCCCACAACAGCAGTCCGTAAGCATAGCACGAAGGGTAATGCTCTCCGTTGCAGCCGATTTCATAAAATTTCATAACCTCATTTATATTCTCATTCTCTCTGTTTAACGATGTGGCAAAGTGCCCGCATCCTGCGGGATTTCCCGCATCGCAGGATTTTTTAAAATACTCTTTTGCCGCAAGCTCATCCTTTTTTACGCCCTCGCCGTAAAAATATAAAAGCCCGTAATCGTCGCAAAATTTCGTGTCTAGCTCGCAAGCTCTTTCGTAATATGTCTTGATTTTCGCGTGTTTTTCGTCCAAAGAAGTAAGCGAATACGCTTGCCCCATAAAAATGCAGCCTTTGGCACATCCCAAACTGCATGATTTTTCAAAAAATTCCAATGCCAAATCTTCGTTTTTTCGTGCGCAAGATTTATTATTTAGAATTAAAGCCGCCAAATAGCATGCTTCGCCGTCGCCGCTATTACATTTCTTTAAATTTAAATCGTAAATATCGCACGCAGGCGCCCCTAGAGAATAAATTTCGCTTACGCTCGCGGCTTTCAAAAACAGAGCCGATACGAGTATAAAAAATAGCGCTTTCATTTTAATCCTTACGAATGATATAAATTTAAATTTAGATCGGCAGGCGACGTAAATTTTATCTCTTTGCTAGCGGCTGCGCTTTGGTTGCGCTCTGCCGCGGCTTGCGTTATTAAAGGCGCCAAAATTACGGGATAGAATTTTTCCATTATCGTTCTTTGCCCCTCTTTGGATTCGCCATCTTTTACTCCTTGGTTGAATTTGCGTCGTATTTATCACTTATTTCCCAAAAGGCTTTTTTCGCACACTTTACGGGATCGTGTTCCTCCTCATCTCGTAAGCAGTTTTCTAAAGCCGTCTTTAGCGCGCAAGATTTTAGTTTAAATATTTTTTCTTTTTCTAGATGCTCTGAATATTTTTCGCAAGCTATAGCGTAATTATGTGCCGCTCTTTTGACATTGCCTCTTATCGCAATATCATGAATTCCGAGGTTAAAACAAGAAGCTGCAATACCCGCCTTGCAAGATTTTTCTAAAGGCACAAAAGCCGCTTCACGCATACCGAGCTCTAAACCCATAATATAACCCACATCGGCACATCCGATCATATCTCCACTATCGCATTTTTCGGATAAAATTTTTATTAGCTTAGTGCATGAGCTGTATTTGCCGTTTCCTTTATTGCATTCGTTATAAAGATTTTGTTCCTCTGCCGTAGATTTGGCAAATGACGGATACGACAATATCATAATCAATAAGAATAAAATACCGATACTTCTCATTTCAGCTCCTCTACAGTTCTTTTTAAAAGAGCTTTGCCTTTTATTATCGGATTGCATTCTTTATCTTTTAAACAGCTCTTTAATTCCTCATTCATTCTACAAAAAAGCTCACTATTCTTCAGCTTGCTATCGCATACTTTTTCAAAACTCCTAATTGCTCTTTGTATATTGCCGTTAAATTCTATATCTTCCCAACCTAGCCCCATGCAATATTCGATAAGGTTAGCATCGCACAGCTTAATCAGATATTTCATAGCTTCCTCTTCTCTAAACAAAGATTGTAAAAAATCACTCTGTATAGTACATGAGCGCATATTACCATCCTCGCACTCTTTAGATAAAATTTCAACGAGTTTATTACACGATCCATATTTTCCGTCACCGTAATCGCAGGATTTAAAAAGCGTCCTTTGCTCTTCGTTATTAAAATCCTCTAACTTTATCAAGCTTGTCAAATGCGATTTTGCTGCAGCAGGAATCGCCGCAAATGCCGTTATAAACGCAAATAACGAAATTTTAAGATAGAATTTTCTCATTAGCACTCCTTGTTTTAAGCGGCGATTATATTTAAAAATTTTTAGTTGGCTCTTAAATTTAAGGAGCACGGCGGCGCGATAAGTGCGCCATAATCCCACCCGCCTGCACTTAGATGAAATTTTAAAATTTCGCCGTGTGTTGCGCAAGCCTCGCGTATGAAAATTCCATAATCTACCGCCAAATTTTACTCGCAACGGGTCTAAATCTCGCTGCATGTTCATGCAGGATAAAATTTTATAAAATTCCTCGCTCGCAGCGCTACTTAATGTGCACTCGTCGCACTGTCGTTTTGTGCGCCTATTTTTTTGCCGCTAGTTTCGCTACCGTTTCGTACCTACCGAACCACCCATTTTGATGCACACCGCCCACCGCCCGCCACGCACGAAAGCTCTATAATCCGCCGTAAAATTTCGCTCGCAACGGGTCTAAGTTGCGCGGGCATAATCCGCTGCCCTACTTCCCGTCTAAATTTAAAATTTCACTCGAAATTTCATCTATCGTCGCGTTGAAATCCTCCGCCAGCGCGCGCTTTAGCTCCTCTTTCGCCGCCATCATATCGCGCACGATCGCAGCTTCAAACTCCTCTCGGTTCAGCGCCTCGTCGCCCTTGGCAAACGCAAAATCCAGCCCAAACCACGTAGCCACGGCAAACGCAGGCACGCACACCACCGCGCCTGGACCGCACACGAGCCCCGCACTACCGCTGGTCGCGCTGGCGCCCGCCTTGGTAAGGGTCTTCGCGCCCGTTTTAGCCGCAGTTTTAGCGAGGCTCTTGCTTATCAGCTTTGCACCCAACACACCGCCCAGCGCCCCTAGCCCCGTCCCGCTCGCGCGATACGCCTTGCTTTTTAGGCTGAAGCTCTGCGTGACGTTAAGATCGATTTTCGCGCCGTATTTTTTGAGCGTAAAATTTAGCGAGCTCTCATAATTTTTGACGTTCGCCGCAGCGATTTTAGCGATATTTTCGCCGAAATCCTTCGGGAAGCTTTCGCTCACGAAGCCCGCAAATTTCTCATTCAGATACGCCCCCGCGTCATCGTCCCACACGCCGTGCCACAGCACCAGATAATCGCTTAGAAACGAGTAATTGAAATCCGCCATTTTCTGCGCGCTAAGCCTCGCGCCCTCGTCATAAACGGCGTCGATGTAGCTATTTAGCGCGGACGCGGCGTTTGCTTCCGCGGCGAAGCGCGTAGCGTTTAGCTCGCCTCTTAGCGCGTCCGCCTCGCGCGCGCTTAAGATCAGCCGCTCGCCGCTTTGCAGTACGATCTGCACGCTCGTCTCGACTGCGCTTTTAGGATGTGCGCCCTCCGCTCCGCTGCCTGCCGTGCGCGTCTGCGCGGCGCAGATCAAACACAGCGTGACGTAAGCAAGCGCAAAGATCGTGCCGCTAAAGCGCCCTATTTTGGGCGCGGCTGCTGCTCGCGGCATAAAAAGCACGAAGGCGCAAAGATGCAAGATCGCGCAGTAAAAGAGGAAATCTCTCGCGCAGATCAGAAACAAAAGAGCGATTTTTAGCGCGCTAGGGCTCTGCGACAGCGCCAGCTCGAACAGCGCGTTTTTGTAAAATTTCAAAGCGTAAATTTCATTTAGCAGGGCGGATCTGAAGTGCGCTTGCGGCACGGTAGATTTTAAAATTTCAAAAATTTCGGCTACCGATGCGGGGCTTGTCGCGGAATTTTTGGCGGAATTGTCGGCAGCCATACTCGGTGCGGCGGGGTTTTGGGCTAAATTTTTCGCTGCGGCGGGGCTAGTCGTAGAATTTTTAGCGAAGGTCTGCGGCGCGGCTGCGGTATTTGCCTTTGAATTTTCAGCCGAGGCGTGCACCGCTCTGACGGAGCCTGCTTTAAAATTTGCGGGCGAAGCGGTAGGATTTTTGACGGCGTCCGGTGCGGACTTGACAGCATTATCGGTCTCGGAATTTCTAATAACTATGGCAGCGTTATTCGCCGCGAAATTTTTAACGGATTTAGCGGCATTATATGTTGCAAAATTTCCGACGGGTGCCGAAGCGTTATTCCTCACGAAGTCTTCGGCGGATGAAGCGGTGCGGGTAAGCGGAGTAAAATTTATCGCGGAATTTAAAGAGTGCTCAGCTGAATCCGTAGCGTCCGCAAGCTGCAAATAGGCTAAATTTATGGCGAAATTTACCGCTACGGCAAGCACGGCGAGCAGCAAAATGCTAAGCTTCAGCGATAAAATTCTAGGGTTTTTAATCTCTTTTAGGCTAAGCTTAAGCACCGCTAGGCGCATCAGAGCAAGAGCTGCAGGCAGCGCCGCGAGCGTCACGAATAGCTCCGCGCCGCGCAGATCCGCTAGGCCTAGCGCCAAAGTGACGCTTAAGAGGATCGCGCCCGCGCAGGCAAAAACCCCGCTTATGAGCCTGCCTCTAAAAATTTTAATCAAAGTCCCGCCGCTGCGAAATAGCGCCGCATTGGCGCGCTGCTTTGCCTCGTAAAAAAAGCTAAATAGCACCCGAAATAGCGCGTAAGCCCAAAACGCCGCCAGCGCGCAAAAGCCCGCGTCACTGAAATCCTGCGCGTAAAGCGCGAAGCAAAAAACGCTAACGATCAGCGCTAGCCTAAGCGCTATTTCACAGATCCAGCGGCGCGTCGTCGTCATCGAGCCTGTTTGCCTCATTGATCTTTGGAATGCCCATTTCTTCGATATTTAAAGGCGGCGCGGGTTTAAATTTCGCCTCATCCTCTTGCGCTTCAAAAGGCGGCTCATCATCTCTTTCAAAATACGTAGTGCCCTCTTGCTGAGTGTTATTTGCGCCTTGCGATGCGCCTTTTGCATCTTGCAGCGCGTCTTTTGCGCCTTCCGCACTCTTTACGTTCTGCTCGGCCGAATTTCCGCGCACGCCCTCTGTTTCGGGTGCGACGCCGCCAGCTCTTGCATCATCTAAATTTTGCTCCTGAAATTCTTGCTTTTGCGGTGCGTCCTGTGCCGCGCGCCGTGTTTCTACTAGGCCCTGCTCCACGCCAAATTTAGACTCGCCGTCTATCTCCTCGCCGTACTGCGCATCGCTTTGACCGAAGCTAGGCATCTCATCAAAATCGATATTTACTCCGGAATTTCGGACGCTAGCGGAGCTTGTGCTTAAGTTTACGCCGCTATTTTGCGCTTCGTTAAAACTCTCCGTGCCGTTAAAGTTTTGCGCTAAATTCTGCTGCAAATTCTGCGCCGTATCAAGACGCGGCGCAGCAGGCTCCTCAAAGCCCTGATCTTGCAGCTGCGAAACGTAGTCGAGATTGTCATTTTCGTTAAAGATCGCGCTCTCGCTGGGCTCGCCGCCGAAGCTCGTATCGACGAAGCGGGTAAATCTGCCCTGAAAGCCCACCTCGATCGTCCTGCCCGCCTCGCCCGAGCGGTTTTTGCCGACGATGATTTCGGCTTTTTCCTGATAGTCGTTGCGCCTAAACACGGGCTCGCCGGCGTCCTTGCCCTCGGCCTCCAGCCGCGAAATGCGCTCGCGCTCCATCTGCTCTTTATAAACCTCATCGCGATAGACGAAAAGTATGATATCGGCGTCCTGCTCGATCGCGCCGCTTTCGCGCAGATCGCTTAGCATCGGGCGTTTGTTTGAGCGCGCCTCAAGCGAGCGGTTTAGCTGCGACAGCGCGATGATCGGGATGTTTAGCTCGCGTGCTAAGAGCTTGAGTCCGCGTGAAATTTCGGCGATTTGCAGGTGGCGCTCGGAGTAGTTGCTCGTGCTCGTCATAAGTCCGATGTAATCGATCACACAAAGCTCGATATTGGCGTCTGCGGATTTGAGCTTGCGCAGCTGGGTGCGGACTTGGTGGATGTTCACGTAGCCGCTGTCATAGACGAAAAGCGGCATATTTAGCACCGCGTCGCAAGCGTCGTTGAAGCGCGTCCAGTCGTCGTCGCTGAGCTTGGCGCTCATTATGTCGCTTAGCGGGATCGAGCTAAGCGCGCTTAGTATGCGATACATCAGCTGCACAGAGGGCATCTCGAGCGAGAAAAATACGACGCCTTTGCCGCTTTGCAGCGTTTTCATCATCAAATTTAGCGCAAAGGCGGTCTTTCCCATACCGGGGCGGGCGGCGATGATGATGAGCTCACCCGGTTTCAACCCCTTCGTGCAGTCGTTTAGGAAGCGAAAGCCGGTATCTAGCCCCACGAGCTCCGAGCCTGCGAGCGCCTTTTGGCGTTTCAGCTCCTCTACCACGTCGGCGATGATCTCATGCGATTTTTTGATGCCGCCGTGGCGCTCCTCGTCGATGAGCTCGTAAATTTTAGAGCTGATTTTATCGGCGGTGTCCTTGCTGCGCACGGCTTCGTTTACCATCGAAGGGATCTCGTGCGCTACCTTGATTAGCGAGCGCTTGATCGATTTTTCGCGCAGTTCGAGCGCGTATTTTGGGGCATCGACCACGCCGCTGGTGGCTACGACCTCGGTAAATACGCCATCGTCGTAGCGCTCGGCTAGCCATTTTTTAACGAAGCTCGGCGCGATCGGCTCGTTGTGCGAGGAGCATTTGACGATCGCCTCGTAGACGTCGGCGTGCGGCTTGTAGAAAAAATCGCCGACCGAGATTATCTCGCTCAGCTCGCCGTATGCGTCCTCGTTTTGCAAAAGCGAGCTTAAAATCGCGCGCTCCATATCCAGATCGTATAAATTTGCAGGCACATTCTGCTTCGTTACCATCGCTTCCCCTCGTTTCGCGCGCTTTTGCGCGTCTAAATTTTAAGCTCTATAAAATCGTAAATTTTAATCCGCAGCCCCCGGTCCAGCGCTTTTGAAAACCGATGCGGCTTTGAACGCTCGTTGCGGCCTTGGAACTATCGCGGCTTTGAAAGTTTCGCGCTTCAAAAATCCACACGATTTTAAGCCGCTGCGCTCTTATGCTGCACACACCGCGGCGATTTAAGGCTGCGCCCAAAGGCTACGGCAGCGGATTTAAAATTTTGAAATTTCATAGAGCTTGAAATTTCGCTAGGGCTTAGAATTCTTTAAAATTTTAAGCCCGCCTATTAAAATTTAGCGCCCCCAGCTCGGGCATTAAATTTTGCGCCCAAGCTGCGGCGAGCGAACTTTGCTAAATTTAAACCGAAACGTCGCGATCTGAAATTTTTCAAACGCCTTAAACAATGAGCCAAATGCCGCGGCATTTAAATTTAACGCTCGCTCGCTGTTTCGCAAACGGTGCGTCCGTCACGCTAAATTTAATGCGGCTCGACTCCCGCGCCGTGCCTTGAAATTTTACGCCGCAAATTTAGCACCGAATCGCGAGGCTCAAATTTTAAAATAAAATTTCACGGCGAATTGCAAAGTTAAAATTTCAAACTCAAAATTCCAAAACGAAATCCTAGAGCTAAAATTTTAAACCTGAAATTCCAAACTAAAATTCCAAGCCGCACTCCCAAAGGCTCAAATTTAAAAGCGCTGCCTCGGAATTAAATTTTAAAATTTTACGCCTCAGACGCGCTGTACCGATGAGCCGAACAAACCGCGATAAACCCAAGAGCGCCTTAAAACGCCGAGCAAACTACAACTAGCCAAGCGCGCCAGAATTCAGAGCCAAGCTACCCAAGCCACGAATCATAGCGATATTTAAGCCGCTAGGCGCCGCAGCTCTCACGCTCCTTCGCGAGCCCGCACCTCGTCCTCGACCTCTTGCAAAAACCGCTCCACGAGCTTGCTCTCATCGAGTTTGGCGACCACTTCGCCGTGGCGCATCACGATGCCGCGCCCGTTGCCGAACGCGATCGCCACGTCCGCGCCCTTCGCCTCGCCGATCGCATTTACGACGCAGCCCATGACGCTGATATTTAGCGGCGTTTTTATGTGCGCGGTTTTTTCTTCGACGATTTTGATCGCGCTTAGCAGGTCGCTTTGCAAACGCCCGCAGGTAGGGCACGAGATGATATTGACGCCGCTTTTTTGCACGCCCGCATCCTGCAGGATCGCGCGCGCGACGCGGATCTCCTCCTCAAGCTCGCCCGTGATACTCACGCGCATCGTATCGCCGATCCCCTCCATCAAAAGCGTACCAAGCGCGATCGCGCTCTTGATGCTCGCGTGAAATTTCGTCCCCGCCTCGGTCACGCCCAGATGAAAAGGATACTCGCACAGCGGGCGCAGCGCGCGATACGCAGCCACCGTACTCGGCGCGTCCGAAGTCTTAAGCGAGATCGCGATGGCGTTAAAGTCCTCATCTTCAAGCAGCGCGGCGTTATACAGCGCGCTTTGCACCATCGCCTCCACGCTGCGACCGTATTTCTGCTCAAACTGCTCCTCCAAAGAGCCCAAATTTACGCCGATGCGGATAGGCAGGCTGCGAGCTTTGCACGCGCGCACGACCTCTTTGATACGGTCCTTGCCGCCGATATTGCCCGGGTTTATGCGGATAGCATCGACAAACTCCGCAACCTGCAGCGCTAAGCGAAAATTAAAATGGATGTCCGCTACGATGGGAAGCGGCGAGCTTTTTTTGATGCGTGCGAGCGCGTCCGCGTCCGCTTTATCGAGTACGGCGCAGCGCACGATGTCGCAGCCAGCGAAATACAGGCGGTTTATCTGCTCTAGCGTACCCTCCACATCCTTAGTCTTAGAAAAGCTCATCGATTGCACGGAGATGGGCGCGCCGCCGCCGATTTTGACGGAGCCGACGGAGATTTGGCGGGTCGGATAGCGATTTTTCAAATTTAAGCCTTTAGAATTTTTTGCGCTATTTTATTCAAAACGGGGTTAAAATTTAATAATTCGCACTCGCCACCCGCCGTATAATTTCACTCGCTAAATTTTGCTTTCGCACTTGCGGAAAATTTTATTTCGCCGTGAAATTTTAGCAAATAGAGTTCTATAAAATTCCGCCATCTAATAAAATTCTAAAAATTCCGGTAGCAAATAAAACTATACAAAATTTTATGACAAGCGAAATTTAATAAACCACACAGCCAAGCAAAATTTCGCGAACTTGGCAGGCAAGCGAAGTCATGCGACATAAAATTACAAAATTAAGCTTTTGAAATTTTGGCGAAATTTTACCCGCAGTATCGTCGCAGCGCTCGCTCGCGCAAAACGAATGCAGTCTGGTTTATCCTAACAGCACGGCATGCAGCCGTGAAATTCAAAGCAAGTGGATGAAATATGAAAAATTCTATCTTTAATTGCAGCATTAGGGCATTGTTTCGCACGGCGGCAAAGCCGAAAAACATCAGCGTTCGTGTTTTTGCAATGCAAGCGCCTGTATCGCGATCTTATAGAGGCAGTAAAATTTAAACCGCCTACGCATATAAATTGCGTCGGCATGCCGCCTAGGCTAGCGCACCAGCTCCATATTCACCTTGACCCTGCTCATCTTGTCCTGCAGCATATCCATCACCGACTCATTGCGCGACGAAGCATCATCCATCGGGGCTTCGTGCTGCTGCCACTTGCTTTTAGGCGCGGCAGGACCCCACTGCGATGAAAATATCAGCCCGCGCTTTTTCTCAGTCTCAGGCGCAGGCTCGTAAGGCTGTGGAGCGGGCTTCGCCCAACGCTCATCATAACGCATCGCAGCACCTTGCCCTAGCGCATTACCCCGCTTTGGCGACGACATCTTACTAAGCGCGCTACCGCCAGAGCGCCCTATCGCACGGCTAGAGCGAGCAGATGTGGGAAGATAGGGCGCGCGAGCATTTTGACGAGCCGTATACTTCGTGGCGCTCGAATGAGATGCAGCTGTATGCCCCATAGCGCCAGAACGAGTTGCACTATAGACGCGGAGAGCTTGCGGCTGTGCAATTCGAGCCGTCGTTAATTTGCGAGCTTGTGCGTCTACGATTTTACCGGTCTGCTCATCCGCGCCTCCGTGAGTTTGCGCGCTTGCGCTTCTCCGCATATCTGCACCTCTGTAAGTTTGCGCAGTATCGCGAGCGCTTGGCGCCTCGTCCTCATAGATGCGGGTCTTTGGCAAACGCATCAGCGTCGCAACTAGACTCTTGCTAGCTTCATTCTGGCTGTTTGATTGATTAGCCGGGCGCCTAGATGCTTTATTTCTCGCAGAATGCGATGCGAAATTTTGCCCGGGATTTTTAGTAAAATTTTTCGCACTTTTTTGCGTGGAATTTTTAGCGAAATTCCTAGACGCACGCGTATTTTTTGTGAGCTTGGAATTTGAAAGGCTTTTAGCATTTGCAGGTTTTTTAGCATGCGGCTCGGCAGAGGATCTTGCCGAGGTATTTTTACTCGAATGATCTTTGGCTCGCAGATTTTGAGATGAAATTTTAGATTTATGGTTTTGCTGCGCAGCAAAAATGCTAGAGAAGCTCGTCAAAATGAACGCAATTAAAAAAATACGAGCTAAATTTTTCATCGTTTTCCTTTCCATGGATTTTAGGCGAAATTTAGCAAAGCTTAGATTAAGCCGCGTTAAATTTAATGAGTGAGGCTATGAAATTTCAGCTCTAATTCCAAGCCGTATCGCCAAACAAAAGGCTAAGCTTTAAAAATTCCGCAGCTAGGATTCTGTTTGGCAATAGAATTTTATCACACTAAAAATATGACGCCACGAAAAAATTTTATCTTGTAAGCGTTTAGGTGGGATAGCTGAAAATTTTAAAGTTTTAGAATTCTGCGCTTAAATTTTGAGTGGCAAGTCAGAATTTAAGGTAAAAAGCAAGCTCAAATAAAGTTTTTAAATTTAAAGGATAATGCGGCAAAACCGCAAATTTGCGGTAAGATACGAAATTTGCGAGATCATGTGGCGACTAAAAATTACACCACTTAATCGTTAATTCATAATAAATCGCCGCGCCTTAGACATATCCAAAACGCGGCACATCTCATTCTACGGCGCATAGCTAAAGCATCACCGCACATAAGCGCTGCAAAATCTTGCAGCGCCGTTGTAATGGCATAGGAGCGCCGAATGACGCTCCTATGGGGCTACATCATTCCGCCCATGCCACCCATTCCGCCCATATCAGGCATTGGAGGCATTGCAGGTTTCTCCTCTTTAATCTCGCTGACGGTCGCTTCGGTCGTTAGAAGCAGGCTTGCGACGGAGACCGCATTTTGAAGCGCGATGCGCTCAACCTTGACTGGATCAATGATACCTGCCTCAAACATATTGACGTACTCACCGTTTGCGGCGTTGAAGCCGAATTTTTTGTCTTTATTCTGCTCGACGGCATTTGCTACGACGCCCGCGTCAAATCCCGCATTCTCGGCGATCTGGCGAAGTGGAGCGAAAAGCGCGCGCTTGACGATGTCCGCGCCGATAAGCTCGTCGCCGCTTAGGGCCAGTTTTAAGCTAAGTCCCGCTCTGATTAGCGCAGCGCCACCGCCGATTACGATACCCTCGTCTACGGCAGCTTTAGTTGCGTTTAGAGCATCGTCCACGCGGTCTTTTTTCTCTTTCATCTCGGTTTCGGTCGCAGCGCCTACTTTGATGACTGCGACGCCGCCGCTAAGCTTAGCCATACGCTCTTGAAGCTTCTCTTTGTCGTAATCGCTCGTAGTCTCGGCGATCTGAGCTTTGATCTGCGAAACGCGCGCGTCGATATCTTTTTTCTTGCCCGCGCCGCCTACGATGGTGGTGTTGTCTTTGTCGATCACGATGCGCTCAGCCTGTCCGAGATCAGCCATAGAAGCGCTTTCTAGCGTTCTGCCAAGCTCCTCGCTGATGACGGTGCCGCCCGTTAAAATCGCGATATCTTCAAGCATCGCCTTTCTGCGATCGCCAAATCCAGGGGCTTTGACCGCGGAGATGTTTAGCACGCCGCGAAGTTTATTTACGACCAAGGTCGCAAGCGCCTCGCCCTCGATATCTTCGGCGATGATTAGAAGCGGCTTGCCGCTTTTTTGAACCTGCTCCAAAACCGGAAGAAGATCTTTCAAATTTGTAATTTTTTTGTCAAATAGAAGCACTAGTGGAGAAGCTAGCTCGACTAGCATTTTCTCGGCATTTGTAATGAAATATGGGCTTAGATAGCCGCGGTCAAACTGCATTCCCTCGACTACGTTTAACTCATCGTTAATAGATTTTGCCTCTTCTACCGTGATAACGCCGTCCTTGCCGACTCTTTCCATAGCGTCTGCGATCAGATCGCCCACCGCGCTATCGTTATTAGCAGAGATCGTAGCGACCTGAGCGATCTCTTTTTTGCCGTTTACTTTTTTAGATGATTTTTTTAGCTCTTCAATAACCGCAGCGCTAAATTTATCCATACCGCGCTTAACTTCGATCGGATTTGCGCCCGCAGTTACGTTGCGTAGGCCCTCTTTAAAGATCGCGTGAGCTAGCACGGTTGCTGTAGTAGTGCCATCTCCTGCTTGATCGTTGGTTTTACTCGCTACTTCGCGCACCAAAGAAGCACCCATATTCTCTAGCGTATCTTTTAGCTCAATCTCTTTAGCGACGGTTACGCCGTCTTTTGTGATCGCAGGAGCGCCGAAGCTCTTTTGGATTAAGACATTGCGACCGCGAGGTCCCATCGTAACTTTTACAGCATCGTTTAGCTTCCTAACGCCCGCGTAGAGTTTGTTTCTTGCGTCGTCTGAAAAAATAATCTCTTTTGCCATTTTCAATCCTTTTTATTTAATTATGCCTAAAACGTCTTCTAAATTTAAGATAAGAAATTTCTTATCGTCTAAGCTAATCTCGCTGCCTGCGTATTTTGCAAACGCTACGATATCGCCATTTTTGACGCCTTCACATTCGCTGCCGACGGCTACGATTTTGCCGGTCGAAGGCTTCTCTTTTGAAGCATTGTCGGGGATGATGATGCCCGAAGCGGTCTTTTTTGTTTCCTCCTCGCGCTCTATTAGAACGCGCTTGCCAAGTGGTTGAAATTTCATTTCAGTCCTTTCTTTGATTTGTGATTTCTAAAATTGGCACTCAATGTGTTTGAGTGCTAGGATTATATGCAAAATTTAAAATCTTGTCAATAGTTTATGAAAAATTTTTATAAAACTTTAGTGATTTTAACTCAAGTATTGAGATTTCAAACGTTAAATTTTAAGGGCTATAATACCCTCAAATTTTAAATTTTAAGGGGACGAAATGAAAATTTTCGGCATAATCGCAGGAATTTTAATCCTGCTTGTCGTAGGCGCAGGCTGCCTATTTTTCAGCGATTTTGGCAACAATCTTACTAAGCCTTACATAGAAAATTTGATCAAAGAAAAAAGCGGCCTTGACGTAAAGCTTGAGAAATTCGATCTAAATTTCGGCGATCTGGACATCAGCGCCAACGTAAATGACGCTGCAAACGTAAACGTAAAGGGCAAATACTCGCTTTTTGCGCGCTCTTTCGATCTTAACTACGACGCAAACGCGCACGATCTAGCCAAGCTCGGCATCAAAACGAGCGAAGGACTAAGCCTCAAAGGGCAAATTTTAGGCGATCTTGACAAATTCGGCATCAACGGCAGCGGGCGGATTTTTGATAGCAACGTAAAATTTTTAGCAAATTTAAAAGACCTCAAACCGCTTGATCTGCAAATCGACGCTAAGGGCCTAAACGTCGAAAAGGCCCTTGCCGTGGCCTCTCTACCGATCTACGCCAAAGGAAATATCGACATTCTCTCAGACATCAAGGCTAGCAGCGGCGGTGCAGAGGGCAACGCGAGCATCAAAAGCTCAAATTTGATCCTAAACGAATCTGCGTTTAAAGATATGAATATCTCCATCCCAAAGGGCGTGCAGATCATGCTAAACTCGGACATTACGGCGCAAAATGACGTCCTGCGAGCAGCAAGCAAGATCGATTCGACGCTAGGCAAGATCGGCGCCGAAAAATCAGAATTTGATCTGAAAAACAAAACTTTAAATTCCGATTTTAATCTAAGCTTGCCCGATCTAGCGAAGCTCGAAAGCCTTATCGGGCGCAAAATTTCTGGCGACGTTAAAGCAAACGGAAATTTAAAGACCGATTTTTCTACGCTTGAGCTTTCAAACTCGCAAATTTTGGCGTTTAAAGACGCGCTTAAAGCGGATGCGGAGGTCAAATACGATCTTAAAAACAAAAACGGCGAGCTGTCCGCAAAGCTAAACGCAAACGATCTGGCCGCGCTGCAAAACGTCCTGGGAGTGAAGCTGCAAGGCAAGGCAAACGGCGAGCTTAGCGCGGCTCTAGCGCAGAACGAACTTAAAAATCTAAGCTTAAATCTAAACGCGATGGGTGGCAACCTGAATGCGAACGGAAATTTAAGTGATCTTAAGCTTAAAACGAGCAATCTAAATCTGGCAGTGCTTTCGGCTCTGTTTTACGGCAGCGCGATCGGAGAGGGCACGATAAACGGCGATGCGAAGCTAAGCTTAAAAGACGGCATCAACGGCACGGCGCAAATTTCGCTCGCTAGCGGCGTGATTTTTAAGAAATTTTTAGACGGCGCGACGGGCAAGAACTTCCCAAGCGATCTGAAAACGGACGCGCAGGCGCAGACAAATATCAAAAACTCCGTCGCGACCTTTAGCGTAAGTGCAAACTCCGATCTGGCGCAGCTTCAGAGCTTAAACGGCACTTATGAGCTTAAAAACAAAGCGCTTAAAGCAAACTACGCGCTGCTGATCCCGAGCTTGCAGCGACTAGAATTTTTCTTAAATCGCAGACTAAACGGCAAAATTGCCGCTACCGGCGAGCTTTCGCATGACGGCAAGAGCCTGTTTGCGACCATAAATTCCAAGGTCGCGGGCGGTGAGCTGAACGGACAGATCGCGGGCGATGAGGCAAATTTTAAAATCCAAAATTTCATCGTCAAAGAGCTTACGACGCTTCTAAATATCGATCACGTCTACGACGGCACGGGCAATGCAAATCTTACGTATAATACTAGCTCGCACAGCGGAAAATTCGACGCGATCATCAATAACGGTCGCCTTCCTAGCGGCGGATTGATCGATAAAATCGGCAAAATTTTAGGCCGCGATCTAGGCGGTGAGGTCTATAACGACGCCAAAGTAAACGGCACGATCAAGCAGAATTTAATCAATTTCAACGCCGATATGAGCGCGCAAAAAAGCAAGCTAAACGTCACCGGCGGCACGCTGGATAGCAAAACGGGCGCGATTTCGGTGCCGGTTAAGGCAAACATCGAAAAAACCGATCTTGAAATAAACATCACCGGCACGATTAAAGAGCCGAAATACAATGTCCAATCGGACTATCTAAAGGGCAAACTCGACAAGCAGATCGGCAAGGGCATCGACAAGCTTTTCGGCGTGAAAAAGGACGATAATAGCAGCAAAAACGACGCGAAAAAGGAGCAATCAGACGCGATTAAAGGGCTGATAAATGGGCTGTTTTAGCCCATTCGCTCCCATTTGGCGTTTGGAATTTTATGGATACTGCTAAACGAGCGCGAGATTTAAAATTTTGAAATTTTGAAATCTCGCGCAGTTTAAATTTTCAAATTTAGCGCTAGCTGGCGCAGCTAGAGCCGCAAAATTTCAAAACTCGGCGCACGCTATTTATCAAAATTTTAAATCTCGTTTCGGTCTGTTTTTGATGACGATTTAAATTTATCGCCGTAAGCTTATCCTGCTCGCGCCGCTATCTGCGATAAATTACGCAGCGCAAGCCTAGCGCCTTTTAAAATGCTTCGTATCGATACTGCGCGCCGTGTTTTCAGGCCATCCGATGCTACTTAAAATTTCGCGGCGCAATGTTTATTGCAGTTGGCGCCATGTTTGATAAAATTTACCCGCCATTATCGCAAGAAAAATGAGCGTCAAAGCTCCAAATATCGTAGCTGTAAATTTATCATCCGTCGTAGCGTATTTGTCATATCTGAATTTCATCAGATACTCGCGCTGCGGCGGATCTATGCTTGCATTGTAATCCAAGAATAAGACCTGATACGCCGTGCCGCGATCTTGAAACGGAAACGGACGGCTTTGATACCAAGCTTTAACTCGCTTGCCTTCCAGCCATTCGTATGCGATTAGCGAGATAGAAGGCTTGATATTTACGCCTTGCCACTCGTCCGCTCCTGACCGCTTAAAATTAGCTTCAGCAATTGCTGCATTGAGCAAAATTTTATTTTTATAAAAAGAGGTTAAGTTATCCGTATCGTCATTTAAAAAGACTTTGATAAATTTGCGCTCATCCGTAAAAATCTGCATATATTCGCGCCCATCATCGCTTCTGACATCCATGATTATTCCATTTGCGATTTTCAGATCGTCTAAGCTTTTCGGATTCAAGCTAAAAAGAAATCCGTACCACATCGCCGCCAAATAAAATGCGATCATAAATAGATCGAACTTGCGATCTAAGTTATACCAAATTTCGCCGAGCTTCATCGATCATTACATTGTAAGTTTCGCTGCAAGATACGGAATTTTACGGCTTTTATTATCGCGGGCTATATTCCTGCATCATCACCACGGGCAGAAACAGTACCGTTCCCACGATTATTATCGGCACAGCTACGATGGTGCTTATCGTATACAATAGGGCGTTGCCCTCGCAGCGTTCAGGCCTAACCTCGATGTTTGCCGGAATCGGAGAGCGCAGCCTATCGCTTGGCTTCATTATTTCGCTAAGATTTTTGATCTGTACGACGCGCGCATCGAAGTAGAAAATCACTTCTATCTCGCCTTTTTTCTCATCGATTTCGATGCGGTTCGCTAGAGCTTTGATTTTGGCGACGTCTGCTCCTGCGGCAGAGTTTAAAAAAGCACTGAAGCTACCGCGCGCCTCGCCGTTTTTAGCATCGGTTACTTCGATCTGTACAAACTCGCGCTTAAGCCCTTTGGCGTATCCGCCATCGTAAAATTCCGAGATATTCTTAAGCGACGAGCCGTTCGTTAGGACATAGCTGAGTTTCTCACCTACGATGTATTCCTTGCCATCGTTTATGAAAAATGCCGTAATCTTTTCGGGCGTTTCGTTCGCCCCAGGCACTACGTTTTGTTTGCACTGGCACCCCACAAGCAGGACAGCTAGTAAAACTGCGATAAATTTTTTCATGATGATCCTTTAAAATTTTAAATTAGCGTATGAATTCCGCAGCCCAAGCTCTATCTCAAAAAATTTCAGCAGCGAAATTTTACGCCTTAAATTTCACGCTCGGAATTTCAGTGCAAAATTCCGCGCTATAAAATCCTGACGCAGAATTTTGGGTGCGGAATTTCGATACGGAATTCTGCGTTCCGCAAAACTCCGCCGAGGAGCAAAGCCACGGCTTTTAAATTCCCGGCTCTACTTCAGTGCCGCTTTGACCGCCTCGCTTAGCCGCTTGCCGTCTACGCTTGAGCCGAGCGCTTCTTTGGCAGCTTTCATCACGCGCCCCATATCCTTTGCGCCGCTAGCGCCAAGCTGCGAGATTAGCGAGCTAACCGCGGCAGCAAGCTCGACATCGCCTAGCTGCGCGGGCAGATAGGACGCGATGATCTCGATCTCGCCCTGCTCTTTTTGCACCAGATCGTCGCGACCGCCCGCGCGGTACTGCTCCACAGAGTCATTTCGGCGCTTGATCTCGTTTTGAAGTATGCTAAAGACGCGCTCGTCGCTAAGGCTGATGCGCTCGTCCACCTCGACCTGCTTAAGCGCAGCGTTAAGCATCCGCAGGCTGTCTCTGCGGAAGTGATCGCCGCTTTTCATCGCCGTTTTAATGTCTTCTAAAATTTGCTCTCGCACACCCATTTTCTACTCCTTGAGATTAAAATTTCGGCGGTAATTTTAGCAAATTTAAAATTTGGCTTGGGTAAATTTAAGGGGATGAAATTTTAAAATTTTAAAGATTGATCGCGATTTGCGGCTAAGCTTAAAGCTCGCGCGGGTATCGTCTGCGGCAAAGACTCGCGCGCAGCTCCCATTTGCGGAAAAAAGCTCTTGCGAAGCCTAGTAAAATTTAAAAAGCCCCGCAAGAATATAAAATCCCTGCGGGGCAAAGCAAACGATAAGAGCTCGCGAAGGCTCTATTTAGCGCGTGAGAATATCATTCGCACGATTTGAAGTAAGAAGCACACGCTTCCAACCAAAAAGATCGTATCGCCGATGATGCGCGCCCAGCGGAGCCCGTAGAGGCTGTCTTTTTGCAAGAATTCCGCGCTTCTTGCATACCACATACCCACGTCGATCGCCGCGAATGCCTGCAAAATTCCAACCGGAAGAAGCGAAATCAACACCATTAGAAGCAGACCCGCGTTAAGAGCCCAAAAGCCGATCTTCATCAGCGTATCGTCAAAGCTTTTTTGCCTGTAGATATACAGCGCCACGAGCCACACGAAGCCGAGCGCCAAAAAGCCGTATACGCCAAATAACGCCGTATGGGCGTGCACCGCGGTGGTGTTTAAGCCCTGGATGTAAAATAGCGCAAGCGGCGGGTTGATTAAAAAGCCGAAAACGCCCGCGCCTAGCATATTCCAAAACGCTACGGCGATGAAGCAGTAAAGCGGCCATTTTAAACGCTTAGCCCAATCCTGCGCGAATTGAAGCTTGTAGTAATGAAACGCCTCTGAGCCCAAAAGCACCAAAGGCACGACTTCAAGCGCCGAAAAGCTTGCACCCACAGCCATTATCGGCGTAGTGGTGCCCGCAAAATAGAGGTGGTGGAAGGTACCAGGAATTCCGCCGATTAGGAAAATCGATGCGCTAGCAATCGAAGTGTAGGTGGCAAATTTCTTGCTTACTAAGCCCAAGGACGCGAACACGAACGCCAAAGACGCCGTCGCGAAAACCTCGAAAAATCCTTCGACCCAAAGGTGCACGACCCACCAGCGCCAGTACTCCATCACAGGGATCGGCGAGCGCTGTCCGTAAAATAGCCCCGCGCCGTAAAAAAGCCCCACGGCGATGACCGAAGCGGTAAAGATCGCCAATAAATTCTTATCGCCCTCGGCTCTAAAGCCCGCGATAAAGCCGCGCAGCACGAGCACCATCCAGATCACAAGACCCACGAACAGTATCAGCTGCCAAATTCTACCGAGGTCTAAATACTCATATCCTTGATGTCCGATCCAGAAACTGCTGCTTGGATCCATCTTGCCCGCAATCGCCATGTATTCGCCCGCGAAGCTGCCGACGACCAAGAAAAGAAGCGCGTAGAAAAGCACGTCCACGCCGAGCTTTTGAAATTTCGGATCCTTGCCGCCGTTGATGATCGGAGCTAGAAACAATCCCGCCGCCAAAAAGCCCGTAGCGATCCAGAAAATGGACGCTTGCACGTGCCAGGTGCGAGCTAGCGAGTAAGGGATATATTGCGAAATATCAAGCCCGAAAAAGGACTGACCCTCGATCGTATAGTGCGCAACAAAGCCGCCGATGAAGGCTTGAAATGCAAACAACGCAATCGCTACGAAAAGATATTTGCCGAGCGCCTTTTGCGACGGCGTAAGCGCTAAAGCGGCGATTGGATCTGCGCTAAGCTTCGCAGGAGCCTCGAAATCCTCGTCCTTTTTGCCGTAGAAATTTCCAAACCACACTAGCAGGCCGATGCCGGTAAGCAAAATAACGAGGCTTGCGATCGTCCAAACGACGTTTTCCGTGGTAGGGACATTGTCTATTAGCGGCTCGTGCGGCCAGTTATTGGTATAGGTCGCCTCTCCGCTCGGACGATCCGTAGAAACCGCCCACGCAGTCCAAAAGATGAAATCCACGAGCTCGGCGCGGTGTTGCTCGTTTGCGAGCGTATTTTCCTTCATCGCGTAATCCTCGCGAAGCTTTTTAAAGCGCGGATCGTTTCCGAAAACACCCATGTACTCGTCTTTTACGACCGCCATAGCCTTTAAGCGATCATCGCTTAGCTTAACGGTGCCGTCTTTTACGGTGTTGGTGCGGTACTCGGCCTTTGTAAGCGCTTTGATCTGCGCCTTTTGCTCGTCATTTAAGGCGTCAAATTTCACGCCGAAACGCTCCTGCGCCTTGATATCCATAAACGCGACCAGCTCCTTATGCAGCCAATCCGCGCTCCAATCGGGCGCCTGATACGCTCCGTGACCCCAGATCGAGCCCACCTGCATACCGCCGATGCTCTGCCAGGCCTCCTGCCCGCGGTAAATGCGCTCGGTGCTGATTAGCTCAGCTCCGCTAGCATCGGTAAATTTTACCACCGGCGGAGACTGCCTATACACCTCGCCGCCGTAAAAACCCAAGAAACTAAAGCCCACGATGAGCACCGCTACAAGCGCCATCCAGAGCTTTTTATATTCTGCCATTCTCACTCCTTTAACTGAAATTGGGAGAGAATTTTACCTATTTAAATTTCAATAAGCATTGAGGTCCGTCAATAAAAAGATAAAATTTATCTGCTTAAGCTGAAATTTATTAAAGTATACTGAAATAAAGGGTTTT
>NZ_CALIST010000027.1 GCF_938041645.1 uncultured Campylobacter sp. | reverse complement strand
CTCCACTGTCTTATATCAAAATTCATAAATTCTGTCATTTTGGAGTTATCCTTAAAATACTCATAAGCGAAATTTAATACCTCTAAAAAAATAGGTCCAGATTTTCTCATTATTTTTGAAAATTCTATAGTTTTCTCGCTATAGCTAATCCTTTTAAATGATATTACAAACATTAATAACACATAGGAATATATAAAAGTATGATTTGAATATTTAAATCCATTAAAATTTAACCAATACTCTTTTTTGCTTATATCCAAATACATAGGAGAACCATCCATATTACGGCAAAGCTTGCAATCCTCGTCTAGATAATTATGTGTAAAATAATAAATTCTGCGTCTTACTATATTATCAAGTAAAGACGTATCTTTAACATTTAAATTTTGAAATTTAAATAAAGCGCTTAGTTTGTTAAGTTTTATATTATATTTTTGTAATTCTTTTTCATATTCTAACGAATAAGTATGGTTTGAATTCATAAGATCTTCATCTATATAAGGCTGCGGATTTATATCTAAGTTATTTTCAAACACAAATTTTGCTATAGGGTTGCTGTCTATGCCTTTTGGAATAAAACTATTACTATTTTTATCTTTCTCAATAAAAAGCCCCAAGGAATTAGAGTCGATATTTATAGATATGTCAATATTTTTCTTGATTCTACTGAGATTTTTATCCAGCAATAGTATGTTTTTGTAGGCAGATAACGAGCTTTTAAAAGAAAATTTATCATATTTTAAATTTGTGATCTGCCTTAAAATATCTTGTTGTATAAACGTATCATCATTAGTTCCAATCATAAAAGTATAATTCTCAAATATTTGAGAATTATACGAGTATAACTTATAGATTTCTATTATATCTTGATTTTTTTGTAGATAAATAATATCTCTACAAAAGTTGGAAACTTCTTTATTCATCATCTATTTTGTCCTTTTTGTGTACTAAGTACTTGCATGTGTTTGGGTTCTATTGCTCCTATCAACATTATAGCATGTAATTCTTGCATGCCGATCTCGATCTTATCGTTGAACCCAAACTCACTATCGTAGATAAAGCGCACCTACCACTGATGGAGACTAGAGTGCTATCTACCTTTTTGAACTCTATATTACCGTAGTTTGCGTCTAAATCACCTGAATGTTCACGGAGAATGCACATACAAACACCGTCTGATTATACTTTGCACGCTTTTGATCGTTAACTAGCGATAAAAACTATTTGTCGTAGTCGCTCTTGCAATCGCTCGTATCCTTGTATAAAACATATCTATCTACTAGCTGTTGCTCTAAAATCAATGGCGTAACTGTTCACACGCTTGTTCTTGATCTGCGCGAAATAAAGCCACCGAAGCGCCACCAAAGTTTTAGCGGCTAAATCCTGCACCGTCATCTCGCAATGGAATTAAATTTAGCAAATTCTATCACGACATAAACGCGACGTTGCTGCTCGTAATCTCGTAGCGAAATTAAATTTAGCTGCAGCCTCTGACTTTATGACCTTTGGCTACGCTTTAAATTTTAATTTCAAAGCCCGTTTTCGCCGCGTCGCGGTAGAAATCGATCTGATCTTTTTTGATGATACGGATGTAGTCGGTGCTGCCGGGATGGCCGCTTTGAAAGCCTGCCGTCATCACGTAGGTGCCGCCTTCTTCGATAAGCCCGCGCTGCAGAGCCTCGCTTATGATACGTGCGAGCAGCGAGTTGATACTCGTTTTTTCCCTGACCATCGCGGGATTTACGCCCCACACGAGACTTAGCGCGTGCGCGGTCTGCTCGTCGTGCGCGATTGCGATGATGTCGATTTTAGCGCGGTTGCGTGCGAGTTTGATCGCCGAGCGCCCAGAGCCCGTGATCGAAAGTATCGCGCCCACGCCCAGTCTTGCGGCAAGCGCTGCGGTGCTCGAAGTGATCATATCGGTCTCGTCGTAGAAATCGTAATCGTTAAATTTATCGTAAGGATAGATCTTTTCGGTCTCGCGGATCGTCTCGCTCATCGCGGCGACCACGGCTGCGGGGTTTTTGCCGATGGCGCTTTCCTCGCTTAGCATCACGGCGTCGGTGCCGTCGAGCACGGCGTTTGCGACGTCGCTGATTTCGGCTCTGGTGGCGCGCTCGTGCTCGGTCATGCTAAGCATCATCTGCGTGGCGGTGATGACGGGCTTTGAGCGGGCGTTGGCTAACGCGATGATGCGCTTTTGGATGCGCGGGATCTCATAAAACGGCATCTCGATGCCCAGATCTCCGCGCGCGACCATTATGCCGTCGCTTGCCTCGATGATCTGCTCGATGTTTTCTACAGCGTCGAATTTCTCGATCTTGGCGTAAATTTTAGCTTTTGAGCCCAGCGAGTTTAAAATTTCGCGCACGCGCAGGATGTCGTTTTGCGACTGCACGAAGGAGATGCCTACGAAATTTACGCCGTGCGCTGCGCCCCAGCGCAGATCTGCGAGGTCTTTTTGCGTGATGACGTCGATATTTAGGCGGGTGTTTGGGAAGTTCACCCCCTTATTTGAGCTCAAAAAGCCGTCGTTTTCGAGCACTGCTTGCACGCCTTGCTCGCTTACTGCGACTACCTTGGCGCGGATCGAGCCGTCGTAGAGATAGATGAACTCGCCCACCTTCATTAACGGCAAAATTTCAGGGTGGTTGATACACAGCTCGTATTCGCCTTCCGCGATCTTTTTACCGATGATTTCGCGAGGAAGGAAGGTGATTTTATCGCCCGTTTTTAGTTTAAAATTTTCCTCGAGTTTGCCGACGCGGATCTTTGGACCGCTGATGTCCTGAAAGACGCCTATACGCACGCCCAGGCTCTTTTCTACGGCGCGGATTTTGTTTAAATTTGCCTCGTGATACTCGTGCGTGCCGTGGCTGAAGTTCATCCTAAAGGCATTGCAGCCCGCCTTTACCATCGCGCTCATCATCTCCTCGCTGTCACTCGCGGGCCCGATGGTCGCTAGGATTTTGGTTTTTTTAAGCATCTTTTCTCCTTTAAATTTAAAATTTATCGCCGCATTAGGCGAAATTTTGCGCAAAATTTTGAAATTTCTAAATTTTAAAATTCGCTAGGCAAAGGAATTTTAAAATTTTATGGCTCGAGAGAATTTTAGAATTCTACGGCACGGCGAAATTTTAAAATTTCATAGCTTGCGGTGCAGATTAAATTCTAAAAATTCGCGTTTGAATGAAATTTTAAAACTCTCTATATATATGAAGCGCAAGCAAAATTCTAAAATCCTCGCCGAAGTAAAATTTTAAAATTCTTGCCCGAGCGAAATTTTAAAAATTCCTCTTTATCGCATCATTTCCGCGTCAAATTTTGTATCATCAAAGCTCACTCCCAAATATTCGCAGGCACTTTTTGCGTCGCGAAGTGCGTTGCCTAAGCAGCTCGTAGCGCCGGGGCTTGGGGTCATATTAAAGATAATCCCCGGATTTTCGCCTATTCTAGCTTCGCCTAAAATCAGCTTTTTTTGCGAGTGTGAAATTACTTGCGGGCGCACGCCGCCAAAGCCCTTGGCATAGTAAATATCCTCCTCGCGGATGCTAGGTATGATCTTGCGCGCATTTTTGACGAAAAGCTTTTTACCTAAAATCGGTATCTCAAAGCCTATATTGCGGATTAAGAAGTCCCTTACCTCGCTATCGCCAAAATTTTGCCAAATGACCTTGGCTACGTCCATGTCAAAATTTAATGACTGAAAAAATTCCGGCACCGAACGACAGCCCTTGTAGCGCTCAAGCTTTGGTAGCGTAAGTGCGGTAGGGCCGAATCTCGTGCAGCCGCCTGCGAGTAAATCCGGATCGCCGTGAAGCGCGGCAAATGGAAGCTTTGGGTTTTGCATCATGTAAACCTTGCCATTTAGAAGCTTTTGCTTGGTTAGATAGAAGCTGCCCGCGATGCAAATCGTGCTAAGATCCTGCCCAAGCCCCATTTTGTGCGCGAGCCACAGCGAATGTGCGCCCGCATCTACGACTACGAAATCAGCACTTAGCGAGAGTCTATTTGCGGTGCGGATATAGAACTTATCGCCTACTTTAGTGATGTTTTGCACTTCGGTATTTAGGTGCAGATCGCAGGTTTTACCCTCCACGTTTTTAGCGTTTTGCACGAAGGAATTCGCCATCGCGCCGTAATCGATCGTCGTGTAAACTCCCGATTGCACGCCCATTGCTACGATATCCTCCGCTCGCTCCTCGCCGCGTCCGTCAAAAACTAGCTTGGGCTCGATTTTTTTGAGCTCTTCCTTGTCAAAAAGCTGCAGATACGGATAAAGCTCTTTAAATTTCTCAAAGCGCTCTTTAATTAGCTCTACCTCACTTTCGCCCACGCCAAGAGCCATTTTCTGCCCCTGAAATAAAAATTTATTCTCATATCCGTGCTTTTGGCAATACTTCACGATCATATCCGCCTTGCGCTTGACTTCGGTTGCTTTTTGCAAATCGTAGTTGGTCTCGATGTCGCCGCAATGAATCGTCTGGGAATTTGCACTGGCTTTAGAATTTAGCGTCGCAAGCCCTTCGTATTTTTCAAGTAGAGCGATATTTTTGATCTCGCTAAATTCTGCCAGCACGTATGCTAGTGCGCTGCCCGTGATACCGCCGCCTATGATGATTACTTCGTAATGTTTTTCTTGCATGCCCTTTCCTTATCGAATTTGGCTACAATTGTGCGAAAATTTCGCTTAAAAGCTAGTTATAAAAGCGTGAATTTAGATGATTTTATATAAAATTCGCACCATTTCATTTTGGGAGTAGTATATGAAAAAATCGATTCTTGTCGGATTAAGTTTGATTATAGCCACGTCGCTGTGGGGCGCGGATAAGAAAATTTATCGCCTTAAGCTAGCTCAGACTTACGAGCTTAGTATGCCTATCGTAGGCGATGTCGCCAAGCGTATGGCAGATCTTGCAGATAGTATGTCTGATGGCAGGCTGAAAATCAGCATCGACGCGCCTAGCAAACATAAAGCGCCTTTTGCGATATATGATATGGTCAAAAACGGACAATACGATTTAGGCTATACTGCGAGCTACTATTATAAAGGTAAAAATAGCGCAAATATGCTGTTTACGACGGTGCCTTTTGGTATGACGAAAGATGAGCAACACGCTTGGTATTACTTCGGCGGAGGCAAGGAGCTAGCGGATAAATTCTATGCTAAAAGCAATCTAAAGGTCTTTAATATCCTAAATAGCGGTATGCAGATGGGTGGTTGGTTTAAAAAAGAGATTAATACGCTAGACGATTTAAAAGGGCTTAAATTTAGAATTCCAAGCTTTGGCGGGGAGGTTATGAGCCGCCTTGGCGTCGCAGTCGCTACGATACCGGTAGGTGAGCTATATATGGCGCTAGAGATGGGTACCATCGATGCGGTTGAGTGGGCAAGTCCTAGCTTTGATATACCTCTAGGCTTTCACAAAGTCGCAAATTACTATTATACGGGATGGCAAGAACCCGCTAGCGAGCAGCAGATAGTGATAAATCTACAAACTTGGCAGAAGCTTCCTAAGGATTTGCAAAATATCCTGGAAGCCTCTATCGCAAAGGCGCGCGAATACGCAGAAAACGAGACGTTTTATAAAAATGTAATAATTTGGGACGAGATCAAAAAGAAATATCCGAACGTTCAGATTCGCTCTTTTTCGCCTGAAATTATGCGTGCGCTTCGCAAGGCGACGGATGAAATTTTAGCCGAAGAAAGCGAGAAAAATCCCGATTTCAAAGAGATTTGGGAGAGCCAAAAGGCGTTTTTAGCTAAAGCTAGAACGTGGACGAAGATGGGTGATTTTACATATATCGAAAAAACTGGCGATGTTGAAGCCGAGCAGAATTTCACTGCTTCGGTTAAAGAAATTTCGGTGCCGCAGCCGATCAGCGCGCCCGGAGGCGATATAAACTCAAGCGCCGCCGCGCCGAAAACCGAAACCAATCAAACCAAATAATCTTTAAATTTACGCGATCTATCGCGCCGACTGATGAAACTCGGCGCGGAATCGCGCAAGGATCGCGTAGAATTGCGGGGTCGCGAACTCGCGTAGGAATCGGGCGGGATCGTGCAAAATCGCAAGCTCTCGCAAAATCGAGTAAAGTAGCGGATCGCAAGCTCACGCGGGCAAAATTTTGCTTTGCAAGATGGGCTGCTCGGTTTTCGGGGTCAAATTTTTAAATTTTTAAAATTCTGCCGCGCAAATCTTGCGAAGCTACCGATAAATTTGCAAAATACCTCTAAATTTATTGCATCTTTGCGGTTTGAAAGCCCGTCTTCTATTCTTTTGCAAGGCGTCAAAAGAAGTGCCACGGCGCCGCAAACAGCGTTTTATAAAATATTTTGTACCTTTCTTTTAATTAGCAGTTTCGCCAGTAATATAAAATTCGTAAAGTTTTAAGCGCACCTTTACGCTCTTACAAAGAATGGGCGGTATTTTGTTGCTACGAGCGGATAACCGCGAGTTTTAAAGCCTGCTTTATGCTATTGCAAAGCGTCCTTGCGGACACGCCCAGTCTTTCCTTGCTTTACACTTTACGATATTTTAAATTTTACGATTTTGCGGCGCAGGTATCGGCGCAGTGCAGAGCTTCGCATAATGCGGTCTCGGCGCTAAATTTACGTTAAATTTAATCATAGCTTCGGTGTTCAGCAGCTTTTAATAATCGATGCTTATCGGCTTTGAATAATGCTTTAAATTTGGCGGCGGAATTTTAAATGCGGTTTTACCGGCGAATGCGCGTAAATTTGATCCGTTCGCAAATACGGCTTGCACTCGCCGCTATTGGAGGTTTTGCTAGCGATACGCTTAAATTCTACGGATTAAAATTTACGTGGTTAAATTGTGGCTAAACTTTATAAAATTAGCCGCAAAATGTAGGCGCCGTAGAATAAAATTTATTTCAAAGCCCTAAAAAGCTCCACGCTATCGAGCTGTTCCCACGGGTATTCGTCATTTCCGACCTGTCCGCGCGCTGCGACATCGGCGTAGAGAAAGCTTCCTTTGCCGGGGCGATCAAGGCCGAATTTATCGATGATCCAGCGCGGAGTGAGCGGGAATTTTTCAAGCACGAAAGCGGATAGCTCATCGTCGCCCGCCGCGCCTAAATTCGTCCCCATACAATCGACGCTGACGCTTACCGGTTTAGCCACGCCGATTGCGTAGCTGAGCTGGACGATGCATTTTTTCGCAAGCCCCGCCGCGACGATGTTTTTGGCGATGTAGCGCGCCGCGTAAAGCCCGCTGCGATCGACCTTAGTGTAGTCTTTGCTGCTTTGAGCGCCGCCGCCGATCGGGCTGTAGCCGCCGTAGCTATCTACGATCAGTTTGCGCCCCGTTAGGCCGCTGTCGTGAAGCGAGCTGTGATTTACGTAGCGGCCGGTCGGATTGATGTAGATGATCGTTTTGTTTTTGTCGTAAAGCTCTTTCGGAAGCCCCGCCGAATCGATCAAATTTCCGATCAGATCTCGGACGCGCTCGATGCTCATACTCTCGACGCATGGCGCTGAAACCACGATCGTATGGATGCTTTGCGGTTTGCACTCCTCAAAATTGCTCTTCGTGCCGTAATCGACCGTAACCTGCGTCTTAATATCTACGCCAAGCTCGTTAGGATGGGATTTTGCGTAAGCATAGACGTGATCGCAAAGAAGCCTTGCGTAGGTAATCGCAGCCGGCATAAAATTTTTCGTTTCGCAGCTTGCGAAGCCGAACATTATACCCTGATCTCCCGCGCCGATCTCGCCGCCCTCTTGATCGACGCCTTGGTTGATGTCGGGGCTTTGCTGGTTTAAAAATACGTCCACTTGCAGATCCTGCGGATGCAGGCACTGCGCGCGTGTGAAATGAGGGTTGTCGTTGTAGCCGATCTCGCTAAGCGCGCCCTTTACGATGTGGCGGTAATCGTCGTGGGTAAAATCGATCTTGGCGTTTACTTCGCCGCCGATTACTACGTGTTTGCCCGCGATGAAAACCTCCGCTGCTACGCGCCCGTTGGGGTCTTGTTTTAAAATTTCATCCACGATGCTGTCTGCGATGATATCGGCGCATTTATCGGGATGTCCGGGGCTTACTACCTCGCTTGTGAAAAGATACATATCTGCTCCTAATTAGAATTTCGCGCCATTTTATCTAACGAGGTTTTAAAATTGACTAAAAATTACGAAATTTCGCTCAAATTTAAATGTGCTTAAATAAAATTTCGATATATTTCAAACGACGTTTTGATTGAAAGGTAAAAAATGAGTTCGATTCAAAAATTAGTAGCTAGCTACAAAGATAAAAATCTAGTTCTGCGCATAGTTACAGGCTTGATAATAGGCGCCATTTTGGGCTTTGTCGCACGTTCAGCGGCAGGCGATATTGCGGCAGAGCACACTTCGTTTTTAATAAACGTAGTAGCTTTTGCGGAAATTTTAGGAAATTTATTCGTAGGCGCCCTTAAAGCGGTAGCTCCGATTTTAGTTTTTATCTTGATTTTAAGCTCGATCGTAAATAAACAATACGGCAGCGCAAGCGGCTTAAAACGCGTGGTTGTTCTATATATCGTAGGCACCTTTTTAGCCTCGTGCGTGGGAGTGGCGGCTAGCTTTTTATTCCCGACTCAGCTTGCTCTAAGCAATGTTGGCGCGGCGGAAAATACCGCTCCTGCGAGCGTTTGGATCGTGCTAAAAGATCTACTTTTTAAGGTCGTAGATAATCCGCTAAACGCTATCGCGCACGGAAACTACGTAGGAATTTTAACCTGGGCGATAGGTCTTGGAGTCGCGCTTAAATTTTGCACTAATGAAACAAAGAAAATTTTTACCGATCTGAGCGAAGCGGTAACCAAAATCGTGCAGTTCGTAATCCAGCTCGCGCCGTTTGGAATTTTCGGTCTAGTAGCTTCTACTGTGTATCAAACCGGCGTCGATGCGCTGCTTGGATACGTGCGAATCGTAGTCGTGCTAGTAGGTGCGATGGCGTTCGTAGCTCTCGTGATAAATCCGCTCATCGTCTTTGCGGTGATTAAGAAAAATCCATATCCGCTCGTATTTACCTGCCTACGCGAAAGCGGTCTCACGGCGTTTTTCACCCGCAGCTCGGCGGCGAATATCCCGGTAAATTTAAATTTATGCAAAAAGCTCGGCATCAGCGACGAGCTAAGCTCGATCTCGATCCCTTTGGGAGCTACGATAAATATGGCGGGCGCTGCGGTGGTAATCGCGATCTTGGCGCTTGCTGCGGCTCATACGCTCGGCGTGCGCCCCGATTTTTGGACGGCGCTACTGCTTTGCGTGGTCTCGGCGGTCGGTGCGTGCGGCGCTAGCGGCGTGCCAGGCGGCTCATTGATGCTGATACCGCTTGCGTGCTCGCTCTTTAATATCTCAAACGATATCGCAATGCAGGTCGTCGCGATCGGCTTTATCATCGGCGTGATCCAAGACTCGGTAGAAACCGCGATCAATAGCTCTACCGACGTGATTTTTACGGCGATCGCGTCGCAAAGTATGCAAAAATAACTCACCTTAAAATTTTACCGCGAATTCCGCTGGGCGGCAGATCTCGCGGTTTTTAAAATTTTACTTATTCTTTTTTGATAAAATTATCCAAAAATTTTAAAAGGAAATCGATGAATTGGAATTTAGGCGAGCTGTTTGCAAACGAAGCGGAATTTAGCGGCGCGATAGATAGCGCCTTCGCGCAGGCTAGGGATTTTGAGCTTAAATTTAAAGATAAGCTGCGCGCTCTTAGCGCGGAGGAGTTTTTAGGCGCGCTTGAGCTTTATGAGAGCATCAGCGAGCAGATCGGAAAGATAATGAGCTTTGCGCATCTAAGATTCGCGCGAGATACGAGCCTTGGGGCGCAGCAGGCTAAGACGGAGCAGGCTTGCAACGACATTTCGCAGAGCCTGCTCTTTTTCGAGCTCGAGTTTAACGAGCTTGACGCCGCAAAACAGGACGAGTTTATCGCAGGAAGCGGGAGATTTCGATACTATTTGAGCCTGCTTAAGCAGCGCAAGGCCCACCAGCTAAGCCTGCCGCAAGAAAGCGTGCTTTTAAAAACTTCGCCCGTAAGCGGCGAGGCGTTTTCGCGGCTTTTTGACGAGAGTATGGCGCGGATGAGCTTTGATTTTCGCGGGCGCAAGCTTGGCGAGGAGGAAATTTTAAGCCTACTTCATAGCTCTGATCGCGAGGTGCGAAAGGACGCCGCAGCCTCGCTAAGTGCGGTGCTAGAGCAGAATTCCCACCTGCTTGGTTACATCTACAATATGATCAAAACCGATCTTAAAATTCGCTGCGAGCTGCGCGGTTACGATAAGGCCGAGGCGGTGATGCATGAGGAAAATCAGATAAACATCGCAAGCGTCGATGCTCTGATCGCAGAGGCGGAGCGAAGCTTCGCTCTGGTCGGCAAATTTTACGCCAAAAAGCGCGAAATTTTAGGCTACGACGCGCTGTATGATTACGACAGATACGCGCCGCTTAGCGGCGATGAGAGCGAGTTTAGCTTCGAGCAGGCTAAGCAGATCGTGCTTGCAGCGTTTGAAAAATTTAGCCCGAAATTTAAGCAGATCGCGCTGATCGCGTTTGAGCAAAACTGGATCGACGCGATGCCCGCGCAAAATAAGCAAAGCGGCGCGTTTTCGCATTCGGGCTCGCGCGATACGCACCCTTTCGTGCTTTTAAATTTTACGCGCAAGCGCCGCGACGTATTTACCCTCGCGCACGAGCTTGGGCACGCGATACATCAGTATCTAAGCTACGGCGTGGGCTATTTTAACTCCTTCACGCCGCTAACGACGGCGGAGACCGCGTCGGTTTTCTGCGAGATGTTGGTGTTTGATTATATGCGCGAAAATTTTTCAAATTTAAACGACTCGCAAAATTTTAAACGCAGCGCTTCGCAAGAGGCTCGGGGCGGTGAAATTCCAAACGAGCACGCCGTAAAACACGCTGCTTCGCAAGGCTCTGCGAATTCGTGTGAATACGCAGCGAGCGATACGGATATGCCCTCGCAGACTGCAAGCGATAAGGCCGCGCTAAGAGCGATGCTTGCGGCAAAGATCGAAGATATCTTCGCTACGCTTTACCGCCAGATCGGATTTACGACCTTTGAGCGGCGCGTGCATGCAAGCGCGGATGAGCTAAGCACGGGGCAGATCGACGAGCTTTGGATGGAGGAGTCGCGCAAGATGTTTGCGGGCGAGCTAATCTTGCAGGATCATTACAAAAGCTGGTGGAGCTACATCCCGCACTTCGTCCATACGCCGTTTTACTGCTACTCCTACGCCTACGCGCAGCTTTTGGTGCTCGCGCTTTACGGGCTGTATAAGAGCGGCAGGCTCGAAAATTTCGTTCAAATTTACACCGAGTTTTTAAGCTCAGGCGGTAGTGACGAGCCGCAAAAGCTAGTGGCGAAATTCGGCTTTGATATCAATAAAAGCGAGTTTTGGCGCATCGGCATAGAGCAGGTCGCGGCGCTTGTAGATGAGTTTGTGAGGGGTTAGGATGATAGATAAAATTTTAAAAGACGATAAATTTATCGCTGCGAGCAGTGCAAATATAAGCGCGGTTTTGGATTACGTTTTGGCTCTTGGATATGGATTTGGCATCGTTGCGAGGACGGATCAGATAAAATTTGACCCGTCGCTGCCGGAGGAAATTTTAAAAAGCTTCAAAATGCCCGCGATCTTTTTGCAGCTGGAGGAATACACGCTCTCTAGCGCGCACCTTAGCAAGGATGAGCTGGTTTTCGAGGCGGGATTTGGGCCGCAGGATTTTGCAAGCACGCTTAGCGTGCCGTTTTATGCGGTCTTACAGATCGTCGTGGACGGCAAGCCCATCGCGGTAAATTTCTCCCAGCCCGAGTCTGAGTGGCTTAAGCGCGAAAAATCGCGTAAAATTTTCTCAAAATGAGTGATATTTTAGAAGGTCTTAATCCCGCTCAGCGCGAGGCTGCGAGCCATGTGGATGGAGCGATGCTAATCTTAGCGGGTGCGGGCAGCGGCAAAACTAAAACGATCACCGCACGCCTTGCCTATTTGCTATCAAACGGCGTGCCTGCGGAAAATACTCTCACGCTTACGTTTACGAACAAAGCCGCCGCCGAGATGCGCTCGCGAGCGCTTAATCTGATAAGCGGGCTAAATTTAAGCAGCGTGCCGCTTTTGTGCACCTTTCATAAATTCGGGCTTTTGTTTTTGAAATTTCATATTAGCGAGCTTGGACGCAGCGCAAACTTCCAAGTAATCGATACCGACGATAAGAAAAAGATCATCAAGGGCTTTGAGATAAATTTGCCCACGTCGCTATTGGCGGCTAAAATTTCAACCTACAAAAATTCTCTAATCGGTCCTAAAGATATCGACGAGCTTCTAAAGGGCGAAGAGGACGAGCTAAGCAGGATGTATAGCGGATTTTACGCGCATTGCGCTGATGCATATAAACGCTACGAGGCGTATTTGGCGGCGAATAATCTGGTGGATTTCGATGATCTGCTGATCTTGCCGTATAAAATTTTAAGCGCGAATGAGCGGCTATGCGATGAAATTTCGCGCCGTTACGCCTACATCACGGTCGATGAGTATCAGGACACCAACGACATTCAATTCAAACTGCTGCAAAAGCTTTGTGCCGCGCACGAAAACCTCGTGGTGGTGGGTGATGACGATCAGAGTATCTACGGCTGGCGCGGCGCACGGATAGAAAATATCTTAAATTTTAAAGATCAGTTCTCAAACGTAAAATTTATCAAACTCGAGCAGAACTACCGCTCCACGGATGAAATTTTAAATGCCGCCAACGAGCTCATCTCGCATAACAAAAACCGCCTAGGCAAGAGCCTTACTAGCATGAACGGCGGGGGTGAAAAGATCGAAATTTTGCGTTCAGACGAGGAGAGTATCGAGGCGGCAAAGATCGCAGAAGCCATAAAAAAGCTACTCGCAAGCGGCGTAGCGCCCTCTGAAATCGCCGTGCTTTACCGCGTAAACGCTCTTTCGCGCGCGCTGGAAGAGGGGCTGAATCGCGCCAAAATCCCGTACAAAATGGTAGGCGGCGTGAAATTTTACGAGCGAGCCGAGATCAAGGATACGATCGCCTATCTACGCTTGGTAAACGACGAGCACGACGACTTTTCGATGAGGCGGATCATAAACGTGCCCAAGCGCGGCATCGGCAAGGTCTCGCTGGCAAAGCTCGAGGAGCTTTCGCGCCTGAGGCTTATCAGTCTATTTGACGCTTTTAGCGAGCCGGACGCGGGGCTTAGCGCCAAGGCGGCGCAGGCTCTAGCGGAGCTTAAAAGTGGCATCGCTTCTATCTCCGCGCTAGCGGATACTATCAAAAAAATAGACGCGCTGGAGCCCGCTTTTGGGCTAAAGGCTTACTACGCCTCGCTTCCGGACGGCGCCGATCGCGTTGCAAACATCGACGAATTTTTGGCAATGCTGAAGGACGAGGCGAGCAATAAGCCCGATTTTGATCTGGCGGAATTTTTAAACGAGCTGAGCCTTCTTAGCGATCAAGACGCGATCATGGGCGATGCGATAAATATAATGAGCGTGCACGCCAGCAAAGGGCTTGAGTTTTCGCACCTTTTCGTAATCGGACTGGAGGAGGGCTTTTTCCCGCTTTTGGGCGACAGCAATGATATCGAGGAGGAGCGTAGGCTCGCATACGTAGCGATTACGCGCGCCAAACGCACTCTCACGCTTAGCTTTGCCGCTAGCCGCTTTTATCGCGGCAAGCGCGAGAGGCTCGATGCTAGCAGGTTTATATCCGAGGCGGGTTTGGTGGCTAAAGAGCCTCCGCGCGAGCAAAGCAGCGGCTTTAGCAAGGGCGAGCTGATCAAACACAAGCTATTTGGGATCGGACAGATCACGGCGGTAAATGGCGACCGACTCACTATAAATTTCGGCGGAATTTCACGCGTGATAATGTCGAATTTCGTAGAAAAGATCGGCTCTTATGAATAGATTGTTTTTGGCGGATAAGCCCGCGGGCATCGGCAGCAATAAATTTTTAAGCGCTCTTAAGCGCAAATACGGCGTGAAAAAGGCGGGCTTTAGCGGCACGCTCGATCCCTTTGCGAGCGGCGCGCTGATCGTGGCGTTTGGGCAATACGCGCGCTTTTTTAGATTTTTGAAAAAGGAGCCTAAAGTTTACACTGCGACGTTGTGGCTGGGCGCGCAAAGCCCAAGCGGCGATAATGAAAACATAGGGCGCGTGGAACAAATTCCGCCGCTTTCGCGCGAGGTTTTAGACGCCGCGGTGGCGCAAATGCGCGGCGAGATAAAATTTATCCCGCCCGCTTTCAGCGCCAAGAAAATTGACGGCGTGCGCGCATACAAGCTCGCTCGTGCGGGCGAAGAGGTGAGCTTAAAAGAGAGCTCGATGCGAGTTTTTGATGCCGAAATTTTAAGTTACGCTCACCCCTTCGTGAGCTTTCGCGTAGCACTTAGCGAGGGCGGCTACGTGCGCTCTTTCGCGCAAATTTTAGCAGAAAAGCTAGGCGCCACGGGCACGCTAAGCGCGCTTAGGCGAGAAAGCGAAGGGGCTTTTTGCTTGCAAGATCCGCGCTTTGCGGATGAGACAGCACTAAATCCGCTCGAGTTTTTGGACCTCGCGCCAAACTTTTACGACGGCGACGCGCGCGACGTAATCTTGGGCAAGAAGCTCGCCGCAAAGGATCTGGCGAGCCGCGCGGACGGCCGCTATCTGCTTATCTGCGGCGATTTTTACTCGATCATCGAGATAAGCTCGGGCGAGGCGCGCTATCTTTGGAACGACGTTCCGATCGCAGGCGGCGCGTTTTAATCAGCGGCTCTAGCCTGCTGCTAAATTTTAATCGGACGGTTCGAGCTTGAAATTTTGAAGCGATCATGAATACGGCGCGTTTTAAATTTACTCGCATAGGACGCTGCTATGTGCGGTTAAATTTTATCGTGCGGAGCAGCGAGCGATCACGCTTTTTTTGTTGCGCACAGATCGTAAATCGGCCTTAAGCGGTATAAATTTCAACGTGCGGCTAGGCAGGCGGCACTCTCTCGAAAGGCATAAATCCGCGGGGTTAAATTTAAACGCGGCGCAGCGGCGTTTAAATCCACTTTTCGGTGCGCGATTACGACGCGCCGCGAGATTAAAATTTAATGATTTAAAAAGCGCGCAGGTTGGGGCTTATTGCGGCGCAGCAAGCAGCTTTTGTCGAATGAAATTTTAATACGTAGTCTGCACCGACGGGTTTGATTTTGCAGCGGGCGGCATACCGCTAAGCTAAATTTACGATCTGGCGCAGCATACAGCTGTGCGACCTCGATTGGCGGCTCGGTTTAGAATTTTAATCACGCGGATAGATTTGCGCCGCGGATTGAAATTTAGCTGCGCGCGTTGCGGATCTGAATTTCCGTGCTTTATAAAATTTACGTATCGGGCGCCGCGATCGCGGGCTAAATTCCGCGGTGCACACTTCATGGCACGCGGTTTTAAAATTTTAATCGCACTGGACGGGGCGTGCCGCAGGCTGAAATTTAACTCGCGCACGGATCGGAATTTTAATCGCGCCAGATGGGCTTGCCGAGGGCTAAATTTAACGCAAGCGCGCCTAGGCGCAGAAGGAGTAAAATTTGAAGGCCTATGCAAAGATCAATGTTTTTTTAAAAGTCGTCGGCACGCGCGGCGGCTACCACGAGATCGCCTCGCGCTTCGTGCTGCGCAGGGAGCTTTTTGATGAGATAAGCTTTGAGCGCGCGAGCGGCTTTGCGCTTGAATGCGGCGCCGCGCAGATCGCGGACAATATAATTTTAAAAGCCAAGGCGGCGCTTGAGCAGGCGGGCTTTGCGCGCGAGCTTGCGGAGTTTTTCGGCTCGCACAAGATCGTGCTTAAAAAACGTATTCCGATCGGCGCGGGTCTTGGTGGCGGCAGTAGCGACGCGGCGGCGTTTTTGCGGCTTGCGAACGAGGAATTAGGCTTAAAAATTCCGCGCGAGCGGCTTACCAAAATCGCGCAAAATATCGGCGCAGACGTCGCGTTTTTTGTTAGCGGACTTGAGGCTGCGAACGTGCGCGGTATCGGCGAGATCATCGAGCCTTTCGAGGACCGCCTGCCTGCGATCGAAATTTTAACGCCCGCGATCTTTTGCTCTACCGGCGCGGTTTATAACGAGTTTCGCGCAAGCTTTATGCAAAACATAAACGCCGCGCAGGCTCGGCAGATGCTTAGCCTAAGTAGCGAGCAGCTGCTAGCGCGATACGACAGCCCTCGGCTAAACGATCTTTTCGCGCCGTGCATAAAGCTATATCCGCAGATGAGCAAGTATCGCGATATGTTTCTAAGCGGCAGCGGCAGCAGCGTGTTTTTTTTAAAATAAGAATTCCAAGGCGCGCGGTTAAAATTTAAAAGCTAAAATTTAAAATTCCGCCGCGACCGCTTTTAAATTTAAGCAAAATCGGGCTAAGCTTAGAGCCAAATTTAGAAGGAAAAAGATGAAAGAACTGAGTAAAAATCGCAAGGCATTTCACGATTTTACGATACTTGAAAGCTTTGAAGCGGGCATCGTGCTAAAGGGCAGCGAGGTCAAAGCCCTGCGCGCGGGCAGGGGCAATCTCAAAGATAGCTTTTGTCGCGTGATCCGCGGCGAGCTGTTTTTGCTAAACGCGCATATCAGCTATCTTGAGAGCACAAACGCGCATTTTCGTCCAGACGAAGGGGCGGCGCGAAAGCTTTTAATGCACAGAAAGCAGATCGACAAACTGCTTGGCGCGGTTAGCAAAGAGGGTCTTACCATCGTAGTTTTGTCGCTGTATCTCAATGATAAAAACCGCGTAAAGGCGCGTATCGCTTTAGCAAAAGGCAAAAATCTGCACGATAAGCGCGAATCGCTAAAGCGCAAGGAAGCCGACCGCGAAGCGCAAAGCGCGATGAAGCGATACGACAAGCATTCATTTTAAATTCACAAAACTTTGGTTAAAATGCGGGCTTAAATTTAAACCCGAAGGAAATGCAATGAAGAAATTTTTACTATTATGTTTGGCGATTTTTGTTTTAAGTGGCTGTGGAGATGATTCGCAGAAAAAGACGGGCTCTGCGGGCGAGAATCCTACCGCGAGCGAGAATCAGATGGCAAAAAATTCCACTCAAGATAAAAGTGGCGAGCGTATTGGTGGAGAGAGCGGCGAGGAGGTAGCTTTTACGCCGTTTAAAACGGGCGAGCGCCTTACGCTTAAAAGCGTCGTAGGCGGCGAGGTAACGATCGAGCGCACCGAAAAAGGCTTTAAGCTCGCGGACAGCGATAAAATTTTAATGTTTGATATTTTCGGTACGTATTGCCAGCCGTGCCGCATCGAAGCGCCGCATCTGATGGACTTTCAGCTAAAAAATTCCGCGGATTTTCTGATGGTCGGGCTAATATATTTCGAGGACATTACCGATGCGCAGGTGATCGAAAATTTTACGAAAAAGTTTAACGCATATTATTTCATCGCCAACTCCAAACAAAACGAGCGCATAGTGGGTCAAATTTTAAGCGACATCGGTTATCGCCACGCGCTTTCGATCCCTTTTAAGGTAGTACTTAAAGATGGAAAATATCAAAGGCTTACCGACATCAATGAGGGCGATGAGCGGGGCAAGCCGTATTACTTAGGCATGGTCGATACCGATGTGATAAAAAGCGATATCACCAGGATAAAAAATGGCAACTAAAACCGGCGTGCAGATTCGCACTCACGCCAAAACAAAATCTTTTGTGCCTCGTCCGTATAAAGTGATTTTACTCAACGACGACGTGACGACGATGGATTTCGTGGTTTATATTTTGATGGAGATTTTCGCCAAAAACTTTAACGACGCCGTAGATTTAATGATGAAAGTTCATAAGCAGGGCCGCGCAGTTTGCGGCGCGTATCCTAAAGAGATAGCCGAGTGCAAGCAACAAGCGGTTTTACAAGCGGCAAAGGCGGCAGGATTCCCTCTTAGATGCGAGATCGAAGAGGATTAAATTTAAAGGAAAGCAATGATAGGATTTTTTTTAAACAAACATTTCGAACAAGCAATCAGCGTCGCAAATGACGGCGAGGACGAATATATCACCACTTCGCACGTAGTTTATGCGATTTTTAAATACAATAAGCCCTTCCATGGGCTCATCGCCAAAGAAATTCCGGATATTAACTATCTAAATATCTTGGATAATCTGGGCGGGCTTTTGGATATGATGCCTAAATCAAGCGGTAAGGATCCGGCGCAGACGATAGAATTTAAGCAGTTCTATACTGAATTAAATAACGCTAAAGAGCCTAAAAACGAGCTTGATTTTATGCTTAAAATTCTAAATGATAAGGAAAACGACTGCACTAAAATTTTAAATCACTACGGTATCAATGCCGCGATTTTTGAGCTCATTGTGCGAAAGTACAAATCTGCTTTCGATCACCGTGATGAGGTCGTTTCTCGCGACGAAGCCGCAGCGATTAAGCTAAACTCATACGATATCGATGATATCACGCATGCGATGAATTATGACGAAAGCCGCAGACAGTGGCAGAATACGGAATTTGAGCCTGCGTTTGAGGGTGAAAAGGACGCCATAAACGAGCGCGATATTAAAAAGGACTCACCTAGCTCACTTTATACAGCGAATCTCAATAAAATTGCGCTTGAAGGTAAGATCGATCCACTCATCGGACGCGAAAAAGAGATCGAAAAGACGCTGCAAACCCTCTGTCGCCGCAAGAAAAATAATCCGATCTTAGTGGGCGAAGCAGGGGTTGGTAAAACCGCGATCATCGAGGGCATCGCGCTAAAAATCGTCCGCGGCGAAGTGCCAGAAAAGCTAAAAAACAAGGTGATTTACGCCCTTGATGCTGGCGCGCTGATCGCAGGCACTACGTTGCGCGGGGAGTTTGAGGAGAGGCTAAAGGATCTCATAGACGAGTTTAGCGCTAATCAAAATGCGATTTTATTTATCGATGAAATTCACACGATCGTTGGCGCAGGCACGGGCAATCGCAACGAACTTGATATGTCAAACATCCTAAAGCCTTCGCTTGCAAGCGGCGAGCTATCGGTCATCGGCGCTACTACATACGGCGAATACCGCTCGTTTTCGCAGGATAAAGCGCTTAGCCGCAGGTTTTGTAAGATCGATGTGAGCGAGCCTAGCATTGACGATAGCGTCGAAATTTTAAAAGGCGTAGCCAAAAAATATGAGGAATTTCACGGCGTGAAATTTAGCGACGAAATTTTGCGTGATAGCGTAACGCTTGCTAAAAAATATCAAAGCGATAAATTCCTTCCCGACAGCGCCATTGATCTCATCGACGAGGTGGGCGCGAGCTTTGCGTTTAAGCCACACGAAGCTCCTCTTGAAATCAGTAAGGATGATTTAGTAAATACACTTTCGATTAGCGCGAATATCGCAAATTTAAGCAGTAGTGTCGATAATAAACAGGTACTAAAAAATCTGGAAGCCAATATCAAGCGTGAAATTTTCGGTCAAGACGAAGCGGTTAGCAGTCTTTGTAAGGCGCTTCTACGCTCTTACGCCGGGCTTGGAGGCGCAAGCTCCCCAATCGGCGTATTTTTGTTCGCAGGTAGTAGCGGCGTGGGCAAAAGTGAGCTAGCCAAGGTCTTAGCCGCGCAGCTTGGAGTACATTTTGAGCGCTACGATATGAGTGAATATATGGAAGCTCACAGCGTCTCGAGGCTCATCGGAGCACCTCCTGGATACGTGGGCTTTGAAAATGGCGGAATTTTAACGAATAATATCAAAAAGCACCCTTACAGCGTCATTTTATTTGATGAGGTAGAAAAAGCTCATCCTAGCATGACGAATATTTTTTTAGGAATTTTCGATAACGCAAGTCTTACCGATAACAACGGCGTTACGACCGATTTTAAAAATACGATCATAATAATGACGTCGAATTTAGGCACGAAAGAAGCGCCGCAAGTTGGATTTACGAAGGACGAGAGCTATAAAGTAGATAGTGCCATAAAAAGCTTTTTTGCGCCAGAATTTCGCAATCGTATCGATAAAATCATAAATTTCAACCGCTTAAGCAGCGAAATTTTAGAAAAGATCGTGGATAAAACTATCGGTGAGCTGGAGTCGCAGCTAAAAAACGTAAAGATTAGCCTAAGCAAGGAAGCAAAAGATTTGATTATCTCGCGCGGCTATTCGGACGAGTTTGGAGCGCGAAATTTAAAGCGCGAGATCAGCTCTCAGATCAGCGATCATATAAGCGGCGAGCTGCTTTTTGGCGCGCTGCAAGAGGGCGGCTTGGTTAGCGTGAGCGTAAAAGATGGCGAGCTAAGCTTTAGCTTTGCTTCTACGCCTTTGCCGCAGATAGAAAAAAAGCAACCCGCACTAGCTCAAAGCAGTGTCGTTAAATAATGGCTCGGTTTTACGATTTTCCAGATCCCATGGATGCGCCCGCTTTTGCGCCACTTGCAAGCGGCGGCGATCTGAGCGAGGATTGCTTGCTTAGCGCTTATAGCGCAGGGATATTTCCGTGGTTTAGCGAGGATGAGCCGATTTTATGGTGGTCGCCCAATCCGCGCGCGGTGCTTGATCCGCGCGAAGTGCGTGTGCAAAAGTCCATCAAGCCCTATCTTAAGCGATATGAAGTGAAATTTGACGCGAATTTTAAGGGCTTCATCGAGCGCTGCAAAGACGTGCGCAAAAAAGAGAGCGACGGCACGTGGATCAGCGAGCATATCGTGCAGGCTTACTCGCGTTTGGCAGCAGACGGCTACGCTCACAGCGTCGAGGCATACGAGGACGGCGAGCTTGTGGGTGGGCTATACGGGCTAATTTTTGGGCGTGTGTTTTGCGGCGAGAGTATGCTGAGCCTAAAGAGCAACGCTTCGAAAGTCGCGCTGATTAGGCTTTGTGAGGTGCTTTCAAATTTCGGCTTTCTAATCGACTGCCAGATTATGAACGAGCATCTGAAATTTATGGGTGCTAAAGAGATGCCGCGAGCGGAATTCCTCGCTCTATTTGCTGAGCTTAGCGCGCAAGATAGTGGCTTTGAGCGCTTTGCGGATCTTAAAGTTCCGCGCGGAGCGCAGCATTGAGCCAAAGCTTGAAATGCGGCAGCGTAAAAATGCGCGGAATTTAGAATTTTAAAGAAATAATATGTGGCAAAGAGATAAAAGCTCCTCGGTCGGTATGATTATCGTGATGTTTATATTCGTGCCGGCGGCGCTTTTTGTATTTTTGGCGATTTTATATTTTTGGGGCAGTACTGAGCGCAAGCTACCGCGCCTGGATGTCAATGAAACCAACAGCGCGATCCGCGGCGCGATAATCGCAAAAGACAACTACGTCGCGGCAAATTCCGTCAAACTCTACAAAGTTAGCGTCGATGCGCGAAGCATCGATAAAAACAAGCTTGATCTTTTCGTGCGGCTATACTGCATCTACACGGGCGATAGCGAAAAGCGCGTCAAAAGCGCGATCGAGGGCTCTGGCGGCACGACCGTGCTGTCGTATAAGATCGACGCCAAAACCGCCGTGCATCTAAAAGAGCTTGCGTATAAGTTAAATTTAAAAAAGGTCTTTGTCAGCTTCATAGGCTCAAACGGCAGGCTAAATCCTCCTATCCGCATGAGCGTGACCGAAAGCGGCGAAAAGCGCAGTTACAATGTCGGTGATTCGCTCACTCCGTTAATCGGCTATATCAATAAAAAAGAGGTTGATGGCATCACCAAGGTTAGTGGTATCAAAGGGATCGAGAAGTACTATGAGTATTATCTAGCGCCGGTTAGAGATGAGTTTATCGTGGGCCCGCGCGATATCGGCGGCAACATCATCCTAGAGCGTAGCAGCAAAAAAACGGGCAGGATCGACGGCTACAACGTCCGTCTAAGCGTGCCACTAACGCTGCAAAGAAAGATAGAGCGCCTAAGCGATGAGGGCGCTGATAATTACGATGCACGAGAAATCGTGGTGGGCATTATGAACTCCAAAACGGGCAAAATTTTATCCCTCGCGACCAATGCCCGCTATGACCCCTCAAACATCACGAAAAACGATCTTAAGAATTTAAATTTTACCGCGAGCGAATACGCCTACGAAGTGGGCTCGATTATGAAGCCGATAATTTTCGCAATCGCCTATGATGCCAAAGCCGTAAAGCCCGGCGAGATCATCAACACCTATAACGGCAGCTATAAGCTTGGTACTCGCACGATCCGCGACACGCACCCGGCTAAGCAGATGAGCGGCGAGGAGATCATCATCCACAGCTCAAATATTGGAATGATTAAAATTTCAGAGCGGCTGGAGGGGCAGGCTATTTATGATGGGCTTATGAACTTTGGTATGTCGCAAAAAACGGGTATCGATCTGCCGTATGAGCAAAGTGGAAATATACCTAGTATCAAAAGCCTGAATAATAAAATTTACAAAGCCACGATCAGCTACGGCTACGGTGCCCAGATGACCTTCCTTCAGATGCTCAATGCCTATACCGTCTTTAACAACGGCGGCATCATGATTAGTCCGCGCCTAGTTGAAAATCTAGAAAATAACGGCAAAACTTACATCGTCAACGAAAGCGAAACCCGCCAGGTAATCTCTAAACCTACCGCCGACGTGATTAAAGGAATTTTAATCAAAACGGTCGAGAGCGGCACTGGGCGCAAGGGGCGGGTAGCGGGGCTGCAAATCGGCGGCAAGACGGGCACTGCGCGCATCGCCAAGGGAGGCGGCTATTCGAGCGCCTATAACAGCTCGTTTTTTGGCTTTGCCAACGATGCGGACACCAGCTACACGATCGGCGTTTTGGTGCGTGAGCCTAAAAGGGGCAGCTACTACGCCGCTCAAAATGCGCTGCCGATCTTTAAGCGGGCGGTAGGAATTTTGATAGAGGAGGGCTATCTAAAGCCCGCAGCCGACGCAAACGCCACGCAAAAGGTCGAGATCAAGGATGAGGCAGTTGAAATTAAAGATTAAATTTGCTAAATTTCGCGAGGTTTTTTAAAATTTTGCGGCGACGAAATTTCACGGAATTTAGCGCGACTTTTGAAATTTTAAGGCGTTTAAATTTTACGGCGCGGAATTTTGGCGGCGTAAAATTTAGCGGCGCAAAATTTTAACGGCACGAAGATGAAATTCTATCGCGACGCGGGATTTTATGCTGTGCCGCTCGCTGCGCTAAGGTGGTGGAGTTTTATTGCAATACAGAATTTCGGTGCGGCGTAAAATTCCGTATCAAGGCAAAATTTTAAATTTGCCGCCGTGCAAATAAGCGCAAGTAAAACGGCGAGTGAGCTTAGCTGTTTAATTTAAAGACGCGGCGCTATTAAATTCGCGTCGTATGCCCGTGCAGCTGCGGAATTAACGATGAAATTTAACGCAAAGAAAAGAGGAAAATATGAAAGCAAATGAGGGAAAAATGAAAATAGCGATAATCGGACTTGGCTACGTGGGGCTTCCTTTGGCGGCGGCGTTTGCGGCGAAACACGAGGTCGTAGGCTTTGACGTCTCGCAAGAGCGCATAGACGAGCTGCGCGGCGGGCACGACCGCACTCTGGAGCTTAGCGACGAGGAGCTTGCTGCGGCGATTAAAAACGGGCTTAAATTTAGCGCAAAGCTGGATGATATGAGGCAGAGCAATTTTTATATCGTGTGCGTGCCTACGCCCGTAGATAGGCTAAATCGCCCCGATCTTACGCCGCTACTAAAGGCCAGCGAAAGCGTCGGAGCCGTGCTTAAAAAGGGCGACATCGTCGTGTATGAAAGCACCGTCTATCCGGGCGCTACGGAGGAGGACTGCGTGCCAGTATTGGAGCGAGCCAGCGGGCTAAAATTTAACCGCGATTTTTTCTGCGGATATTCGCCCGAGCGGATCAATCCGGGCGATAAAATTCACACCGTCACGAAGATCAAAAAGATCGTCTCGGCAAGCACTGCGGAGGCTTTAGACGTCGTAGATAGCGTCTATCTTAGCATCCTGCAAAACGGCACCTTTCGCGCTAGCAGCATAAAGGTCGCCGAGGCTGCAAAGGTGATCGAAAACACCCAGCGCGATATCAATATCGGCTTTATCAACGAGCTTGCGATCTTGTTCGGCAAGCTCGGTATCAACACCAACGACGTCATCGACGCGGCGGCTACGAAGTGGAATTTCTTAAGCTTCCGTCCGGGGCTTGTGGGCGGACACTGCATCGGCATCGATCCGTATTATCTGGCGCAGAAGGCGACCGAGGTGGGCTATCACCCCGAAATCATCCTCTCAAGCCGCCGTATCAACGATAATATGGGAAGCTATGTCGCTACGGAGGTCGTTAAGATGATGATAAAATACGACGAAAAGGTAAAGGGCGCGAAGGTCTTGATCTTGGGACTTACGTTTAAAGAAAACTGCCCCGACACCCGCAATACGCGCGTCGTGGATATGATAAACGAGCTTAAAAATTTCGGCTGCGAGGTAAGCGTCTATGATCCTTGGGCGAGCGCCGCCGACGCTAAGAGGTACTACGACATCGATCTGCTGCAAAAGCCCGACTTGCGCAAATTTGACTGTGTCGTAATCGCCGTGGCGCATAAGCAGTTTTTCGAGCTTGATTACGCGGGCTCGCTGGTTTACGACGTGAAAAATGTCTATAAAGACGCGCAAGGAAAGCTCTGAAATTTAGCTTGTGGTTTAAATTTAGACTTCTAAATAGGCGGTTTAGCGGGGATAAGGATGAACGAGGCAAGGCTCGAAGAGCTAAAGAAAATTCTAAACGAACGACGTCAAAATTTAGAGCGAGGCTCACAGGAAAATTCTGACGCTCAAAATTCCAATGCCTTAATTTTAATAAAGGAGATATAGATGAGTAGAGGAAGTGTTGATAAAAGGTGTACTTATTACAGGTGGTTTTAAATCGCTACAAGAATATTCTGATTTGCCAAAAGCTACTAAAGGAATACAATGAAAAACCCGCTTTACTACGTAGATTATTGGTATGATTTGATTAAATTCGGCTTTGATCGGAAGCATACTTTTATAACGCTAATCGTTGTTTGCGTTTCATTTATCGCACCGATACTTCTTTTGATAGCATATCAAAGCGCACCTAGTAGAAAAAATATAGAAGATCCTTTTGTTTTTGTTGGAACTATAAGCGAATTTCATAAATATGATAGCTATCGTGGCGGAACCGGCTGCAATATATCCGTGCGAGGAAGCGGTAAAATTTTTGATCTGCATATCGGAAATAGCAAGACGGATTATGAACAATTCGGTATGCAATTTTGTGATTTAATTTACAAAAACTATATAGATCAAATTTGCGTAAAAATTAAAATGTCGGAAAGATTTTTAAATGAATACGGGTATTGCGATGGAACAAAAATACATACCTCAAATGCAGAGGATTGGGATAAATTATATTTTCAAAGGAAAATGCTAAGCTTAACTAGTATATTGCTCTTTTTATCCGCGTTGTATTCAATCCTCAAGCTTCATAAAGAATATAAAAAATCCAAACTAAAAGATTAAATTTTAATCTCTAAATTTACAGCGCTTGCGCGAGTATAAATTTCGCGAAATCCTCGCGGGAGTTCGGGCATTTGCACACTTCGTAGTATTCGTAACCCAGCTCGCGCACCTGGTCCCTATAAAAAATATCCAGCTCGAAATCGGTCTCGGAATTATCCACGCAAAATGCGATCGGAAATATGAGCGCTTTTTTGCTCTGCAGATCCCGTAAAACGTCCGCGACATTGGGCTCTAGCCACTTCACGGGGCCCAGGCGCGATTGATATGCCAAGATAATCCCTTTAAATTTAATCCCGCGCGCAGCCAGCAGATCTTTTAAAATTTCCACGTGCGCCTTTACCTGCGCCTCGTATGGATCGCCCGCGGCGATCATTTTTACAGGCAGCGAATGTGCGGAAAATATGAGTGAAATTTGCGAAATTTCATCCGCGCTAAATTTCGCGACGCAGCTCGCGATTAAATTTAGTAAAATTTCATTGTAAGCGGCGTTGTCGTAGAAGATGTCAATGGTTTTATAATTTTTTATACCAAGCCGCTTAAGTGCCGCCTCGGCAGAGCACAGGCTCGATTGCGCCGTAGTTTTTGAGAAGTGCGGATACAAAGGCATCAAAATTATCTCGTCAAAATCCGCGTATTTTTTAAACACATCCTCCGCAAAAGGCGGCGTGTAATTCATCGCATAATCGCAAATTAGCTCATCTATCGGTTTTTCATCCTGCGACGCTTCATTTTGCAGCGCCTCGCCCTGCGTCAGGACGTCTTGCGACGGCTTGCTCTGCAATGAAATGTCTTGCGGCGACTCATTCGCGGCGCTTGCATCCGCCGCATTTTTAAATTTTAACCCCGCGCTTAATTCGGCTCGCGCTAGTTCATTTACTCGCTCGCAAAGTGCCTCGGTGATGGAGCATATAGGCGAGCGTCCGCCCAGTTTTTCGTAGTTGCTACGCGCCGATGCGGTTCTGCTTTTTACGATGAGCGCGGCTAAAACGCTTCGCCAAAAATCGCTCTTAACGCCCAAAATAAAGGGGTCGTTAAACATATTTTTTAAAAAAACTTCAACCTCGCTCAGATTGTTCGGACCGCCCATGTTGAGCAAAATTAGGGCTTTTTTCATGAGATGATTTCTCTGATTTTTATCGCATCCTCGACGCTTGCAAGACCTGCGTTAGTACTGCTGTCGCACATCGCGCAAAATGCTTCGTGTTCGCGGCGCAGCGAAAAATCGTCGCGATCGACGCGCAGATTTACGCGCCCGTCAGGCGTAATTTTAAAAAGAGTTATTGAGATTAGATCGCCGAAATATACGCCGCTGTCGGTGCAAATTTCGATACCGTGGCGTCTAATCGGATAGAGATTGGACTGCATTAGCGTGCAATAGCAGCCGCTTTTTGTGTGAAGCGTCGCGCATGCGGCTAGAGTGCGCTCTTTAGAGATATTTTTGCTAAGTTCTATGCAAGCTATCTCGCTGTGAGAAAGCAGCCGCACAAGATCGATATCTCTAAAAAGGGCATTGGCGACGATATCTGCTCTATCATCGTTTGCAAAGCCGCTTACAAAGCTCATCGAAAAAATTTTATCCCCCTTGGCAAGCTCGCGTAGCAAGGATACGATTACTGGATTGTAGCGGTCGGAGTAGCCTACGGCTAGGCGCGTGCCGTTAGTAGTGACTGCGTAGTTTATCTCTCTAGCTTCGGCTAGGCTTTGTGCGAGCGGAGATTCTACAAAGATATTTTTGGTAAACGGCAGGCATTTTAAAATCAGCTCTTTATGCGATGGCGGGGGAGCCGTGATGACTACAGCGTCGGGCTTAGCGACGTTAAAAAGATCGGTTAGATTATCAAAGATCGGATAGCGCGGGCCGAAATTTTCACTGCTGCCCTTATGATAAAGCGCTACAAGCTCGAAATAATCGCTCCTTCTTAGCTCGCTGAAATGCTTTTGACCAAGCTCGCCCATGCCTATGATCGCTATCTTTTTTTTCATCGCCATGCCCTAAATTTAATCTTTCGCGCCATTATAACTAAGAATGGTTAAAATTTTATAGTTTTTAAAATCTAATTTAGCTAAAATGCGCCTTTAAAATTTAACTTGAAATAGGACAAATCATGGATATTAGAAGTGAATATTTGAATTTTTTTGCGAGCAAGGGCCATCAGATCGTTCCTAGCGCGCCGCTAGTGCCCGATGACGACAGCTTGCTTTTTACCAATGCGGGCATGGTGCCGTTTAAAAGCATATTTACAGGAGCCGTTCCGCGCCCGATCCCGCCTATCCGCACGAGCTGTCAGACCTGCATCCGCGCCGGCGGCAAGCACAACGACCTAGACAATGTCGGCTACACCGCGCGCCATCATACGTTTTTTGAGATGCTTGGAAATTTCAGCTTCGGCGAGTATTTTAAAGAGCAGGCGATTGCCTATGCGTGGGAGTTTATCACTGAAATTTTAAAGCTTCCCAAAGAAAAACTCTATGTCACCGTGCACGAAAAGGACGACGAAGCGTTTGGGTTCTGGGCGCGCCACATAGCGCAGGAGCGCATATATCGCTTCGGCGATCACGATAACTTTTGGGCGATGGGCGATACCGGACCGTGCGGGCCGTGCAGCGAAATTTTTTATGATCAGGGTGAGGAGCATTTTCACTCATCCGAGGATTATATGGGCGGCGACGGCGACCGCTTTTTAGAGATTTGGAATTTAGTTTTCATGCAGTACGAGCGCAGCAAAGACGGCAAGCTTAGCCCGCTTCCAAAGCCTAGCATCGACACGGGCATGGGGCTTGAGCGCGTCACGGCGATTAAAGAAGGCAAGTTTAGCAACTACGACAGCTCGCTTTTTATGCCGCTAATTGATGAGGTTGCAAAGCTTTGCGGCAAACCTTACGTTTATGAAAGCGGCGCGAGCTACCGCGTCATCGCTGATCATATCCGCTCGGTTACGTTTTTGCTAGCGCAGGGAACAAATTTTAATCGCGAGGGCAGGGGATATGTTTTGCGTAGAATTCTGCGCCGTGCCGTTCGCCACGGCTATCTGCTCGGTATAAAAGAGCCGTTTATGTATCGCCTCGTGGATAAAGTATGCGAGCTGATGGGCGGACACTACGCCTATCTAAACGAGAAAAAGCAGATCATAAAGGAGCAGGTCAAGCTCGAAGAGGAGCGGTTTTTCGCTACTTTGGCAAACGGCATCGAGCTTTTTAACGAGGAGCTTGCGCGCACTAAAGAAATTTTTAGCGGCGAGGTCGCGTTTAAATTATACGATACCTACGGCTTTCCGCTCGATCTGACCGCCGATATGCTGCGCGAGAAAAATTTGCGCGTGGATGAGGCTAAATTTGACGCGCTTATGAGCGAGCAAAGGCAGATAGCTAAAGCCGCATGGAAGGGCAGTGGCGATAAAAACGTCCGTGGCGATTTCAAGGCGCTGCTAGAGAAATTCGGCGAGAATAAATTTAGCGGTTACGAAGAGCTTAGTCGCACGAGCAAGGTTTTAGCGCTGCTTAACGAGGATTTTGCGGAAGTGGATGAGCTCAAAGCCGGCGATATCGGCTGGGCGATGTTTGATATCACTCCGTTTTATGCACAAAGCGGCGGTCAGACGGGCGATAGCGGCGAAGTGGAGTCCATAGCCGATGTGTTTGATACGCAGAAATTTTATGGGTTAAATTTATCCCACTTGCGCCTTAATCGTAACCTGAAAATCGGCGATATCGTCGGGCTCAAGGTTTCTGAGGAGCGTGAGCAGATTGCACGTCATCACAGCGCGACGCACCTTTTGCACGCGGCACTTCGTGCGGTGCTAGGGGCTCATATTGCTCAAGCAGGAAGCTTAGTCGAAGCGGACCGCTTAAGATTTGACTTCTCGCATCCTAAGGCACTTAGCGGCGAGGAGCTAGCTAAAATCGAGGAATTTGTAAATAACGCCGTTTGCAAGGGCTGTGCGGCAAAAACTGAGATTATGGATATAGATGACGCTAAAAACAGCGGCGCTATTGCGCTTTTTGGCGAAAAATACGGCTCAAAAGTGCGCGTTGTGAGCTTTGGAGAGATTAGTAAGGAGCTTTGCGGCGGAATTCACGTGCGTAATTTAAGCGAGATAGGACCGTTTTTTATAGTTAAAGAAAGCGGCGTAAGTGCGGGTGTTAGGCGTATCGAGGCGGTTTGTTCGCGCGCCGCTTTAAATTTAGCGTTTCAAAATCGCGCTAAGCTTGCTGAAATTTCTGCGGAGCTAAAAGGGATTGAGCCTCTCCGTGCGATTGAGAAATTAAAAGATGAGATCAGATCGCTAAAAGATCAGATCAAGCATGCTAGCAGTTCTCATGCACTGGCTTTTCTAAATGTCGGTGATACCAAACTTTGCGTAGCCTCAGTCGAAAGCGGTGATATAAAAACTATGATAGATGAGTTTAAAAATAGCCACGAAAAGGCGGCGATAATGCTGATGCAAGTAGGCACCGACGGCAAAATTTCAATCGCAGCAGGTGTTAAAAACGCGCCGATCAAAGCTGGCGAGTGGGTTAAGCTCGCGGCGCAAATTTTAGGCGGTGGCGGCGGCGGACGCGATGATTTTGCGACCGCAGGCGGCAGGGACGTGCTAAAAATCGAAGAAGCGATCAAAGAGGCGATCTCTTACGCAAAAGGCAAAATTTGAACGAAATCGATACCGGCTTTATCAAAGCCTCGCAAATTTTGCCGCTGATTCACATTTTAAGCGTGATTTTTTTGGTCTGCGCGCAGATCTGCGTATTTTTGATCGCGCGGATTTTTATGAATTTAAGGAGTAAAAGTCAAGCGGATGCGAAGGACGTGAAATTTGCAGAAATTTTACGATATATGAAACGCTATGAGCAGTTCTTTGCACTATTTTTGGTGATCGTTTGCGTAAGTGGATTTTTTCTTGCGGACGGCGGAAGTTTTAAATTTTCAGATCCTATGGTAAAAGGTGCGATTGCCACGCTGTGGGCTGGCGCCGGCTTTATACTACTAAATTTTATCTACATGCATTATAAAATTTCATCTTTGAAGCGAGCTTTGGATGCGGGCGATGAGCTTGAGGCGAATGAGCATTTAATCATCGTCGTTAAATATTTCATCCCGTTAAATATCGTAGTTACGCTGATTTGCGTTTATCTAGGCGTGACGGTGGGCGAGTTTTGATGATTTATTTAGCTTCCAGCTCGCCTACTAGAGCGCAAATTCTAAAGGATAACGGCGTAGAATTTACGCAAATTCCTTTTAATTTCGACGAAAGCGGCATTAGTAAGGACGATGCACGCACCTATGCTTACCGCGTTGTCTTGGCCAAGAAAACGCAGTTTTTTAAAATTTATAAAAATTATGATAGAGTGCTGTTTGCCGATAGTTCCGTGCTTGCCGGCGGTAAAATTTTAGGCAAGGCGCGGGATGAAGCGGACGCGTTAAGGATGCTGCGGGCTCAAAGCGGTGCTAGCTGCGCCGTTTATACTGCGATGATTTTTTGTGGTAAGGCGTTAGAGCTTTCGGCACTTAGCGTCGCAAGCTTTGAATTTGCGGAATTTAATGAAGCAGATTTGAAAGACTATATCGCTAGCGGCGATTGGCGCGGCAAGGCGGGTGCGATGAGTATCGAAGGCTTTAACGAAAAATATATCAAAAGCTCGCGTGGGTCAAAATTCACGGCGATGGGGCTTGATCTGGAAAATTTAAAGAGGTTTGTATGGTAAGAGTTTTATTTAGTTTTATTACGGTTTGTGCGTTTGCCGCAGGCGGAATTTTTTTGTATTTTTACTCGCAAATCCGCTTGGAATCGGACTCGATCATCGATTATCATCCCGAGCTTACGACTAAAATTTATGACCGCAACGGCAATTTGATAGCCAATGTTTTTAATGAACAAAATAGAATTTACGTAAAATTCGACGAGATTCCAGGCCGCGTGATCGAGGCGCTCGTAGCTATCGAGGATACGGCGTTTTTCGAACACGGCGGCGTGAATGTCGAGGCGATTTTTAGGGCGATTATTAAGGACGTCAAAGCGATGAAATTTGTCGAAGGAGCTTCCACGATTACGCAGCAGATCACGCGAAATTTAGTTCTTTCGAGCGAAAAGAAGCTTGATCGCAAGATCAAAGAAGCGATCCTATCGCTTAAGATAGAAAATGCTCTAAGCAAGGAACAAATTCTAGAGCGTTACTTTAACGAAGTGTATTTTGGGCACGGATATTACGGCATTCGCACGGCGGCTTTGGGATATTTCAAAAAGGATTTGCAAGATTTAAGCCTTAAAGAGATCGCGATTTTAGTGGGTTTGCCGAAAGCTCCTAGCAGCTTTGATCCTACTAAGCACCTGGATTTGTCGCTTTCGCGTGCCAATAACGTGATTTATAGGATGCATGAGCTCGGCTGGATAAATAAGACCGAATATGAGCTTGCGATGAACGAGCAGCCTACGATCTACAACGAAACGCTCACGCAAAACGTAGCGCCGTATGCCGTAGATGAGATCATAAAAGAAGCGGAAAAAATTCTACCGGACGTCCGCACGGGCGGATACCGTATAGATACGAGTCTTGATCTAAAGGCGCAAGCGATGGCGCAAGAGGCATTAGTTTTCGGCTACAATGAAATTTTAAAGCGAAACAAAGACGCCAATGCAAGCAACGTAAACGGCGCTATGGTCGTCACGCATCCGCAAAATGGCGAAATTTTAGCCTTAGTAGGCGGCGTGGATTACGCGAAATCAAATTTCAATCGCGCCAGCCAATCCCAGCGCCAAACTGGCTCCAGCTTTAAGCCTTTTGTCTATCAAATCGCCCTTGATATGGGCTACTCGACGATGACCGAAGTTCCCGATATAGCTAGAGAATTCGACGACGGCAGCGATAAAACGTGGAAGCCGAAAAATTACGACAAGACTTACAGCGGCTACATCACGATCAAAGAAGCTTTAACACGCTCACGTAACCTTGCCTCGATCAATCTGATGCAATCTATCGGCGTTGATCGCGCGGTAAAAAAGCTGGGCGAGTTCGGCTTTAAAAACGTCCCGCCTGCCCTGTCGGTGGCTATCGGCAGCTACGGAATTTCCCCGCTTGAATACTCCACGATGTATTCGATGTTCCCGGGGCTTGGGATTACTGCAAAATCAAAATTTATCGTTTCGATTACCGATAAGGACGGCAAAACTCGCTTTATCGAGCCTGAGAGACGTCGCGTGCTGCGCCCTGAACAGGCGTATCTGATGACTACGCTACTAAAAAATATCGTGCAGCGCGGTACCGGTACTCGCGCGCGCGTGCAGGGCATCGACATAGCGGGCAAAACAGGCACCTCAAATGATAGCATAGATGCATGGTTTTGCGGCTTTACGCCGGATTTGCAGATCATAATCTGGTACGGCAACGACGATTATAAACCTATGCGAAAGGTCGAGGGCGGCGGTCGTACCGCAGCACCGGTGTTTGCAAAATTTTTAGATGCCTATTTAAAAGAATATCCGCAAACCAAGCGCAATTTTACCATCCCGGACGGCGTTTTCAGTCGCCAATACAACGGCAAGGAGGAGTATTACACTAAAATTTCGCCGCTTCCTAAACCCCGCGAAAGTAGCAGCGACGGATCATTGTGAATTTAGTTTAAGCGTAATTTAAATTATAGATTAGGAGTATGCGAACGACGGATTTTAGTGTGGAATTTTTTATAAAGATTAAAAATATTAAAGGCTCTTTTGGTAAAAATGCAAACTTTAAAATTGTATAGTATAAAAAGATTGATTTATAATAAATTTAAGCCGAGCAATGGTAAAATGACAACTAAATTTTTTAAAAGATTCAGGATATTTACTTTATGGAGTTTGCAAATCAGAAATCTGAAATACCGCTTTTTATAATCAAGGATTATTGGACTAAAATCAGTACGGAATGTTATTTAATCTTAGCTGTATTTTTAGTTATATTTCTATTTTTTTGTAGAGGAAGTGCTTGGGCATATCAATTTTTAGGAGCCGTTACTTTTTTGGTGGGAATTTTATTTATTAATAAACATAAATTTTTAAATTTCTATTCCGATAGAATAGAATATAATTCTTTATGCAAAAATTATAACGACGTATATTCGATACATAAAAGTGTAAAGACTTCTAATTTTGATAAAATCGCTATTTATAAATTTTCTGGACTAGTAATTGAAGACGCTTGCAAATACAATGCCAATATAACTAGATTTAAAAAATTTCTCTTGCTAATTTTATCATACGCTCTGCATCCGCTCAATATTATTTGCTTTAGTGTACTTAAAATTTTAAAAAGAATAGAATTAGAAGATAA
>NZ_CALIST010000026.1 GCF_938041645.1 uncultured Campylobacter sp. | reverse complement strand
GCTTTATGAAATTTTCTCGCTTTTAAATTTAAACTCGCGCAGATCGAGTCTGTGTTTTACTCCGCTAAAATCCCGCTAGTCCGTGAAATTTAAGCAGGTCAAATTCGCCCCGTCTGCTTGCCCGCCGCAATGAAAATCGCGGCGCCCGCGCAAAAAGCTGCACACAAAATCAAAATAGCACGCAAAGAAAGCGCCAAAATGCGCATCACAGCAGCTCTTTTATCCTTTGCAGATCCTCTTTGAAAAGCTCCGCCTTGCTCGGATTTTGCGCGATGAATGCGGGATCGAAGCTCGGCACGAAGCTGATGCCGTCCTCGTTAAATACCGAGCCGTGCAGCGCGTCCATGCCCGCTAGATCGCCGTTTCGCAGCACGATTTTGCAGCAGAGCTCCCCTAGGCAGAGCACGACTTTAGGCTTTAAAATTTTGATTTCGTCGGTCAGATAGGGCGCGCATTTTAAAATTATTTCCGAGCTTATGCGCCTATTTTGCGGCACCGCACACCTTATTAAAAAGCTAAAATAAATTTCTTCCGGCGCGCAAATTTGATCTAGCGCCGCCGCTACCTCAGCCTCCAAGCTGCCGCTAACACCCTCGCTAACGCCCGGCGCGAGAGCTACGATCATAAGTTTTACGTTCGCGGGTGTTTTAGAATTTTTAAAATTTTTGATAGTTTTGAAATTTTTAAAATTTTGCTCGCCGCCTCCCGTGCGCGTTTTGGCAAGCTCGCAGAGATTGCACTCAGCGGTAGCGGATTTCAGCGCGTCCAGCGCCTTAAAAAATCGCTCGCCGCCGCTTAAAATTTCGGCGCTTACGTAGCGGTAGCCGAACGCTTTGTAATAAAGCAGCCTGCGTAGTTGCGAGCTTTGCACGGCGCGCCTACGATCTGTTTAAATTTCGCGCGACGAATCCGCGATCAAACTGCGCCAAATCTTTGTAAAATTCCGCTCTAAAGCCCTGCTCGCGCAAAAACGCCGACAAACTTTGCTTTTGATCGTAGCCCATCTCGCAGGCTAGAAATTTTGCGCGCCGTGCGGCGATCAGTACGATGCGTTTTAAAATTTCATCTCCCCGCTCGCCGCCAAACAGCGCCTGTTTCGGCTCCTGCAGCACGCGCGCGTCTAATTCGTATGAGTTTGCGATGTATGGAGGATTTGAGACGATTAGATCAAACTCGCCCACAATCTCATCCGCGTAGGCGCAGTGCACAAACTCGACGTCCGCGCCTAAGCTCGCGGCGTTTGCGCGCGCTACCTCAAGCGCATCCGCGCTGATATCGCTAGCCGTGATGCGGCAAGCGGGAAGTAGTTTTTTTAAGCAGATAGCGATTATGCCGCTGCCCGTGCCGATCTCGCAAATGCGCGGCTCGCCCAAGCTTTGCGCCAAAGTAAGCGCCTTTTTTACTAAAATTTCGGTCTCGCAGCGCGGTATCAGCACCCGCTCGTCGACGTAAAATTTAAAGCCCATAAACTCGCAGCTTTGCGTGATGTATTCAAGCGGGCGACCGTCTTTAAATTCAACGATCTTAGCGCGAAACTCCGCTTCGTGCGCGAGCTCTTCCGAGTATCTTAGCACGAGCTGCTCGCCACTAAGTCGCTCGCAAAGCTTTAAAATTTCGCGCGCGACGTATTTTGAGCCGCACTGCCCCAAGCCCCATCTTAGCGCCTCAGCGATCCTCATCAAGCTCTCTTATGCGCTCATATAGGCTTGGGTGCGAATAATACACCGCGGCGTAAATTTTATGAGCGAGCGGAAACGCCTTGTTTTCGCTGCCCAGCTTCTTTAGCGCGCCGATCATACTCTCTTTATCCTGCATGCTCGCGCCATGCCGGTCTGCGCTAAATTCGTGCATGCGGCTAAGCTTGGAGATTACAGGCTCAAAAAACGCATGTAAAATCGGCGCAAACAAAATCATAAAAACCAGCGTCGCGCCGCCGTCCGCGTTAAGTCCTAGCGCGCCGAACACGCCTGCGGGGAGGTTTCCGAATACCGCAAACGTCACGCCCAAAAGCACGAAGCTAAGCGCTAAATTTTTTAAAATGTCGCCGTGTTTGAAATGCCCGAGCTCGTGCCCTAAAACGGCTAAAATTTCATCCTCGCTCAGCTTCTCTATGAGCGTGTCGAAAAGCACGACCTTTTTCGTCGCGCCGAAGCCGCCGAAATAGGCATTTAGGCGCTTGTCGCGTTTGCTCGCGTCAATCGTAAAAACGCCGCTACTTTTAAAGCCGCAGCGTTGCAAAAGCCCCTCTATGCGCTCTTTTAGCTCGCCTTGCTCTAGCGGCTGCATCTTATTAAACAGCGGCGCAATAACGGTCGGATAGATCAAATTTATCAGTAAAACTATGCCGAAGCTTAGCAGAAAGCCCCAGATCCACCAGTGTGCGCCCAAGCTATTTACGCAAAAAACGAGCGCAGAGGCTACCGCAAAGCCGAAAACCAGCGTGAGCATGAGCGATTTTAGCGCGTCTTTTACGAAAATGGCGGGCGTTATCGTGGAAAAGCCTAGGCGGCGATCTTTTACAAAGGTTTTGTAAATCTCAAGCGGAAGCGCCGCCGCGCCGCCGATGATTAAAAACGCCGTTACAAAGCAGCTCCCCGCCAAAATCCCATCGCCCGCTAGATCATATATCGCGCGCTGTAACGCGCCCGCGCCCGCAAGTATCCAAATAAGCGCCACCGCAAACGAAAAGCAGTGCGAAAATATATTAAATTTTAAATTTACCGCGCCGACCTCGCCCGCCTTGCGATAATCCTCCTCGCTAAGCACCACCGCAGGCTCCTTTAGCTTAGCGCGGATGAAGCTTAGCTCGAGCAGATCGAGCGAAATTTTATAAATCGTGTAAAGCGCGTATAAAAAGATCAAAAACCAAACCATCGCGCCTACTTTAGGCTCTCGGCAAGCGAAAGCACTTCGTAATATTCATTTTCCATACTGTTTAACGTTCCTCTTTTTTCTTCAAGCTCTTCAAAAAGCCCCTGCATCCCGAGCTTTTGATAAATTTCAGGCGTCGAAAGCGCGTGATTTAGTTCTTTTATACGCGCCTCGATAGCCTCGATCTTAGCGGGATACTCCTCTAAAATTTTATTCTGCTTATAGCTAAGTTTTGCAGCGCTCGTCTTTTCCTTTTTGTTTTCGCGGCCACCTTCCTCCGCGCTCACGCTCGCGTCGACCTCGATCTGGTCAATCTCCGCCATCTCGTCTTCAAACTCCAAATACTCCGAATATGGCATTTGAATTTGATCGATAACGCCGTTTTTTTCGAAAACCCAAAGCTTATTCGTGATCTTATCGATAAAATAGCGATCGTGGCTTACGATGATTACCGCACCTTCGAAGCTTAGCAGGTAGTCCTCCAAAATATTGATCGTCGCGATATCAAGATCGTTCGTCGGCTCGTCCAAAATCAGGCAATCGTACTGCTCGGTAAAGAGCTTCGCAAGTGCCAGGCGGTTCTTTTCGCCGCCGCTAAGCACGCCGATCGGTTTATCCAAAAATTCCTTCGGAAACAAGAAATTTTTCAAATACCCATAGACGTGCATGTAGCTGCCGCGGACATTGATGTGATCGCCGCCGTTGGGACAGAAAATTTCGATTATGCTTTTATCGTCCGTGATGCCGCTGCGGGTCTGATCGAAGTAGCCGATCCTGATCTCGCCGCGTTTGATCTCGCCCGCATCGATCTTGCTGCGACCGAGTAGAATTTTAAGCAGAGTGCTTTTGCCCGCGCCGTTGGCGCCTACGATACCGATGCGCTCGCCCTGCAAAACTCGCGCCGAAAAGCCCTTGAAAAGCACCTTGCCGTTTAAAATTTTACCGATATTCGTGCATTCAAAAAGCATCTTTTTGCGATTGTCGCCGCCCGTGCCGTTAAAGCTCCTGCTCGCACGCTCCAGCTCGATCCGCACGCGACGGATCGCGCCCGGGTTTTTCTTCGCATCCTGCCTCATCTGCATGATACGCGCCTTGCGCCCTTCGTTGCGCTTTAGGCGCGCCTTTACGCCGCGGTGTAGCCACTCCTCCTCGGCGCGTAGCTGTTTAAGCAGCGTCTCGTGGGACTTTTCGAGCGAGGCGAGCATCTCCTGCTTGCGCCTCAGATAGTTCTCATATCCGCCGTCGAAATTTGAAATTTTACCCTCTTCGATCTCGATACTGCGCGTCGCCAAGCGGTCGATGAAGTAGCGATCATGGCTGATAAAAACGATCGTCTGCTTCGAGCCAAGCAGCATGTCCTCTAGAAATTTCACCATATAGACGTCGAGGTGGTTCGTGGGCTCGTCCAACAGCAGCACGTCGGGCTTTTTAAGCACCAGCGCGCCCAGCGCCACGCGACGAATTTCGCCGCCGCTAAGCGTGCAGACGGAGCGGTTTTCGTAAATTTTAAGCCCGAAATTTTGCAGCACCTGCTCGATCTTATTGTCGATCTGCCAGCCGTCCTTGGCCTCGATAAATTTAATCAGTTCGTCTTGGCGCGCTAAAAGCTCCTGATTTTCGGGATGTGCAGCGATTTCGCTTGAGATCGCGTCGTATTCGCTAAGGGCGGCGTAAATTTCAGCTAGCTCCCTTCGCAGCGCGTCTTTGACCGAGAGATTGTCTTCAAATTTCGGCGTTTGAGCGAGCATCTGGATATTTAGCCCGTTTTGAGTGATCACGCGCCCCTCGTCGGTCTCGCACAGCCCCGCGACGATCTTCATCAGCGTGGACTTGCCGCCGCCGTTTTTGCCGATCACAGCGACGCGCTCGTTAGCGTCCAGTGCGAAATTTACGCCGTCTAAAACGATGTGAGAGCCGAATTTTTTCGTAACATCGATAAGCTCGATCAAAGCCAATTTTAAGTTCCTCTAGTGTTAAATTCGGTGATTTTACACAAAATTCTATTAAATTTTAATAACTTTTAAAGGTTCAGCAATGCAAAGTTTGGAATTTGACGACCTGCGCGTAGAAATTTTCGCCCCGCACGCGCCGTCTTTTGCGGCTGCGCCCTCCTTTACAAAAGAAGCCGCGTCCGCACCGATCATCTACCTGCACGCCTTGGAGTTTAGCGCGGCCAGTGTGGGCGAAATTTACGAACTCGTCTCGCGACGAAGCGGCGCCGATTTCGTGCTTGCGGCGATCTATCTAAACGAGGCGCAGTGGGGCGATAAGCTTAGTCCGTGGGCGGCAAAATCGCCGTTTAAGGGGGTGCGCGATTTCGCAGGCGGAGGCGCGGCGCACTTAGAAAAATTTACGGACGAGCTGATCCCGCGTATCGAGCGACACGTATTCGGCGCGGGCGAACCTGCGTGGCGAGCGTGCGCGGGATACTCGCTGGCTGGGCTTTTTAGCGCGTATGCGGCGTTTGCGAGCGATAAATTTCAAAAGATCGCCTGCGTCTCGGCGTCGTTTTGGTTCGGCGGATTTGACGCCTTCGTCGCCGCACACTCGCCGCAAAGGGGGCTGGCGCACGTCTACGCGTCCTTGGGCGAGGCCGAGATGAACCCGAAAAATCCGCGCGGAGCACTCTGCGACGAGACGGCGCGAAATTTCATCGCAAAATGCCGCAGTGCGGGCGCGAAAGCGGAGTTTGAGCAAAATCCGGGCGGGCATATGCAAGATGAGATCGCAAGAATTTCAAAGGCGCTTTTAAAGCTTGTAAACTCCTAAAATTCGAGCAAATTTTAAAATTTAGTGACAGAATAAAGTGCGGTGAGAGATTAAAAGAAACTAGCCAAGAAGCGGCACGAAACGTAAATTTAAAGCGAGCCGCCGTTATAATTTCTCGCGCAACGGTTTTTTGTGCGATGCAATGAAATTTAAAACGAACCTACGTTAAAATTTTATAGCGCAAGTAATGCGACAAGAATGGTGCAGCGCAATTCGGCGCAAATGGCACAGCGCGTCGTCGGTGCTTTAGCGGCTTTTGATAAGTGCGAATCAGTTTTGAGCGTAAATCATACGACTCGACGTCGATGCGGCACAGGCGGCACGGTGTAATGCGAATTTCAGGCGGGCTGCCGCTAATTTGCAGATTGTGCTAGTGGTTTAAAATTTCGAGCGAGCCGTATTATAAAATTTAAAGCAAATTATGTCGCAGCTAGGATTTAGCGCGCCTGTGAGCTAAATTTAAACTCTATCATACGCGCCTTGTAGTCGCGCTCGATAGGATTTAGCGTGCCTGCAAGCTAATTTAAATAGCAGCGCGCGCCGTGTATGATCTCGCCGTTTCATTTAGTGTAACTGCTAGCTAAAATTTAAACCACTGAAATTTCAAGATTTACACTACGCCGAGGAACGCTTTGACTCTACAATACACGCCGCTCGGTTTAAATTTTAAAATTTAGCGGGACGGGTGATTAAATGGCAGGCGCGACAAAACAGGTGCTGCGAAATATTTTCAACAACCCTAAAATATTCGCAATAACAGCAAAAAATTCTCGCAAAATCTCCGCAACGACGGTAAAAATTCCTACAAAAATTCCCGCTAAAATTTCCTGCAAAACCGCTGTAAAATTTATCTGCGTTTAATACCGTAGCCATCCTTATCCACGCACATAAAGCCCGTAGTAGCGCCTCCGTCGCGCGCCATCACCACGCCGTCTGCGGCAAATCTATCGTCGCAGCCGATCTCGTAGTCCTTTTTCACCGCCTCACTCGCAGAACCCTCGAAAATCTCGTAAAATTCCGACACAAACCCGTCTTTGTAATAAATAGCGGTTTCGCCCTCCCAGATATTTACGCCCTGGGCATTTGCGCTTTTTGCTTTGGCTTTAAGTTCGTTAAAAGTCCCAAAATCCCAGCCTAGGATTTTTAAAACAGCTCGCTCATTCGTCTTTTCATCTATACTATAAAAACTCGCACTTTGGTTTTTGTCTTTATTCACGGCTCTCATACTTAAGACCTCGTCGCCGCCAAAACGGACGTCAAAAGAAACTCCTTCGGGCTGTATCTCGCGTGCAAAATCGCGCAGAGCTAAAATTTGAGCGCGGTTCCGTTCGTAATTTTCCGCTAAATCCGGCTCCGCAAAGAATACGCCGCAGTTAGCACAAGCGCGGCGCTCATAATGAGTTTAAATAACCTAAAAATTTCCGAGAAAAAATATTTTATAAAATTCACGCCCACTTCCTAAATTTCACCGAATTTTATCGTCTAAGCAAAGGGCAGAATTTTTTTGTAATTGCTCCACAACTCGCTCTCCTCACCGAAATACGCAAGTAGTCCGCGCGCGTTGCGATCGAAAGGGTTGGGCTCTTTATGCAGCGCGATACGCTGCGACAGGCGCAGATCGTAGGTGTTGTATATTGCAGAATATGGCACCGGAAAGTCCGAAGCGTAAAGCAGGCGCGAGTGTACGTCCGTTTGACTCGCCAGATGCGGCAGGGCTTTAGCGCGCACCGGCGTCATCAGCGCCGAAACATCGGCGTAGAGGTTTTTGTGCGTGCGCAGAAGCGCCAAAAGCGCGAAATAATCGTGTCCGAAATTTCGCGGACGGCGCGAGAGCGCACGAAAGATATGCGAATACTCATAGTTGATCGCCATGTGCGCGCACACCGTCGTAACGCCCAGCTCAAGCGGCGCATAGATCACCTCCAGCGCTTCGCAGCGGCGCGCGCTCGGCACCGAGCTTTCGTTACCGACGTGGATCACCAGCGGCAAGCCGAGCTTAGCGAGCTTTTCAAAATACGGCACGTAGCAAGGCAGCCTCGTATCCATATCCCAATAGTTTTGTAAGAATTTCGCCCCCTTAAATCCGAGCTCGAAGCAGCGATCGATCTCATCGAGCGCGTCCGCTCGCTTCGGATTGATGCTAAAAAACGGCACGATGAGATCTGGGTTTTTTTGATAAATTTCAAACACGCTGTCGTTGTCCGCACAGACGGTCTTATCGCGATGGATTAGCTCGCCCGCGTCGCTAAATTTAGCATCCACGCCGAAAAGCACCGCCTTTTTAACGTATTTCGAAGCTCTAAGCCCGCCGAGCAGAGCGTCCACATAGGCTTCATATGGCTCTTTGATCGCGCGCGATACGTCTATGCCGAAGCGCCTGCCGAAAAGGCGCAGCGCGAGCCTGTCGTAAGGGCGGTCGAAGCGCACCTCCTTGCTTAGCAGATGGACGTGAAAGTCAAGCGTTTGCATCGGGGATCCTTGGGAAAATTTTGCCGAGTTTATATCAAATTGCGGTAAATGGTTAGAATTTTAAATTCGGGTTTAAATTTGCGCTCCGCGCCCTACCGCGCCTTTAAATTTTAAAATTTAAACCTCTCTGAAAGAGCCGCTAATTGATATTTAATGCCGTTTTAAAGCTGCGGCGATATACTTGCGATTTGAAAAGCTATTTCAATTAAGGAGCGAAGATGGAGTTTGAAATTTTAGAAAATTCCGCCGATTTTAAGCCTAGCGATCTAGATGAGATAATGGTCTCGATCGGCTGGGATACGGAACAAAACGCAGCCTCCGTGCCGCCGCACGAGACATACAGGGTGTGGCGCACCTATGATTACGTGGCGATCGCCAAAATGCAGGGCAAGACCGTGGGAGTGCTGGAGGCGTTTTGCGACCGCGACAACTTCGCTACGAGCTATCTTTACTGCGTGATAGTTCATAAAGATTATCAAAGGCGCGGTATCGGCACGGCGCTCGTGAATGCCTTTAATAAGCGCTTTGCGCACACCACCACCTTTGTCGTGACCCCTCTGCACAAGGCTGAGGGTGCCGGAGAATTCCTACAAAAGTGCGGCTTTAAAGACGCGTCGGAGCACTTCACGATCCACATGAGGAAGCGAAATTCGATCTAGCGGAAAGCGAAATTTGCTCCAACCGGCATAAATTTAATAAAATTCCACGCGACTTTTAAATTTTAAATCGCGTGGAATTCTGCGCCGTCTTTTTGCCCCTTTACTACAGATCGTCGCGCGAGATATGCAGCTACGTATGCTCTCGCTCCTCCGCGCTAAATCACCGCATATTCGCACTGAGCGCCGTAAATTCTAATTTTACGCATGCCGCGCGGCGCGCGAAAACAACTCCGCTCGCCCCTTGCGCAAAAGCAAACCTAAAAGAATTTTCGGCTACAATTTCCCCCAAATAAAGGCAAAATATGAAAGAAATCTCGCTGCTAAGGCTCTCGCTCGCAATCTACATCGATATGTTTTTGCGCCTCGTGACCACGTTTATCAACACCTACATGATCTCGCGCGTGGACGTCTCGCTAGTAGGCGCGCTGGGGGCGGGCAACGAGATATTTCTGCTCTTCATCACGGTTTTTGGCTTCCTCGCCGTAGGCTGCTCGGTTCTCGTAGCGCAGGCACTGGGGGCAAAAAACAAAGTCCTAGCCATGCGCGCGATCCACACGAGCATCGCATTCAACGCGCTCGTTGGGCTTTGCAGCGGCGTTTTCGTCTTTAGCTGCGCACCGTTTTTACTCCGCGCGCTGCAGGTGCCCGCCGAGCTTTTGAGCGAAAGCGCGATCTATCTTAAGGTCATCAGCATCGTCTTTGCGATAGACGCCGTCGCGATCGTGCTTAGCGCCATCGTGCGCGTTTACGGATACGCAAATTTCATCATCGCAGTCTCTGTAGTGATGAATTTAGTAACGCTCGCTGGCAACTACGTCGTACTCTTTCGGCCGTTCGGACTGCCGTACTACGGGCTTGAGGGCATCGGCGTGAGTACGATCGCAGGGCGTATGATCGGCGTATGTTTATTCTTCCTCATCATCACGAAGGTGCTAAAGATAAAATTTTACCTCACGATGTTTTTAAAGATCCAATTCGCCACGCTGCGTAAAATTCTATCCGTAGGGCTTCCGAGCGCTGGCGAAAACATGCTGTGGATCGTGCAGTATCTGGTCGCCTTCGCCTTCGTCGCGAGCATGGGCGAGGCGAGCCTCACGGTACAGACGATCTATTTTCAAATTTCATCATTCATCTTCTTCGGCGGAAGCGCGATCAGTATGGCAAACGAAGTGATCGTAGGCCGTCTCGTAGGCGCCGCCAAGCCGCAGGAGGCGTACCGGCACACTTTTACCGCGCTGCGCTTTGGGCTCGGGGCGACGGCGCTTTTCGTCGCGATCGTGTTTTTAGCGCGCGAGCAGATTATGGAGATGTTGAGCCTAAACGAGGCGCACAGGCAAGTCATGCGGCCGCTTTTTTATCTCACGCTGGGGCTTGAGTTCGGACGGACGCTTAATATCGTGTTCGTAAACGCCCTGCGCGCAAGCGGCGACGCGAGGTTTCCCTTTGCGATGGGCGTGATCTTTATGTGGGGCGTCTCGATCCCCGTGGGCTGGCTTTTGGGTATTCATTTGGGGTATGGAATTTTGGGCGTTTGGATCGGGTTTTTCTGCGACGAGTGGCTGCGCGGCAGCGCGAATACGGCGCGATGGATAAGTAAAAAATGGCAGAGCAAAAAGTTAGTCTAAATTTGCTAGGTTTGCCGATCAGTCTGCGTTTTAAGCGGATGAAATACGCACGCATCCGCATTAGCAAGGACTGCGAAATCAGCGTGAGCGTGCCGCGCTCCTACACCGCGGCGCAGGCAGAAAGCTTCATCCTAAAGCACGAAAGCTGGATCCGCCAAACGCTGGCGCGACTGCAAAGCAAACTTTTAGCGAGCGATCAGGTTAGAATTTTAGGCAAAATTTACAAGCTGAAATTTAGCCGCGAGGCTGAGCTCGGTACAAACTGCGGCGCGAATAAAAATTTAGACAATGGCGACGCGCAGGACTGCGTAGGCGGCAGCGTAAGCAGTGCGCGCGGCAGCGTAAATTCAGCTCATTTACAAAGCGGCGCAGGCATAGGCGGTAGCGGCGATGTGAGCGGCAGCGCAAACAATTCCATGGGCGGCATGAATGACGGTGCGGGTAGCGGCGCGGGAAGTGAAATTTTAAAATTTCACTCGGGCGAACACACTTCGCAAAGTAGTGCGGCGGGCGAGGATTTGAAATTTAACCTACCGGACGATGCAGCGCAAGGGCTAGCGCAACAGAGCAAAGTGCGACAAAGCGGCGGATTTATAGATACAGCGGCGCAAAATGTTTTCAAACAATCCCGCGGCGAAATTTTAAAATTTCACTCGGACGGGTGCGCTCCGCAAAGCAGCGATGCAGGTAAATTTAACTCCACCTCAAGTGACGAAATTTTAAAATTTGATCCCACCGCAAGGGACGGAATTTTAAAATTTAAACCCGCCGAGAGCGGAGAAATTTCAAATTTTAGCTCTACCGCGAGTGAGGAAATTCCGCTCATGAGCGAAAAAATTTCAAAATCTGCGAGCGAAAACGCGCCGCAAAATGTAGCGCAAAGCGCGCAAGCGGAGGAGTGCGACGAGCCCGATTTTACGATCAAAAATTTTATCCAAAGCTCTAAATTTAAAGATAAAATTTTTATGTCACGAGACGCGATCTTTTGCGAGAGCGAGGGCGAGTTTGCGGCGTTTAAAAAGGCCTTTGCGCTTGAGCTTTATCTGCGCTATATCGCGAAATTTTCCCCGCGGATAGGCCGCAAGATCGCGCGGGTACGGGTGCGCAAAATGCAGACGCGCTGGGGCAGCTGCAACCATGCAAAGGGCTATCTCAACTTCTCGCTAAGCCTGATAGAGCGGGATCTGCGCTTCGTCGAATACGTCGTGCTGCACGAGCTCGCGCACCTCATCCACGCAAATCACGGAGCGGATTTTTACGCGCTGATCGCGCAGATCATGCCCGATTTTAGGGCACGTATCAAGCTAGGTAGGGGTTAGTTCGCGAACGGGGCGCCCGCTTAAATTTCACGTCACTGCGGCACGATCATTGCGGTCGATAAATTTCAAGCGATCTTCCACTCCTCTTTCGCCCCGCCGTAGCAGACCGCAGCCCGCCCCGAACTCGCGCGGCACAGGCGGCGAAATTTCGCAAATTTTCGCGGATCCAAACGCTAATCTAAAGCCGCAAATTCCACGTATTTCTCCATCGCAACCAGCAGGAGCCAGCGCGCGGTAGGGCTGAAAAAATAGTGGTGTTCGGGGACCTGCTCCATTATAAATTTTAAAAAATCGTGAAAGTATTCGGGCGCAAATTTAACCTCGGCGCTCGTTAGACTATCACCCAAATAGTGGATTTCGCCGCTCAAAATCCTCGCTTTTACCGCGGGATTTGCGCCTATGAAGCTTCTGGCACCAGCAAAGCTGGGGCAGTCCGCGGTCGCGTAATCTTTCAATCCCCGCAAGACAGGCTTGGAGCCGACGAAGGTGAAATTTTCCTCTATAAAGCGCGCTCCGCCCTCGCTTACTTGCCAGCGATCGCCCAAGCTCGATAAAAACGCAAACATCTCATCATCCGCGGATTCGAAATTTGCAGGCTCATTTTTGCGATCCATCTTCGTCCTTTTTAAAATTTGTAGTAATTTTTACGGCGCGTAAGCTGCGACCCTGTTATCGTTTTGCGGCGCAGCGGGCTAAAAGAGCGCTACGGACACAGATAAAATTCTACTCGCAAGCATTAACCTTATAAAGCCGCCGCGCAGTGTTTGTGACGATCAGACAGAGGGCGCTTAGCAAACGACCACTAAACGATAAACGTCTCACCGAACGATGGCGAGCGACCAAACAAGCAGCAGAAAACCGTCAAGCGGCAGGCGTGGCTAAATTTAAAATTCCGAAGCCCGCTAAACTAAAGCTTAAACAATCACCGCTCAAAACAGATCAAGGCAGATCAAGGCAGCTTACTTGAAAAAATTCTTGATTTTATCGAGTATCCCCTCGTCGTCTCCGCCCTTGCTGCCGAAGCTTTCTTGAAGCTCGCGCAGAAGCGCCTCTTGCTTCTCGTTCAATTTTTTAGGGGTTTGGACGTTTACCTGCACGATCAGATCGCCGTTTTTCTTGGTGCGGATATTCGGCGCGCCCTCGCCGTAGATCGTGAAGCGCTGCTTGTCCTTGGTGCCTACTTTGAGTTTCAGCTCCGCCTTGCCGCGCGGCGTCGGCACCTCGATGCTCTCGCCCAAGATCGCCTGCGTGAAAAACACCGGCACCTCGATATACAGGTCGTCTCCGTCGCGCAGGAAGTGGCTATCCTCCTTAACGCGCACTATCACGTACAGATCCCCGATCTCGCCGGTTTTAGAAACGTTGCCCTTGCCGCTTAGGCGCACGCGCTGTCCGTCGTCGATACCTGCGGGAATGTCAAATTTAAGGCTCACATCCTCCTCGGTAAAGCCTTTGCCGCCGCAATCCTTGCACCTGTCTTTTACGATCTCGCCCGTACCGCCGCATTCGGAGCAGCTTTGGATAAAGCTCATATATCCGCGCCTGACCGCGACGCGCCCCGTGCCGCCGCAAGCGGAGCAGGTATGCTTCTTTTTGTCCTTCGAGCCGGTGGCGTCGCAGGTCGAGCACGGCTTTTTGATCTTGTATTTTATCTCCTTGTGAACGCCCTCTAAAGCCTCTTTAAACTCCAGCGTTACGGCCAGTTCGGTATCTATGCCGTATGGATCGCTAGGGCGTGAGCGACCGCCTCCGCCAAATGCTTGTTCGAAAAAATCGCCGAAAATCGAGCTGAAATCAAATCCTCCGCCGCCCGCGCCGCTATATGCGCCGCTGATGCCCTCTTTGCCGTAGCGATCATACATCCTGCGCTTTTGATCGTCGCTTAAAATTTGATACGCTTCGTTGATCTTTTTAAATTTCTCCTCCGATTCCTTGTCGCCTTGGTTACGGTCGGGGTGGAATTCCAAAGCGAGCTTTCGAAACGCCTTTTTTATCGTCTCGGCGTCGGCATCGCGCGCCACGCCTAAAATTTCATAATAATCTTCTTCCACGAAATTCTCCTTGAACTATACAAAAGGAGCAATTTTATCTAAATTTAATAAAACGCAAGTTAAGACTTAACTATTTTTATGTATAATGCAATATTTAAAATTTCAAATCAACGATGCAAAGGATAAAAAATGATAAATGTATTGATGATAGAAGACGACAGCGAGTTCGCACAGCTTCTAACCGAATATCTGGCTAAATTTAACATCCAAGTTACAAACTTCGAAGATCCGTATCTGGGCATTAGCGCGGGGATCAAAAACTACGATCTGTTGATTTTGGATCTTACGCTTCCTGGGATGGACGGACTTGAGGTCTGCAAAGAGATCCGCGAGAAATACGACATTCCGATCATCATCAGCTCGGCTAGAAGCGACGTAAGCGATCGCGTCGTAGGCCTTCAGATCGGCGCGGACGATTATCTACCCAAGCCTTATGATCCAAAAGAGATGCACGCACGCATCATGAGCCTCATCCGCCGCTATAAAAAAGCTAGCGAAAAGGAAGAAACCACCACAGATAGCGTATTTCGCATCGATGATAAGCGCCATGAAATTTACTTCGGCGAAGAGTCGCTCGTGCTAACGCCTGCAGAGTATGAAATTTTAGAATACCTCATCAAGCAGCATAGCTTTTCGGTATCCCGCGAGCAGCTCGTATACCATTGCAAGAGCCTAAAAGATAAGGATTCAAAGAGCTTAGATGTCATCATCGGGCGCCTACGCACCAAAATCGGCGATAGCTCCAAAGCGCCTAAGCATATCTTTTCGGTTCGCGGTATCGGCTACAAGCTCATCGGATGAAGCACTCCTTAATCACCAAAATTTCGGTTTTTTTTGTAATCGCGATCATCTTAGTCTGCGTGCTTTTCATCACGTTCGCACGGATGCAGATGAATAGAGCTCTAGGCAGCATGCAGGCTAATCAAATAAACGCGGTCAATAATCTACTTGAGCTATACAAGCGCAATGCCCCTCCCAGCGATATTGAGCGCTACTTCTCCAGCTACGGCTTGGAGCTTGTAAAAGACAAAAATATCATCCAAAACATCATCACGAGTGGTAAAATTTTTTTTGTTCAAGACACCTCTATTGGCGAGTTTAGCTCGGTCGAGTATAATAATTCGCTGTTTTTAAATATAAAAAACAACTCTTTCGTCGTTGTTTTCGAAAGCCTTGGCACGAAGAATTTAAACGATCCGCTTTGGGTCGGGTTTTTGCTTACGATGGCGGTTTTGATCTCACTTTATCTATCGATAGTGCGAAGTTTTACGCCGCTAAAAAAACTAAGCAAAAATATCAAAAAATTCGCCCAAGGCAATTTGGACGTAAATTTAGCTGCCACGCATAGCGAAGACGAGATCGGGCAGGTCGCGCAGGAATTTAACAACGCGATTGCCAAAATTCAAGAGCTGATCCGCTCGCGCCAGCTGTTTTTGCGCACCATCATGCATGAGCTGAAAACCCCGATCGGCAAGGGCAGGCTCATCACCGAAATGCTAGATAACGAAACACAAAAAGAGCGGCTCGTCAATGTCTTCGAACGTCTTGAAATTTTAATCAACGAGTTTGCCAAAATCGAGCAACTGCTCTCAAAAAGCTACTCGCTCAACTATCAGGATTATCATTTCAGCCTCATTTTAGAGCAAGTAAAAGATATGTCGATGCTCGATAATTGGGACGAGCTCATTAGCACAGATATCGAGTGCGATGCGGTGATAAACGTGGATTTCGGGCTATTTGCGCTGGCGATTAAAAATTTAATCGACAATGCCCTAAAATACTCCAGCGATAAAAAAGTCCGCATCATCTGCGATGAAAACAAAGTAAGCGTCGCCAACCGCGGCGCGGCGCTTGCAAAATCATTCGAACATTACAAGCAAGCCTTTATCAGAAATAAAGACGAGAAAGCCACCGGCATGGGGCTTGGGCTTTACATCATTGATAAAATTTGCGAGCTACATAAATTCCGCTTCGAGTACAACTACAGCGACGGCACTCACTACTTCTCGATCGTCTTTTCGCCGAAGGGTGCTATATGAGCGGCGGAGACAGGTTCGAAGAGCTCGTCGCGAGCTTTGAAAAGCTTCCCGGCGTAGGCAAAAAATCCGCCCTGCGCTTTGCCTACTACGTAAGCGTGCAAAATTCCTTCCTAGGGCTAAATTTAGCACACAATATCGAAGAGGCGGTGCGCGGACTGCACAGATGCCGCATCTGCGGTGCGGTATGCGAGGGCGAGATCTGCGAATACTGCGCCGATGAGGAGCGCGAAAGCGATAAAATTTGCATCGTCGAAAACCCAAAAGATATCTTTATTTTAGAGAGTAATAAAATTTACAACGGTCGCTACTTCGTGCTAGACGCCGCTGACGAAGATAAAATCGCGGCGCTACGCGAGATGGTGAGCCAAAACGGCGCGAGCGAGCTGATTTTCGCGCTGACGCCGGGCATCAACTCCGACGGGATCATGCTTTACGTCGAGGATAAGCTCGCGGATATGGGTTTGAAATTCACCAAGCTCGCCCAAGGCGTGCCTACGGGCGTGAGCTTAGACAACGTCGATATGCTCTCGCTAATAAAGGCGATCAACGGGCGCACTGAAATTTAAAATTTCGATGAAATTTTAAATTTATGCGGGTAAATTTATCGGCTAAATTTAAAGCGCAAAGCGGCGAATAGATTTAGCCGCAAAGCCCAAGCGGCGAAATTTCGGGCGTTAAATTTAAAGTCGGCGCGCGATGAAATTTATTAAAATTTACGCGGCTTCGGTGCGCGATACGATGCGGCATGCGCGGCAGCGCCCTGCTCGCCTTCTAAATTTTAACGGCGAGTTTGAGCCGTAAGATTTAAGTACTCCGTTTCAAAGCGGAGTTTTGAGCGCGGAATTTCGAGCGTTCAAATTTTAAAAGGTGAAATTCTAAACGGCGAATTTCGAGCGCTCAAATTTTAAAAGCGCTTTCGAAAGTAGCGAGACGGGGTTGCGCGACGCCGCGAGCCCGTAAAATTTAAAGGCGAATTTCAAGGCGCGCGGGAATGGTTTAAATTTTTAAATTTCGCCGGCGCGGGATTTAAAAATTTAAACGTAATTATCTATTATAATATTTAAGGACAAAGGTGAAAAAGGTTCATTTTATCGGCATCGGCGGCATAGGGATATCGGCATTAGCGAGATTTTTACACGAGAAAAATTTTATCATCTCAGGCTCTGATATCAAAGAGAGCGAGACGACTTACAAGCTAAGAGCGGACGGCATGGAGATCATCACGCCGCACGACGCTTCGGCGATCAAGGATCAGGAGATCGTCATCTACTCCGCCGCGATCAAAGAGGACAACGTCGAGCTGCAAGCCGCGCGCAAAAAAGGGATCGTCTGCCTCTCGCGCAAGGAGGCCCTGCCCTTCGTGCTAAAAGACAAGCGCGTCTTCGCAGTCGCCGGCGCGCACGGCAAAAGCACCACGAGTGCGATAACCTCGGCGCTGATAAACGGCTCGGTCATCATCGGCGCGATCTCCAAGCAGTTCGGCTCGAATATGAAGTACGAAAACAGCGAAAACATCATCTTCGAAGCCGACGAGAGCGATTCGAGCTTTTTAAATTCCAACCCCTACGTCGCGATCGTGACCAACGCCGAGCCCGAGCATATGGATCATTACGATAACGATTTGGATAAATTTCACGCGGCGTACCGCGGCTTTTTGGAGCGCGCCAAGATCCGCGTGATAAACGCCGAAGATGAGTTTTTAAGCTCGATTAAGCTCGGCTGTATCAAGCTCTTTCCTTCGCGCGATATAACGGATCTAAAGGTGCTGCTACGCGATCATCAGCCGTTTATGAGCTTTAATCTTAAAGAGCTCGGGCGCTTCGAGGTTTACGGGCTAGGAAGGCACATCGCGATTGATGCGTCGCTAGCGATCCTTGCCGCAGCGTGCGAGACGGGGCTAGAGCAGATCCGCAAAAATTTACTGAATTACCAAGGGATCAAAAAGCGCTTCGACATCCTGTGCGCCACCCCAAACTTCGTGCTGATCGACGACTACGGCCACCATCCCACCGAGATCAGAGCGACGCTGCAAAGCGCGCGCGAATACGCTAGCCTGCTAGGGCTCAGCAAGATCACGGCGATCTTTCAGCCGCACCGCTTCAGCAGGCTTAAGGCGAATCTAAACGCTTTTAAGGAGTGCTTTGCGGGCGTGGAGGAGTTAGTCGTACTGCCCGTTTACGCCGCGGGCGAGCCTAGCAACGGCATCGATCTAAAAGAGGAGTTTAAGGGGCTCGGGGCACTATTTACCGAGCGGGTCTTTAGAAACGGCGAGCGGATAGAATTTAGCGACATTTTCGGCGTCCGCCACATCATAAACGACGGGCTCGTGATCGGATTTGGCGCAGGCGACATCACCTATCAGCTGCGCGGAGAATTTTAAGCTTGAAAACTCTCGCCAAATTTACGAGCCAAACTCCGCTGAGGGCGGGCAAGGATAAAATTTGAGATTTTTAATATTTATTTTCGCATTTTTATTTATCGCGGCGATCTTCTTCGTGCGGGACGAAATTTTAAGCAAAAGGGCTAAAATCATCGCCACGGCGCTGATCGTGCTGCTGTGCGCGGGGGCGTATTTTTACGAAAGCGCGAGCGAGCGATCCGCCAAACTTGAGGAGGAGATGGTGTTTAAATTTAACGCGGGCGCGCGGCTAAGATGCGGCAGCGCGATAAATTTCGCTGCTGAAGCTCGCGGCGCGGATACGAAAAATTTAGGTTCGCAAGCCGGCGAAGCAAATTTAAATGCGCAGGACAAGGTCGCTTCTGCCGCACAAGCAAATGATACGCAAAGTTCCGCGGCACAAACGAACGAGCAGGCTTCCGCCGCGCAAACTAGCGGCGCTGTTTCGGGCGGACAAAATTCTGCACAAAGCCCTACTTCGCAAAATTCTACGCAGCAGAACGATACGCAGAGCCTCACGCCGCAAAATTCCGCACAGAATTCTAAAACTACGCAAAATTCCGCACCGCAGAGCTTAAATTTGCAAAGCTCTGCGCAGATCGTAACGCGAGAAAATTTCACCTACTCCTTTTCGATGGGCGCTTTCATCGCCAAAAAGAGCGCGGGCGCGGAGTTTAAGGGCAAAACCTACAAGATTAAAGAGTGCGTTTATGATCAGTGACGAACTCTTTACGCGCCTCGATCTGGGCGAGTATCTAGCCAAATTTAAAAGCTTTTTGGCGCGCGAAAAGCCGCTGTTTTTAAGCGGCGATAGCAAGCTAAATTTTGAAAAAATTTCGGAGCTTACGAAATTTGATCTCGCGCAGTGCGAGAGCGTCGCGAACCTAGACGACGCGCTGATGCGTATCTCAAAACACGGCGTGCTTCATATCAGCGAAATTTACGAGTTTAGCAAGATCGTCCGATATTTTTTGTATCTCAAAAAGCAGCCCTTTGAGGGCAAACTTGCCGCTTGGCTTGCAAAGATCGAGATTCCTGCGCCCATCGCGCAATTAAAGGATTATTTCGACGATCAGGGCGGCTTTCGCGATGCGATAGACGAGCGCTTCGGCGCGCTGAACGAGGCGTTTAAGATAAAAAAGGGCGAGATCGAGCAGACGCTAAAAAGGCTGATCTATTCCAAAGCCCTTTCGCCCTATCTCGCCGACACGCAGATCCACTACATAAGCGACACCGAGGCTCTGCTGGTGCGCGGCGGCTTCAACCACGTGCTAAAAGGCAGCGTCGTAGCGCGCTCAAGCGGAGGCTATTTTTACGTGCTTCCAGACGCGATCGCGGCTCTGAAGTCCGCTCAAAGCGCGATTTTGGATAAGAAAGAGCAGATCGTTTTCGAGCACTGCAAGCAGATCAGTGCGGTTTTTAATAAGAATTTAGCTTTTTTAAAATTTATAAATGCCGCTTTCGATGCGATCGACGCGCTGATTGCGCGCGCCGCGATGGCAAGAGCGAGCGATTATGAGTTCGTCCTGCCGGAGTCCTCGCGCGATATCGTCCTAGATAGCTTCGCCCACCCCGCGCTTAAAAATCCAAAGCGCGTGAGCGTGGAATTTACGGGTAAAATTCTGCTCATCACCGGCGTGAATGCGGGCGGAAAATCGATGCTTTTAAAAAGCATTCTAAGCGCGGCGCTGCTAGCTAAGTACCTCCTTCCGATGCCTATTCGCGCAAGCCTCAGCCGCATCGGCACCTTTAAGGAGTTCGAGCTCATAATGGAGGATCCGCAAAGCTCCAAAAACGACATCTCGACCTTTGCGGGCAGGATGGTTGCCTTTAGCAAGCTGTTTGGGCGCAAAGAAATTCTAATCGGCGTCGATGAGATCGAGCTGGGTACCGATTTTGAGGAGGCTGCGAGCCTATACGGCGCGATGATCGAGCAGCTGATAAGCGGCGACGTGAAGATGATCATTACCACGCATCACAAGCGCCTAGCGATGCTGCTTGCAAAGGATCCGCGCGTAGAGCTACTGGCGGCGCTTTACGACGAGAAAAACAGCGCGCCGAAATATGAGTTTTTAAAGGGCACGATCGGCAAATCTTACGCCTTTGAAACCGCGCTGCGCTACGGCATAGCGCAAAATTTGATCGCCGCGGCGCGCAAAAACTACGGCGAAAACAAAGAGAACTTAAACGAAGCGATCTCAAAAGCGATAAATTTAGAGCTTGAGCTAAAACAAAAACTAGTCCAAACGCAGCAAAAAGAGGCTAAACTCGACGCGCTTAGCGAGGCGCTGAAAGATCAGCGCGAGCGCGCGCAAAGCGAGCTGAAGGCGGAGCTTTCAAGGCTACAAAACGAATACTACCGCGCCATTTCGGAGGCCAAACGCAGCGTGAGCCTAAGCGACGTGCGCGAAAAGCAGCGTGCCATAAACCGCGCAAACGAGCTCGCACGAGCCGTGCAGCAGCCCGAACTCAGTGCGCCCGAGCCGCAAAGCTTTAAAGTGGGCGATCGCGTAAAATACGGCAAGATCAAGGGCGAAATTTTATCGCTCAGCAAAACCCAGGCGCTGATGCTAAGCGACGGTATCAGGCTGCGCGTGCCGCTTAGCGAGCTAAAGCGCAGCGGCGCGGCGCCCGCGCCCGTAAAAAACATCAGCATCAAGGTGCAAAAGCCCACCTCTGCATCGCTCGTGCTCGATCTGCACGGCTTGCGCGCCGAGGAAGCGATCAGCAGGCTTGATAAATTTATCAGCCAAAGCCTCGTGATGGGCTTTGATGAGATCATCGTCAAGCACGGCATCGGCACGGGCAAGCTCGCGTTCGCGGTCAAGGAGTTTTTAAAATCGCACCCAAGCGTCAAGGGGTTTCGCGACGGCACGCCCGCAGAAGGGGGCTTCGGCTCAAAGGTCGTCTCGCTTTAGGCTTAGGCTCAAAGGCCTTTTCGCTTTAGACGCCAGCGCGAATGATTTAGACATAGAATTTCGCCGCAGAATTTGTAACTTGGCTTTTCGCTAAAACTTCATGCGGCGTAGCCGCAATGTAAAATAAGCGCGGACGCAGTCCGCAGTTTAAATTTAACGCGAGCGTAGCTCGCCCCGCTAGCGTCGCGCGGGTGGGAGTTGGTAAGGGGGCGGGCGCGCCTCGCAACTCCGAGCGCCGCCCCCTTACGAATATTGCGCATAATACACCCGAGAACTAGGCTATATCATAAAATTTTGTAATAATTTACAAAATAGAATTTCATCTTGTAATAAATTTAAAATTTCTCTATGTAGAATTCTGCCTATGGAATTTAGGTCGTGGCGGCGTTTTCTCTTAAGGGAGAAGGGGCGCTACTTGCGAGGCGCTCCCCTTCCCCCTTAAAATCCCCCAACCCCTGGCACGCTCAAGGGGCGAGCTTTCAGCTCGCGTTAAATTTATATTGGAAAAGCACGCAGTTTTTACGTTCGTCTATTTAGTAAAATAATGTCTTATTGTGTCTCCAATAAAATTTTACGGAATTTTATTTGTGGCTAGTAGTGTAAAATTTTGGCTGAAATTCTGCATTCAGCTTGCCGTTACGCCTCGCGCATCTCCTCTGCTAGGCGCTTTTTATAGGTACGCTTGAAATGAAACGCCCAAATTAGCGGAAATATTATCTCCAGTCCTTTCCAAAATACAAACCCGCTATACTCTCCAGGAATGGTAAAAAAACCTATCCAAACCGCATAGTAAGCAGCCACGTAGCTTATCACGAAGATAATGCTCCAAATTAGTACTTCAGAGCCGGTCGTAACAATCCAGATCGCAATCAAATAGATTAAAACGCTTACTAGCGCGGTCGGAAAAAACCAATTAAGAACGCCTAATTTTTGATGGTCTATATCCGCGCTAAGATATCCCGCCACGCATGCGATGATGCACAGAGTGCATAAGATAGCGCGCAGCACGGCTAAATAGCGCAGCTCACGGGGTTGTATCGCGCCTTCGTAGTCGCTGTTTTCGCAGCTGCCGCTTTGCCTGTTTTTGCTGCTGCCGCTTTGCCTGTTTTTGCTGCTGCCGCTTTGCCTGTTTTTGCTGCTGCGCCCCGCGACATAGACAAAATGCGCGCCCAACGCTATGAAACACGCACATTGAATAAAGTCCATAAATATGAAACTGCCGAGTGCATCACTTTCGCCTACATTGCCTATTAACCTAGGCCACGAAAACTTCACTATGCAAAACGTCGCCGCGAGTAAAATCGGGTGCAGCGCGACCCTGCCGTTTCGCAAATCGGAGAGTAAATTTTTAAAATATCTCATGCTTTCCCCTTAAAATTCCGCGGAATTTTACTAGCTTTCCATTATTTTAAGGCGCAGTTCGGAGCTGAAATTTTAAAGCCACTTTGCTCGTTCATTGCTAGGATCGGTTTCGTTGCCGATCGCTTCGTAGCGCGAGTAGTAAAACTCCACAAACTCCCGCACCTGCGCCTCGCGCGGCAGATACACGCCGCCGCTAAGCTCTGCAAATCGCGATAAAAATTCCGCCGCATCCTTTTTGTCGCAATAAAGTCGCGCTAGCTCCTCGTAGTTTTGCAGGCACGCGGCTTTGAAGCTCTCATAGCCCGCGCGGTCAAATTTAACCGCCAGCCGCCCGCGTTCAAATTTCAAAACGCCCGATGTGAAAAGCAAGCTCAGATGTATCAGAGCCTCGCAGTAGTAGGGTTTGAGCTCCTCCACCCGCTGCCACGCGATGAGCCCCACGGCGCGGCGGATCAGCTCATCTAGCACCGGCAGGCAAAACTCCGCCTCCTCGTGGAAAAAGAAGCTCACGAGCCCGCCCGTGGTCGCCTTGTACTCCTCGATGAGCTTAAAAAGCCCCGAGCGGTTCATGCGCGCCTCGGTGTCCGCATCGATGAAAAATATATGCCCGAACTCATGCCCGATCGTCGATATTTCATAGACGCGGCGCCAAATTTGCGGCTTTTTAAATAAAATTTCGCGTCCGAAATTTAGATAATCGAGAGTAAAAATTTCGCCGCTTAGCCGCATAAAAGGTCTAGCCTTGGCACTTTCATAGACGAAATTTACGAAGGCGAAAATTTTCTTGCCGCAGTTGGTGCTTACGAACTCGTCGTTGGGCACGACCTGCGCCGAAAAGAGTCCGTTCAGATCGGCTCCGTAGTAGATCAGCGGCGCGCAGACGTAAAGCTGAGTTTTGGCGATGTTTGAGAGTACGAGTGAGTGCATGACGGCGTTGTTTGCGCCGATTTTTTCATACGCGCGCTCAAAGCTCTCGCTTACGCGCGCTTTAAATTTCTCCGCGCTGAACTCATACGCGCCTGCAAGCCTGACGTCCCATTCCAGCGCGACTGCGTGCGTGTAGGCATCCTCGTAGTACTCAAGCGGATGCCCGATTTGAAGCGGCGTTTTTATATCCATCCACGCGATCTCCGCATCCCGCCACGCGCCGATCACCGCGCTAGCGTCCTTTTCGCAAAAGGCCTGTTTGAGCTTGCTTAGATACGCGATGTAGGCTAGTTCGCTCTCATCTTCTGCAAGCATCACGAGGCGCTCTAAAAGATCGCTAAATTCACTCTGCAGCTTTGCCGTCTCATCCGCAAAGGCTACGGCGTAGGGAACCATTTGGGATTTGCCGTCGCGCTGCACTACTGCGCCGTAGCAACGCTCGCAGATCTCGCCGTGAGGCGTGCGCATAAACAGCTCCTCTTGCAGCAAAAATTCCTTCGCCTGCGCAAGCGAGCTAAATTTCTTTTCCCAGCGCTTGTTCGTGCCTTCGATGATTAGGGCTTGCCAGCTTTTTTGCATATCGCTTAGCACGAGCCCGATGCGGTGTACGCCCTTTAAAAGCTCCAGATAAAACGGCTGCAAAATCCCCTGCGCGCCCGCCTCGGCTATGAGCGCTGCATGCATGTCCTCATGTATTTCGCGCGTGAAATCATACATTTTGCTCTTTAGCTCGCGCTGTCGCGCCTCATCGTAGCCCAAGCGGCGAAATTCCTGCAGCAGCGGATCCTCTTTGAGATCGACGATTCGGCGTAGCACGGCGATGCGCGCAGTATCGCCAGACTCAAAACCGCAAATTTCCAGCCCGTGCGCGATCAGCTCGGCGTGCGGCTCGTCGTAGAGGGCGTTTAGTCGCGCCTTAGCGCTCGCTGCCATCTTGCTAAGTTTTACAAAATCGTTCATCGCGTATCCTTTTTGCCGTTTTATCGTCTTTTTACGAGCGGAATGTGCCTGCTTTGCGAGCAAAATTCTATCCTCGCGTTCGCTTAAAATTTTAAAATTTCGACATAGATTTTTGCCGATTGTATCGAAAAAGTGTTAAATTTGCGCGGTTAAAATGCGAGATTTTTAAATTTAAGGAGTAAAAATGAGCGATTTAGACTTAGACGATTTCGGCGAGCCGCGCATCAAGGTCGTAGCGCTGCCTAAGGATACGAATAGCTCGGGCAATATTTTCGGCGGCTGGATACTAGCGCAGATCGATTTAGCGGGCGCGACGGCGGCGCGCGAGATAGCGCCCGAGCGGGTCGTGACGATCTCGATGCAGGAGGTAACTTTCAAACAGCCCGTATTTATCGGCGATGTCATCAGCTGCTACGCAAAAGTATTAAGCGTAGGAAATACCTCTATCCGCGTGCAGATCGAGGTCGCAGCGCTACGACTGGGCGAGGATGGATTTCGCGAGTGTCTGCACGTAACCAGCGCGATCGCAACCTACGTAAGCGTGACCAAATTAGGCCAAAAAAAGTCGATCAGCGCAGAGATCAAGCGGCTGCACGGATTTTAAAATTTTTCAGACTTTAGTTTTAGCTCAAGGAATTTTAGCATCAAGCTTATAACGCGAAAATTCTTATGTGGGATAAGCCTAGTGCACAGAATTTGTTGCGTAAAATTTTATAATTTTAAGCGCGGAATTTTGCTGTACAGTATTTTGGTGGAAAACCTAGCAGACGGAATTTTAGAATTTTAGAATTTTAGAATTTTAGAATTTTAGAATTTTAGAATTTTGCGGCGCGCAGATTAATAAACAAATTAAAACGCGCCGCGGTAAGTCGTGCTAGCAGCTAGTTTGTAGCGTCTTGGAGCTCTTCTTCGATCTCGGAGTTGCTTTTTACGACCATGCCTGAGCCATGGATGACGCTAGGCATGCAGGATGTGCAGATATGCACCGTCTCGCCGTTTTTATGCGCCTTGATAAAGACCGCGTTTTCATCGTCGCTGCTTTTGAGCGAACATATATTGCAAATGTAAATATCACCTGATTTCATAGAAATCCTTTCTTAAAAAATTTTGCACTATTTTATGAAAATTTCAAAATTTTTCATTGATTTTAGTTAATCTTTAGCGATTTTTATTGCGGGCGCTTTCGTCTATCAGCACTACGTGCGTCAAAAAGATGATGAAAAATAGCTGGAAAAATAATCCTACCAGCGGGATCAAACAAAGCAGGTAAAAAATAAAAGCACTTAGGGCAAATTTATATCCGCCACCCATTTTATAAGAGCGCTCGAAGCTTTTCGCGCTTAACGCATTTGAAGCGACGTCGATTAGAACCAGCTTGTAATAGATATAAAAAAACGGCACGTTGATTATGAATAAATTTATTACCGGTACGAACAAAAGCACCGAGCAGATAAATAAAATCGCTAAAAATTTTAAAATTTCAACGCTCATCAGCTTTAGCACTCGCGCCATGCTCGCTTCGTCCGCGCGACTTAGGTGGTAGTGGCGTGCGTTGATCTCTTTAGTGACTGCGGGCGTCAAAAAGGCTGCGATGATAAGCGCGCAAAACACGCTAAGCATCAGCACCGCAAAGCTGGCAAACACCGAAAAAATCGCGCCGATAATCCACTTCGTAGCAGCAAAGCTTAGAATTTTTGCAATTATTGGGAAGCGCTGCTCGTCCAAGAAGCTAAAATCGCCGCTTTGCGCGCCCTGCGAAAGCGCGTCAAAAAGCTCTTTACCGCCGAAAAATGCGAGCGTGCCTAAGATTATGAGCGAGCACACAAGCGGCAATAGTGAGAGCAAAATAAACTTGCGCGTAAAAAAATCCTGCTTTGCCAAATTAAAAATTCTACCCATGTATGCTCCTATTTGCGTTATTTTAGCGACTTTTGCGATGGAATTTGAGCTTAGTTTATTTTAACTGCCGCACCGTGCCTCATCAATCCGCTCGCTTGGCTTATTCGCTTGCTTTAGCCGGCTCATCTCGCATTATAATACGAAATTTATGCTTTGATCGCTCGCCCGTCCGCGTTTAATTTGCTCGTTTATCGTGTGTAAAAAAAGAGGCTAGATCTAGCTTGGTTTTTGCCTGCTGCGAATATTTATTTGCTTGCTGCGCGGAATTTTGCCACTTGTATGCAAGCAAAGCATTGCGTAAAATTTTAGGTACAAAACTGCAGAATTCTAAATCAAAGCCCTTTTTTAAAATTCGCATGCCGAAATTTTATAGATGAAATTTCAAAATTTCAAAGGGAAATCTCGCGCGCAAACCCACGACTTCACTTCGTCGTGTCGTAGATCTTTTGCAATTGCTCGTAAATTTCGTTTGCGCTTACTGCGCCTTTTGATAGCACCTCGATTAGCACCTCGTTATCTTCAAGGTCTCCCCAGATTTTGCGGTAGCCGCCTTCTTTGTAGCCGTTATTTTGGCGGAATTTATTCAGCACGTTTTTGCCGATATATTTTTCAAATAAAATATCGAGGCTCACGCCGCATTTTAACGCCACGCGGAAAAAGTCGGTCAAAAGCTCGCCGATATGCAGATCAAAGCCGCTTGTTTCGTGGACGATGAGCTCGATGTCGTTGATGATCTCGTAGATGCTGTATTCTCTGATGTCGTAGGCGTAGGAGCTAAACTCCGCAAATCCGCTTACTGCCGTGACGTCGCTTACGATGTGGTCGATGTCTTTGCCGCCGTAATATTGCTCTAAAATATAGCTCATTACGAAGTGCCAAATATCAACGATCTCAATGACGATATTATTAACGTCCGGCGCTGCAGAGATATTTTTCCAATGCTTCCACGCAAAGCTATCGATGAGCTCTGCGCATTCCATGTAAATGCAGCGCTTCCAGTTGATAAGTTTGCCGTTTTTTGTATAGCCGTCCTCCCAGCCCACGCCATTTGTTTCGTCGTTTAGGGCTTGCTGCATCAAAAACATCTCTTTTACTTTTTTATAATTTTCCATAAAAATTCTCCTAATTTTGGCTCACGATTATAGCTAATAAAAGAAAATCATTGTATAATTTAGCAAAAAGGAGGCTTAAAATGTGTGCCGCTCAGGATAAATTCGACGAGTTTTTAGGCAGGATGAAACTCCTATCTCTCGGAGTTTTGCGCAATAATCTGCCATATTGCTGCAGTGCATTTTATGCCTACGATCCGCAAAATAAGGAGCTCATCATCGCAAGCGCGAGCGACTCCGAGCATATCAAAGCAGTCTTTGCCAACCGCGGAGTTGCGGCTACGGTTGCGCTGGATACGAAATTTGTAGGCAGGATTAAAGGCGTGCAGATTTGCGGTCATATCCGTAGCGCGGATGAGCGCGAAACCTCGCTATATCTTAAGCGCTTCCCGTTTGCGCGCGCGATGGAGACCGATTTTTTTACGATCAGAATCGATTGGATGAAAATGACCGATAATACTCTAACTTTCGGCAAAAAGCTAATTTGGGAACGCTAGCTCGCTAAGAATATTGTCTATTTATATTTTGCGAAATTTTAAACTTTGCGAGGATTAAATTTTATCTGGTAAAATTTTTAAAACTTGCATAAATTCTATCTTGTCTATTTTTCAAAGAATTTCACCATTAGATCCGCTTTAAAATTTTCGCTCGGTTGGTTTTTTGGAATTTTGCAGCATAGAATTTAGCGTAAAATTTCATTTTGCAAGCGGGGATTATCGCAAATTTTATTCCCTTGGAAGCGGAGCCTGCCGCGTAGAATTTTGCATGAAAATTTTAAAATTCTAAAATTTCGCTTTTCAAATTTAATCTGGTGCGCGAGCTTAGCTCTGCCGCTCCCTGATTTCGCTTACTAGTCGTCCGCCGATCGCGTAGTCGTCAGTGGATATTTCATCTATCGTAACGACTGTGGTTTTTTCGCCCCTACCCAGTACGGCTACGAGGGCGTCGGTGAGATTCTTGACGAGCTTTGCTTTTTGTTCGCGACTTAAGCCGCCGCGCTCTTTGGTGATTTTGACGTTTATGTAGGGCATTAATTCTCCTTAAAATAAACGCAATTGTAACTAAAATTTCGTCTGTGCGCCTGAAAGTGCGAAATTTTATGTTAAAATCGCCGTGATCTAAATTTAAGGAGAAAATATGCCATTGTTAGATAGTTTTAAGGTCGATCATACCCGCATGAATGCCCCTGGCGTGCGGCTCGCAAAAAGCATGAGCACCAAAAGCGGCGATAAAATCAGCGTCTATGATCTGCGGTTTTGTCGCCCGAATTTAGAGATTATGAGCGAGCGTGGCACCCACACGCTGGAGCATCTTTTTGCGGGCTTCATGCGCGAGCACCTAAATAGCGCGGACGTCGAGATCATCGACATCTCGCCGATGGGGTGCCGCACGGGCTTTTATATGAGCGTGATCGGGGCGCCTAGCGAGAGCGCCGTTGCGGCGGCGTGGAGCGCGAGTATGAAGGATATTTTGGGGGTGGGCTCTCAAGCGGATATCCCCGAGCTGAATAAATTTCAATGCGGCACCTTCGCGATGCACTCGCTAGCAGAAGCTAAACAGATCGCGCAAAACGTGCTAAATAAGGGTATCGGCGTGATCAAAAACGACGAGATTGCGCTGGATCCAAGCAAGATAAAATAGTTTTGAAATTTAAGAGATAGTGCAAAATTCTAACGCTATCTCTTTGAACTCCCGCTCGGCTCGTGATCAGTATGTTACGCGTTATAAAAACATTATCGTAAAATGTGCAAAAATTCGAGGCGCAAAAATGCGTATCTGCTAAAACAAGCCGGAGGCGGCATCTATTTATAAGCCGACTTGGAGCTTGCCGTAAAGTCTGCGCCATGCGAGGTTTTTGATAAAAGCTACGATTTGGCTTTAAGCTGGGTGGCAGAAGCGCACAAGCAAAGCTCATATCAAATTCAATAAATTTATCTCGTAGGCCGGCTTTAAATTTAGAATAATTTTTAAAATTTCGTCTTAAATTAAAGCCGAAATTCTATCCGCAAATACCATGCTTATGCACATTATTACTTTCAGATGCGATCTTCAATCCTCCAAAAAAATCGCACAGCAAAACGAGAATTTAGAATTTTTATTTAAGGTTGCGTTGTGAGTTTGGCGCTTGAAATTTCACTTTTGCTGCACGAAAAGAATACTAAAATTCCGCCGAAACAGCACCGGATGCGGTGAACTTAAAGGAGAGAAAATGCAAAGAATTTTTCATATAAAAGATGCTATTTGTAGCGACGAGCGAGCCGTAAAAACGACATTTTTTACTGCGGAGGCCACTTGCGGCGCGGTTTGGATCGTCAAACGCGGCCAGGTCGTAGCGCCGCATATTCACCCAGACGGCGATGACGTGTGGATCTGCTTAAGTGGACGCGGCGTGTTTTATCCGAGCAAGGGCGAGGAGGTGCCGATCTGTGCGGGCGATCTAATCATTTCCAAAAGCGGAGAGTGCCACGGTATGAAAAATACGGGCGATGAGGATTTTGTGTTTGCAAGCGTTACGGCGCCGATTCCGTGCGGCTACGAAGCGCTTTGAATTAAAATTCGCCAGAGATTTTGTGGTATTCGCAAAATAAATTAGCGTCGCAAAGAGTTGAATTAGAATTTGTCCGTAGCGTTAAATTTCATAAATTTAGCCGCGCTTTTGTACAATTTCAAGTGCCGCGCAATCTGCGGCGAGATTAAATTTGAGGCAAAAGATGTATGAGGATTTTACGCAAGAGCCAAAGTATGAGCGCGCGCAAAAGAAGCGCAAAGCTGGGGTGCGCGAGGCGGAAGCAGATCGTAAACCGGTGCAAGACGCGCCTCGAGGCATGCCGCTTTGGCGCAAGATCGCGCTTGGCGCGACATTTGCATTTGCGGCTTTTAGCGCGCTCGCTCTGTTTGCGGTTATAAATTCCAGCGATGACTACTCGCCGCAAGAGCAGATCAAATACAGCGATTTTTACAAAAAAGGAGATGAAATTTACGCCCTCGTGGTGGGTGCGGGCTATTTTGCGATACCGGACGCGGACGCGGCGAGCTTTCGGGTTTTGGATTTCAGCTCCGGCTACCGCTCCAACGTCGCGGCGGATAAAAACGCCGTATATTGCGGAAATATCGCGATGAGCGAGCTAGAGCCCGCGCGCACGAAAGCCGTAGCGTTCGGATACGTAAGCGACGGGCGGATCAGTTATTTTTGCGACGGCGAGGCGGTACCCAACGACGCGCTGGGAGCGTTTAAGCTCACTTATCAAACCTTGGCGCATATCTTTTGGGATGCGCCCAAGCCGCAAAGCTACCTCTATAAATTTAAACGAATGGACGCTACGGATCTGCGCCAAATCGCGGGCGTGTATTACGCTGCGCAGGGCTCTCGCGCGTTTTATAAGGGAGAGGTTTTGCCGGGCGCCGATGCCGCGAGCCTGCGCCGGATAGAGGGAAGCGATGGGCGCGCTAGCGGCGTTTACGCCGCAGACGGCGCGAACGTGTATTTTAAAAACCTGCGCCTTGACGCGCGCGATAACGGCGGGCATTACGATCTTTTTAGGCAGCGGTTGGACTATTTTTTGTGGGATGCGAAAAGCGGCGACGTTTTTGCGAATGATTTAAAATTTGACCCCGCCGCCGCGCCCTATACTCCGCTAAATAGGCAGCTCGCGCACTCAAACCATCTGCTTTTTGCCTCCCCTGGCGGCATCTATTATTTTGACGAGAATGACGGAAAGCAAAAGCGCGCGGCAGATAACCCCTTTGAGGGCGAAGTTCGCGCGCTTAGCGGCAGCGTATTTCAAAGCGGCGAGCGGATATATTTTTTAGAAGGCGCCGAAGTTTGGGGCGGCGGCCGCAGCAGTCGTAGGCTGGTCGCTCGCAAAAGCGGGCTTTTCGCGCTCGAGCTGCCGCATGAGTGGCGCAGGGTGGGCGGCGTGCACGGCGGGCTATACGGCTGGGTGTATTCAAACGGCGGGCGATTTTTCTATTTCGACGATCTGGGCTCTTCGCAGCTGATAGATCGGTGCATTTATGAGATCAGGGATCTAGATTTGGTTGAAATTTTGCTTCAAAAACAGAGCTTTGACACGAGTAAAATTCGCGAGATGATAAAGAGCGGCGGGCTTGAGGCGGTGGACGGCGAGCTGCTTTTCGAGGTAAAGACGCGAGTGAAATTTTAGGCGCGATGGGCGTTACCTGGACGCTAGAAAGCATTGCTAAATTTTAAAATTTGATTTTATTTCGGCATAAATTTATAAAATTTAAATGTCGTCGTGGGCTCTAGCGCAGGTTTAGAAATTTCATCGCAAATTCCTTTAGAGGGAGCGCGCAAATTCCGTTTTGCGCTGTCGCGACGACGCGCGAAATATTTTGTATCGGTCGCGATCTTTGCGTCGCGGCGCGCTTGGATAAGACGTCGCCGTAAATTTTATTTTAGCGCTGCAGCTTTCCTAAAATTTGGCTAGCAGTGCGGGCGTACACAGCGACAGAGCGTAAATTTAAAAGGCTCAATCGTAAAGCTACGCGCATGAAATTTGCGCGCCGAAGCTTACGGGATAAAATTTAACGGCTTGGATTCAAAAGCGTAAATATCTTACTTCGATATGAAATTTAACAGAGTGCGCGCGGATCAAGCGGCGCGATCAAAGTGCCGTTTTGCAAGCAGATGAGCCCTAAGCGGCGCCGAAAGCGAGCATCGGATGTGAAGCGCTATTTTATAAATCCGCTTGCTACTACGCGGTCGCGCTCGTCGTAAAAAACCGCGAGCTGTGCAGGAGCGATGCCCGCTGCGGGCGCGGACAGCACGGCATGCACGCCGTCCCTTTCGCGAGGCGAAATTTTAACGGGGAGTTTGGCGCTGCGGTAGCGGATTTTAACGCCGAGACCCGCCATATTTAAAATTTCATCCTTGCTTAAAAAGGCGTTGAAATTTTCGGTGTCGAACTCATAGGTCGCCAGCTCCTCCTTGCCGCCCACGACGATCTCGTTTTTGCGCGGGTCGATGCTTAGCACGAAGTGCGGCTCATGCGCGCCGTGTACCGTAAAACCGCGGCGCTTGCCGATCGTGTAGTGCATGTAGCCCTCGTGAGTGCCGATGGCGTTGCCCGCGCGATCGCGCACGATGCCGGGCATTTTGGTGCCCGTATGACGGTTCAAAACGTCGATATAGGTGGTATCTACAAAGCAGATCTCGCTGCTTTCGCTCGCAGAGGCGATCTGCGAAAGCTCCGCATATGCGCGCGCGGCCTCTTTGACGTCCTTTTTATACATCCCTCCAAGCGGAAAGAGCATAAACTTAAGCGCGGCAGGATCGATATTTGCTAAAAAATAGCTCTGATCTTTGCTAAGATCTGTCGCGGCTTTTAAAAGCCCGTCCTCGATACGGACGTAATGCCCCGTAGCTAGGCGCTCAAAGTCCTGCTCGCGCGCGAATTCCAAAAGCTTGCCGAGTTTTATACGGCGGTTACACAGCGCGCACGGATTTGGCGTAAGACCGTCTATATAGGCCTGCACGAAGGGCTCGTAAACGTCGCGATTAAAATCATCCTGCAGATCCAAAATGTGGATTTTTATACCCAAAAACTCGCCCACTTTGCGGACTTTGGCGATGTTTGCCTCGTGATAGCCGGGCTTTGCGTGCAGCTTCATATAGCAGCCCTGCACCTCGTGCCCCGCGTCTTGCAGTAGCTTCGCGCACATTGAGCTATCCACGCCGCCGCTCATCGCGACTAAAATTTTCATTCGTTCTCCTTACGTCGCACATCCGTCAAAATTTCATCCACGCTGTCGCAGAGCTTAAAATTTTGCAGATCGCTTTCGTTTATCGCACCAGATTTTAGCAGTGAAGTGCGGAAAAACTCCATTAGCGGTGCGTAGAATTCCTCGTCGTAAAGATAGATCCGTGCGCGCTTAAAGCCCGTCTGCACCAGCACTAAAATTTCAAAAAACTCATCCAGCGTCCCAAAGCCGCCCGGAAAGATGACGAAAATTTCGCTGTTTTCGATGAGAGCGCCTTTGCGCGGCGCAAATGCCGAAAATTTCGCCCCCTGCGTCAAAAAACCGTTGCTTTTTTGCTCAAACGGCAGCATGATGTTAAAGCCCACGCTGTGCGTTCTTGCTCTCGCAAATGCGCCTCGGTTGGCGCCTTGCATAATGCCGCCTCCTCCTCCGGTGATGATCGAGTATCCTAAATCGGCGAGCTCCTCGCAGAGCTTTTGCGCGTCTTTTACGTAGCGGTTATCCTCGCTAAAGCGCGCCGAGCCGAAGATCGTAGCGCTTTTGCCCACGTTTTTGAGATTGTCGCGGGCAATTTTGATGTCTTTTAAAATTTCTTTTAACTGCATGATTAATCTATCTTTTATGTATATTATTTAAAATTTTAGCTTTAAGAATAGCATTAAATTTTTAAAATTCCGTTTAAAATAGTAGAATTTGCGTGATTTAAAATCTCGTCGTAAATCATACTAGGTTGCTAAGCTTTCGTAAAAATCCGCCGACGCCGCGGTAAGCACTCATATCGATAGGCTCTAAGCCCTGCTTGCTCAAAAATCGCGAGACGCTCTGTCTAAGCGCGATGGTAGCGGGCGAAAACGGATAGTGCGAGTTAAAAAGCGCGCGATTTTGTGAGCAGACGGCTACTTGTTTGCAAAACGGCACAAAGCCTAGTAATTTAAAGCTCAGTTCGCTTATATTGCGGTGCGTGACCGACTTTAGATTTTCGTAGATCATCACGGCATCATCCTCGCTCGCGGTGAAATTTAGCAAAAACAAAACCTCTTTTTTGCTCGCCCCAAGCGTCTTTAAAAGCGCGTAGGTGTTGCTGATCGAGCAGGGTTCGTTCGCACACAGCACGATATTTTCGTCGCCGATGCTCAAAAAATCTCCAAGATACTCAAGCCCCGCATCGATCAAAATAAAATCGAAGATTCCCGCCTCTTTTAGCTCGCTTGCGAAGCGAGCGGGGCCTTCGTGAGCCTTTGCGTTTGCGAAATTTCCGGCTTCTTCGGGATTTGATGAACGGGCGGAATTTTTCATTTCATCTTTACTTGCGGAATTTTGAGAATTCTCGTCAGGGATTGAATTTCGCTTGGTGAAATCGTCGCTTTTAAAATTCTCTAGGCTTTCTGATTCTGCAAAATTCCATCCATCTTCGCAATTTTGCGGCTTTTTGGCTGCACAATTCGTAGAATTTTTTGCAGCGTTTGCTATTGAATTTGAAGCGGCGGAATTTTCTGAGTTATTTTTGCCATCAAAGCTCGTGAGTTTTTGCGCGTAATTGTGCGAGCTGAGACTTTCGTCGTCTTGCGAGCCTTGCGCGCTACCTATAGAATTTTGCATGACGTAATCGTCCGCACTAGAGCTTGCGTTTTTGATAGAATTTTGCGCCATAGAATTCGTGCTATTTACAGAATTTTGTGAAGACGCGGGATTTTGTGAAGCAAGCGCGGGCGAGACGAGAGTTAAATTTTGAGAAATTTTTACTGCGACGGCGCTTGGTAGCGAAATCCTCTTTCTTTGCAAAGCATTTAAAATGATCTCTTGATTATTTAAATTTGGCGCCTCTATGATCGCCGTGCGGTAGCCCTGCTCGTTTAGAATTTCGGCGAAATTTGCTGCAATCACGCTCTTGCCGACTCCGCCCTTGGCGCTTAAAAAATTTACGATTTTAGTTTGCATATCAGTCCTCTTTTAAGTTTCATCTCTCCAAGTGGCAAAATCACGCTTATGCGCTCGCAAACACCCGGATGCGGCAGCGTGAGCCGCTCGCAGGCACGCACCTTTGCGCTTGCGTATAAAATATCCACGTCCAGCGTGCGCGGCGCGTTTTTAAAGCTTCTTTTGCGCCCAAATCGTCGCTCCGCGCGCTGCATGATTTTAAGCAATGTAAGCGGTGGCAGAGAGCTTTGCACGAGCATTACGGCGTTTAAAAAATCGGGCTGATCTAAAAAGCCGAACGGCCTGTTTTTTAAGATCAAGGAATTTTGTGCCACGAAAAAGCGCGTATCGCTTTGTAAAATGCGGTAAAATCGCTCGAAGCGCCGCCTGACGTCCCATAAATTCCCGCCGAGCCCAAGTAGGTATAAATTTTTAAAATTTCCGCGCGCATGGCGCCTCATCGGGAAAACGGCGCTTTTTACGACGCACAGCGCGTCCGTGCACTCGTAAAATCCGTTTTTTTTAAGCCGCATGTTTACCCGAGCTACTCTCATAAAATTTCAGCCCCGTTTTCGCGCACGACCACGACGTCCTCGATGCGCACGCCAAACTCGCCGGGAAAGTAAATCCCCGGTTCCACGCTAAAGACCATCCCCTCTTTTAGCACAGTATCTCCGCGCTTTGAGATAAACGGAAGCTCGTGGATGTCGACTCCGACGCCGTGTCCAGTGCTGTGAAAAAACGCCTCGCCGTAGCCGCACCTCGCGATAAAATCCCTCGCAGCCGCATCTATCTCGCTCGCCTTTTTACCCGGCATAACCGCCGCGATAGCAAGAGCTTGCGCCTCTTTTACGATCTCGTAAATTTCTTGTCGTTTGGCGTTTTTAAAATTTTGCTCCTTGCCGAAGTTAAAATTTTTATCGAAGTACGCCGTACGCGTCCTATCTGAGCAGTAGCGATTAAATTTAACCCCCGCGTCAAGCAGGAGCAAATCGCCGTGCCGCAAACGCTTTTTACCGGGCAATGCGTGTGCCTTTGCGGCGTTTTCGTTGATAGCGACGATAGGCGAAAAGCTAAGCGCGAGCTCGCCCTTTTTCTTAAAGATGAGCTCGGCGTTAAAAAATAGCTCCTCTTCGCTCATGCCTTCGCCCTCGGCGCGCACGAACGCGGCAAATTCGTCAAATCTTTCCGCGCCCAGCTGCGCCGCTTGCTTTAAAATTTTTATCTCATCCTCTGATTTTACTATGCGCGAAATTTGCGAAAAATTCGCCCGAGCCTTAAATCTTATCCCAAGCCCCTTGCTCAGAGTTTCCCACTCGCCCGCACTAAAATCGTACGGGTTGTAGCTAAGCTCCTTTACACCTGCCTTTCGCAAAAATAGCCGCGCGTCTTTTATCAAATTTCGCTCGACCTCGATCACTTCGGTATCTTTGCAAAGCTCGCGCGCCTCGATGCTATAACGCGCATCGGTGAGGAAAAATTTGCGTCCGCCGAGGCTTAAAAATATCGCGTTGTCGCAGCTGTATCCGCACTCGTGGTAAACAGCGTTTTCGTCCTTTAAGATAAAATTTTTCAAATTTAATCCCAAACTTATTTGGCTTTCTGCTCGGCTCTGGCGGCTTTGATCTGCTCAAAAATTTGAATCATTCCGATCATCGCCAGATGGTATCCCACGGGACCGAATCCGATAATCTGACCCGCAGTCACGGGTGCTATTAGACTTTTTTGTCTAATCTCCTCCCTGCGAGCGATGTTTGAGATATGCACTTCGATTACGGGCAGGCTGACTGCGGCGAGCGCATCTCGGATAGCGAGCGAAGTGTGCGTGTAGGCGGCGGGATTGATGATGATGCCGTCGCAGGTGCCGAAGCACTCTTGGATCTTATCGATGATCTCGCCTTCGAAATTGCTCTGAAAAAACTCGATCTCGTTGCCGCTCTGATCGGCGACCGCCTTCATCTGCTTATGGATATCCTCCATCTTCATAACCCCGTAAATAGCGGGTTCTCGCATACCAAGCATATTGATATTCGGTCCTTGAATCACCATAATTTTCATTTTTGCGTCCTTGTTTTGAAATTTAAGCGAAAATTATAACCAAAGCGAGCTTATTTTTTACTATGGCGCTAAATTTGCCCGCTCAAGCCCAAGCGATAAAATTTTATCTCTAAATTTAGCACGGAAGAGAATTTTATGCTAAAATCACGCGCTGTTTTAGATAAGGAAAACGATGAGAATTTTAAGGGCGAAGTGGGTTCTTGCCTGCGATGAGAATTTTAAAATTTTAAAAGATGGCGCGATCGTCTTTGACGAGAAAATAATCGAGGTCTGCTCCTTTGCAAGCGCGGCGCGCAAATACCCGCAAGCCGAAATTTTGGACTTTAGCGGCGATATAGCGATGCCTGCGTTTATAAATCCGCACGTGCATTTGGAATTTAGCGCAAACAAAGGCACGCTGCGCTACGGCGATTTTTTGGATTGGCTAGACAGCGTCATCGCCTCCAGGCAGCAGCTGGACGCCGCGGCGCGCGGACGGGTGATCTTGGAGCAGATCGCCGCGATGATGCGAAGCGGCGTGGGCACGATCGGCGAAATTTCAAGCTTCGGCGGCGAGGCTGAAGCTTGCGCGCAAAGCGGCATTAGAACCGTGTTTTTTAATGAAATTTTAGGCGCTAGCAAGGACGCTGCGGCGGAGAATATTTTGAAATTTAAGCAGCGTTTTGAGCGTGCGAAGGCGCTCGCAAGCTCGCTTTTTATCCCTGCCGTGTCGGTGCACTCGCCGTACTCGACGCACCCGCAGATTACGGAGTTTGCGACGAAGCTTGCCCGCGAAAACGGACTTGCTATAAGCACGCATTTTATGGAGAGCGCGTATGAGCGGCAGTGGCTGCGCACGGGTCGAGGTAAGCTTAAAACCTGGCTTGCTAAATTTAATCCTGCGCCTGCGCCTTTTTACTCGCCGCAGAGCTTCGTAGCGCATTTTAGCGGGCTTCGCACGCTTTTTACGCATTGCGTGTGGGTGGATGATTTTAGCATCTTTGATCCGAAGCTCCACTCGATCACGCACTGCGCGCGCTCCAACCGCCTGCTTAGCAAAAAGCGGCTGAGTTTTAAAAAGCTGCTCGCAAGCGGACTTAATTACAACATCGCTACCGACGGGCTTAGCTCGAATTTTAGCCTAAACTTTTTAGACGAGCTGCGCGCAAATTTAATGATGCACGACGAGCTGGGCCTGGCGGAGCTGGCGCGAGCGTTACTTTTAGGCGCGACGAGAAATGCGGCAGCCGCGCTGGGGCTAAATTTGGGCGAGCTGAAAGCGGGCAAGCTCGCCGATATCGCCGTTTTTGAAGGCATTGAGTGCGAGCAGAGCCAGTTGGCGCTACAGCTTATTTTGCAGAGCAAAAACGCGAAATCACTTTTTATCGAAGGAATGAAATGCAATTTCTAAAAAACATCTTTGCGCCGATCGGCGCCGTGCTCGGATTTATCAATAAATACTTTAAATCCTTGATTTTTCTGCTTATTTTGTTTTTGATTTTCGCAGGCGGCGAAAGCGCGCAACAAAAGGGCGCGAATCTCGCTCAGCTTTCATTAAGCGGCGCGATAATGGACGATAGCGAAATTTTAGAAAAGATCGAAACTCTGAAAAACGACGAGGCGATCAAAGGAGTGCTCCTACTGATCGACAGCCCCGGCGGCGCGCTAAGCCCGAGCGTGGAAATTTCGCTGGCTATCAAATCTCTAAACTCGCGCAAGCCGGTCGTCGCCTATGCCAAGGGCGCGATGGCGAGCGGCAGCTACCTAGGCGGCGTGTGGGCGAGTAAAATTTACGCAAATCCGGGCAGCTTCATCGGCTCTATCGGCGTAATCATGCAGGGCCTAGACGTGAGCGAAGCAGCCGCTAAACTAGGCTTTGCCGAACAGATCGTCAAAGCGGGCGAGCTCAAAGAGGCGGGTACGATGATGCGAAAATGGAGCGACGCGGAGCGCGCGAGCTTGCAAGCTCTGGTGGATGAGAGCTATGAGCTATTTACGCGTGAGGTAGCGCAGGCACGCTCACTGGATCTTAGGAAGCGCGATACGTGGGCAAATGCGCGAGTATTTTTAGCTAGCGGCGCCAAAGGCGTCGGCCTCATCGACGAGGTGGGCTCTTTAGAGGACGCTAAGAGCGCGCTAGTAAAGGCTAGCGGCGTAGCAGATCCGATCTGGCAGGAGCCTTCTGCGTATGAAAAGATGATGGATAAGCTGGCAAATAAAAGCGAAAGCTTAGTGCGCAGAGCATTCGGTGCGAAGCTGATGGCGTATTAGAATTTTAGAAATTTCACAGAAATTTTAAAATATGAGGGAATTTTAAGAGCAAAATTTTGTATGTAGAAACATACTGGGTTTGACTACTTTTAAATTTCCTCGCTTTTTCATTTGGCGTTTCTTTAAAATTTTACCTTTTTTGTGAATTTTTCTTTGTTTAAGAACTCTTCATTTTTCTACTAATTATTCAGCCCCCTTTAAGCATCGCTCTTGTATAATCACAATTCTGTTTCGCACCGAGCCGAACCTGCTTTCTTAACTCTTAAGTCCTAGTAGTTTTAGCCTTTTAGCGAACGCGTTTTTTAAAATTTTAACTGTTAAAAACAAATATCTTTAGTCAATCTTTGAAATCTAAACAAGTGATCGATTGAGCCTATGATTTAGATCCGTTAAAGGATTTAAGTTCATAAAAACAATGTTACAAAAACATAAAGTTTTTAGATTAAAAACTTCATAATCGTATCTACCTGTATTAAGTATAAAGAGTTTAAATCATAGATTAAATTTAAGACGCAGAATAAGATCGTAGCCAAGCTTTGATTTTCAATGCTATCCTTAGAAATTTATGATTTGCGAAAAACTTGTTTTTTTGCAAATCTTTGTAGCTTTAGGTGGGTGCAGGGAGCGAAAGCTCCCGCTCGCAGTAACGGCTTTGCCGTTGCGAGAAGTATAAATATGGAGAGTTTGATCCTGGCTCAGAGTGAACGCTGGCGGCGTGCCTAATACATGCAAGTCGAACGGAATTTAAAAGAGCTTGCTCTTTTAAATTTAGTGGCGCACGGGTGAGTAATATATAGCTAATCTGCCCCTTGCTGGAGGACAACAGTTAGAAATGACTGCTAATACTCCATACTCCTTTTTACCATAAGATAAATCGGGAAAGAATTTCGGCAAGGGATGAGACTATATCGTATCAGCTAGTCGGTGGGGTAACGGCCTACCGAGGCTATGACGCGTAACTGGTCTGAGAGGATGATCAGTCACATTGGAACTGAGACACGGTCCAAACTCCTACGGGAGGCAGCAGTAGGGAATATTGCGCAATGGGGGAAACCCTGACGCAGCAACGCCGCGTGGAGGATGACACTTTTCGGAGCGTAAACTCCTTTTGTTAGGGAAGAATAATGACGGTACCTAACGAATAAGCACCGGCTAACTCCGTGCCAGCAGCCGCGGTAATACGGAGGGTGCAAGCGTTACTCGGAATCACTGGGCGTAAAGGACGCGTAGGCGGATTATCAAGTCTCTTGTGAAATCTAACGGCTCAACCGTTAAACTGCTTGGGAAACTGATAATCTAGAGTAAGGGAGAGGCAGATGGAATTCTTGGTGTAGGGGTAAAATCCGTAGATATCAAGAAGAATACCTATTGCGAAGGCGATCTGCTGGAACTTAACTGACGCTAATGCGTGAAAGCGTGGGGAGCAAACAGGATTAGATACCCTGGTAGTCCACGCCCTAAACGA
>NZ_CALIST010000025.1 GCF_938041645.1 uncultured Campylobacter sp. | reverse complement strand
GTATAATATATTAATTTAATTAAATGAAAATCTATATTAAAATTTATCAAAAACTCGCTATCCTGATAAAATTTGAGCCACTAAATTTAAAATTTATAAAATTATTATCTTATATCTGAAATCTATGTAGAAAAAACCTTGATTTTAATCTAGACTAAGCTGTTTTTTTATGCTATTATCCAACACGTTAATAGAAATTTAAATTCTAAACGAAAGGTTAATCTCATGGATAGACGAGACTTTATAAAAAGCTCTGCAGCAGCGGCTGCCTGTAGCGTTGCGGGCATCAGTTTACCTAGCAGTCTTAGTGCTGCGGACGAAGCTGAAAAAGGCTGGCGCTGGGACAAGGCGGCTTGTCGCTTCTGCGGCACCGGCTGTGGCATCATGGTAGCCACCAAAGACGGCAAGATCGTAGCGGTCAAAGGCGATCCGTTAGCGCCCGTAAATCGCGGTCTAAACTGCATCAAAGGCTATTTTAACGCAAAGATCATGTATGGCGCAGATCGCATTACCAAGCCTCTTTTACGCGTAAATTCCAAAGGTGAATTCGACAAAAAGGGAAAATTTATCGAGATCAGCTGGCAAAGAGCGTTCGACGAAATGGAGAAGCATTTTAGGCGAGCCTATAACGAAGGCGGTCCTGAGGGCTTTGCCGTACTTGGTAGCGGTCAATACACGATCCCGGAAGGTTACGCCGCAGCAAAACTAGTAAAGGCGGGCTTTCGCTCCAATAATCTCGATCCTAATGCTCGCCAGTGCATGGCCAGCGCCGTCGTAGGTTTTATGCAAACCTTCGGTATTGACGAGCCTGCGGGCGTTTTCGACGATATCGAGCTAACTGATACCATCATCGCTTGGGGTGCAAATATGGCTGAGATGCACCCGATTCTTTGGTCTCGCGTCTCCGACCACAAGCTTCGCAACCCGGACCGCGTAAAAGTTATAAATCTCTCGACCTACTCTAGCCGCACTTCAAATATCGCCGATATCGAAATTATATTCCGTCCGAATACCGATTTAGCGATATGGAACTACATAGCAAGGGAGATCGTCTACAACCACCCGGATATGATAGATGAGAAATTTATTAAAGAGCACTGTGTATTCGCTACAGGCCCTGTGGATATCGGCTACGGCTTGCGAGAAGATATAAATCATAAAAAATACCGCAAAACCGAGCTTGATACCGCGGCTAAGCAAAAATCCAAAATTTTAAGCAAATCCGAGGGCGTTACGTTAGCATATCTGGGTATGAAAGAGGGCGATGTACTCGAAAACAAACACTCTGACAAATCAGATGCCCACTGGCTCATAAGCTTCGAAGAATTTAAAAAAGCGCTGGAGCCTTACACGCTAGATTTCGTAGCGCCTTTAGCTAAGGGTGACGAAAGTGAGGATTTAGAGGCGTTTAAGACCAAGCTAAAGCAGCTGGCAGATTTTTATATAGAAAAAGATCGCAAAGTAGTAAGCTTTTGGACGATGGGCTTTAATCAGCACTCAAGAGGAACCTGGGTCAATGAGCAAAGCTATATGGTGCATTTCCTGCTCGGCAAGCAAGCCAAGCCGGGCTGCGGAGCATTTTCGCTTACCGGTCAGCCTAGCGCTTGCGGCACGGCTAGAGAGGTAGGCACGTTTTCTCACCGACTACCTGCCGATATGGTCGTGGCAAATCCCGCTCACAGAAAGGTTTCCGAAAAAATTTGGAAGCTTCCCGAGGGCACGATAAACCCAAAACCGGGTGCGCACTACGTGCAGGCTCTGCGCAATCTCGAAGATGGCAAGATAAAATGGATATGGGTACAGGTCAACAACCCGTGGCAGCAGATCGCCAACGCAAACCATTGGATCGCCGCGGCGCGCGAGATGGATAACTTCATCGTAGTAAGCGACCCGTATCCCGGACTAAGCGCGAAGGTAGCCGATTTGATCCTGCCTACGGCGATGATCTACGAAAAATGGGGCGCATACGGCAATGCCGAGCGTAGAACTCAGTGGTGGAGACAGCAGGTCCTTCCTGTGGGCGACGCTATGAGCGATACGTGGCAGATGTTAGAGTTTTCCAAGCGCTTCAAACTCAAGGATTTCTGGGGCGAGGTTAAAGTGAATGATAAGCTTACGCTTCCAAACGTATTGGATAAAATTTCAGAATTCGGCTATACGCCAGAGACTACACTATTTGAAGTGCTCTTTGCAAACAAAGACGCTCAGGCCTTCGCGGCAAAAGATCCGATTATGGCAAGCTTCGATAACTCCGAAGTAAACGGCGACTCTCGCGGCGTAATCGGCAGCGACGGCAAAGAATTTAAAGGATACGGCTTTTTCATCCAAAAATATCTCTGGGAAGAATACCGAAAATTCGGTACCGGTCACGGACACGATTTAGCGGATTTCGATACCTATCACCGAGTGCGCGGTCTTAGATGGCCGGTCGTAGACGGTAAAGAGACGCTTTGGCGCTTTAACGCTCAATACGATCCTTATGCTAAAAAAGCGGCTCCGGATAGCGACTTCGCTTTCTACGGTAACGCAAAGGCGGCGCTTCCTAGCGGCGATCTAAAATCCGCTACTTCTGGCGAAGAAAAAACAAGCCTTGCCAATAAAGCTAAAATTTTCTTCCGTCCATATATGGATCCTGTAGAAGTGCCAAGCGAGGAGTATCCTTTCTGGCTATGTACGGGTCGCGTGCTGGAGCACTGGCACACCGGCACTATGACTATGCGCGTGCCAGAGCTTTATCGCGCCGTACCGGAGGCAAGATGCTATATGAACGAAGCCGACGGCGCCAAAATCGGCGTACAACAAAACGAGATCGTCTGGATCGAGTCGCGCCGCGGCAAAGTCAAAGCGCGCGTGGACTTTCACGGACGTAACATTCCGCCGAAGGGACTTATTTTCGTGCCGTTTTTTGACGAGAAGGTTTATATCAACCGCGTCACGCTCGATCATACTTGTCCGCTTTCAAAAGAGACCGACTACAAAAAATGCGCGGTTAAAATTTACAAGGCGTAAATTATGGATAGGCGTGAGGTCTTAGGTATTCTTTCTTTAGCTGCGGGCATAGGCGTTCTGGGGCTCGGAGTCGCAAACTCTAGCGAGCACGCCAGACTCCGCCCGCCCGGAGCTATAAGCGAGAAAGAATTTCTTAGCAAATGCCTAAGGTGCGGGCTTTGTGTCGAGGCATGCCCGTTTGATACGCTTAAGCTTGCGAGCTTTTGCGATCACGCTATTGCAAACGGCACGCCGTTTTTTATCCCGCGCGAAATTCCGTGCTATATGTGCGACGACATACCTTGCGTCGCAGCCTGTCCTAGCGACGCGCTAGATAAAGGCTTAGTGAGCGAAAACTCTAAGCTTAACGTGCATCTATCCAAGATGGGCGTTGCGGTCATAGATACCGAGCATTGCATCGCTTATGCGGGCATCCAATGCGACGCGTGCGTGCGAAACTGCCCCGTAATGGATAAGGCACTCAGGATCGATTACCGCCACAACGACCGCACCGAAAAGCATGCCCTGCTCGTGCCCGTCGTAGATAGCAACTACTGCACGGGTTGCGGCAAATGCGAGCATGCCTGCGTCACGAAAAAGGCGGCTATCAGCGTCGTGGAGCGCGAGCGCGTCATAGGAATTTCCAGCGATAACTATGTCAAAGGCTGGATCAAGGGCGACGACGCGAAGTTAAAGGACGCAGACACCAAAATCAAGCTCGATCCGCAAAAGAGCAAGGACTACTTAAACGAGGATGATCTAATGGAGGGGGCTAGACAATGAAATACACTATTTTAAGGCGTTTAAGCCAAATTTCTATTCTAGTCCTTTTTATTTTAGGAAATAATTTCGCCTTCAAAGCCGCGAGCGAAAACGGAATTTTATCCGGAATTCTAAAAGGCAATCTAAGCTCGTCGAAACTTTTCGGCACGATTAATCTAAGCGATCCGTTTGCGACGGCGCAGATGCTGTTAGCTAGCTTTTCTTTAGGTGCTACGGCGGTTATCGGAGCGCTTATCGTAGGAGCATTTTATGCGCTTATAGCGCCGCGAGTATATTGCTCATGGGTTTGCCCGATAAATTTACTAACCGATCTTGCCGCGTGGCTTCGTAAAAGACTTGGCATAACGACTAGACTCGTTAGCGTAAATCGCAAGGCTCGCTACGTCCTAGCGGTGTTAGCGCTTGTTTGCAGCGGAGCTTTCGGCTTTGCGGTGTTTGAGAGCGTAAGCTTTATCTCGCTTTTCGCGCGCGCCGTCATATCGCTGAGTGCTAGTGCGTTTGCAATCGCGCTGCTGATTGTAGTTTTTGAAATTTTCGCAGGCGATCGCACGATCTGTTCGCGGCTATGCCCGCTCGGCGGATTTTGGGCGGCGCTTAGCTATTTTAGTATCATTCGCATTCGCCACGAGGTTGATAAATGCACGATGTGCGGCAAATGCAAAATGGTCTGCCCCGAAGTGCAGGTGCTTAAGATGGTCGGGCACGAAAACGGGCGCGTTAGCAGCGAGTGTATCAGCTGCGGGCGCTGCATCGACGTATGCGACGACAATGCGTTAAATTTTAGTATATTAGGAGTGAAAAAATGAAAAAAATGGTTTTAGGCTTGGCTCTTGCATGCTGTGCGGCGCTATTTGCCGCGGACAAGACGGCATCTATAGATGCCGACAGCTTGGGCTTTATAAAAAGCGTAGACGAATCGGCGCAAAATAAAAATTCCCTGCCCGATTTCAAATATAGCGAGGATGCTCCGGGCGCCGCTTCAAAGATCGAGCGCAGCTTCGAAAACGCTCCGCCGCTCATACCGCACAGCCTAGAGGGGCTCGTGCCGATCACAAAGGATAACAATATGTGCGTAACCTGCCATATGCCCGATGTCGCTAAGGATGTAGGTTCTACGCCGATTCCAAAAAGCCACTTGGTGGACTTTCGCACAGGCGCGGATCTAAACGGCACGCTAGCCGAGCAGCGATTCAATTGCACTCAATGCCACGTACCGCAAGCCCAAACCAATCCGCTAGTGAAAAATAATTTTAAGGCTGATTTTAGCAGGTTTAGCGACGCAAATTCCACTTCTAATCTCATAGATACGCTAAATCAAGGCGCCGAGGTTGAGTAGGAGCGCGCGATGAAATTTTTACCACCGCTGCTACTTTGCGCCTGCTTCATCTATGCCAGCAACGGCGTTGCAATACCTAGTGGCGCTGTGGGCATAGATGCGCCTGCAAAGATCAAACACGCTAGCTTCATACTAGAGCTTGACGCAAATGTCGCGGTACTAAAAAATCTAGACGGCGAAATTTACGCAGGGCTTGACAACGGCAAGCTCTATAAAATCACCATTAACTCCGCGGAGAATTCCACGCGAAATTCCACCGCCGGGCAAAATTTCGCAGATCAAAATTCCGTCGCAAGCACAAATTCCGATGCGGCGCAGAATTTCAATGCTAAAGCAAGCGTAAATTCCACGGGAAATTCCATCGCAAATTCCGCTGCCGTAAATTCTTTAGAAAATTCCGCGAAGCAGAATTCTACGGCATTAAATTCCGCCTCGAATTCCGCCTCGGGCGCAATATCCAAAACGCTAATTTTCGCCCTACCCTCGTCCAAAAATTACCTAGACGAGCCGATGGGCGCTACCATATTCGACGTCGATAAACTAGGCGAGCGATACGCATTTTTGTATAACGGCGACGCGTTTGAAAAGATGCTGGGTATATTTGCGGGCGGCAAGATCACGCACTACAAGTTGCCGATGACGGGGATTAAAAACGTCTATTTCTACGACGAAAATACCGTGATTTTGCTAGGTCTTGGTAGCGAAATTTTATACTTCGACCTACCTAGCGGCAAGGTAAGCTTCGAGCAAAAGCTCACCATCGCGTCTTTAGGCGGCAGCGCCTACGACCGCGCTAGCGGGACGCTACTAATCTCGTGCGAAGGCGGTATCGTGTTTTATTTCGACGCGAAAGCAAAAAAGCTTATGAGCCAAAAGTCCCTGCACAAGGACGGGATCTACTCCGTGGCGCTGCTTGGCGATCGCATTATGAGCGGCTCGAACGACAAAGAAAGATCGTGCTACTACGAAAACGGCGATTTCGCTAAATTTTATAACGCCCGTTTCGCAGTTTTTGCCGTGGCGCTAAGCCCCGAGCTGGGTGCTTTTACCGTTGGTAACGGCGTGCGCGTAATCGATAAAGCAGGCGAGATCGTCCGCAGCATCGAGCTGGACAACGACATCATCAACTATCTGCTTTTCGAAGGAGATTATCTCGTGGGCTCGGGGTACAATAGATATATCTACTTTTGGGAACTAAAATGAATATTTCAAGCGTCGTAATCTATCTAGGCGCAGATACCGATATAGCGGCGTTTCGCAAGGAGCTGCAAAGTATCGGCGGCTGCGAGTTCGTCGCGTGCGAGGACGGCAAGGCGGTAGCCACGATTAGCGCGGAGAGCTTCGAGGACGAGATTGCCGCATTTCGCGCGATAGAGGCTATAAAAGGCGTAAGCGAGGCGATGATGATCTACTCATACTCCGATCTTGACGCAGACATCGCCGCGGCAAACTCCGACAACGGCGAGCAGATAATGCGCGAGCTGGACGAAAAAGACCCGAGCCAGATCAAATACGGCGGCAAAGTGCGAGTCTAAATCGCCGCCACCGCTCTATTGGTGCTTTTTGTCTAAATTTTATATTTTCGACGATCTCTGCGTCACTCGGTAAAATTTTTTGTATAAATTTTATCTGCGCCCACGGAATTTGAAATTTTTTCCAACTCATCTTTACCGCTTCTAGCCTGTTTTTGTATCTCTAGCCCGACGCCGCTTTTGCGCTCCTAGCCGATTTTTACGCCTTTGATCTGCTGCCTTGCGTTTAGCCGTAAATTTAAATCTACAATTAGACTCTATGACGATACAGAATTTTAAAAACGACGGACGAATTAAATTTATGAAATTTCTGCGCAGCGCTATGCTTTACGTCGCATAAAAAACATGCCGCACCAAATCAGACGCCGCATAAAAGGCGGTGCCGTAGCGACTGCCGTCTGGCGCCACAGCCTATAGCCGCTGCGACGCCCGTCTGCTTGGGATGGCACTATAAAAATACGGCGACCGGGGTGCCGACCGCCAGCAGAAACTACTTCTGCGCGCAGCTTGAGATGTGCCGCAGTAAAACATCGAGCGAGCTCAGCCGCCGTCAAACACGCTAAATTTAGCGCGCGCATTTACTCCCTAGTATCGCGGCCATTCATTCGGCACACAGGCTTGCGGCGCGCAGAGGGTTTTTAAATTTCAAAACAAGAGCATAAGTTTTAAAATTCCTAGGCGTAGAAATTCCGCGCCGAAGCTAAATTTTAAAAATTTATGGCGCGAACGGACAAAAAGCCGCAAGGACGTGCTGGGCATTGCGTTTTACGGGCAGCATTTTCATAAATTTAAAAGCGCCCAGCGACGCAAGCCCTACTCGAATTCTATCTTTTTTAGATAATCGTATAAATTTAGCACAGCGATAAATAGCGTTAAAATCGCGGGTCCCAAGATCACGCCCCAGAACCCAAACGTGCTGATGCCCGAAAGCATCGAGAAGAAGATCAGCATCTCGTTGATGTTTGCGGGGTTTTCGACTAGGCGCGAGTTGATAAATTTTATCACGAGCGGCTTAACGAAGCTGTCCGCGAGCGTCGAGATCAGTATCACGCAATACGCCATTATCACGATCGCGCCCGAGGTACTGCCCCCCGCTAGCACGTATAGCGCGGTGGGCACGTAGATGAGCGCGCCGCCGACTGCGGGGATGAGCGAGCAGAAGGCAAAAAGCACCCCCATCAGCAGCGCGTCAAAGCCGAAGATCCCTGCGATGATCGAAAACAAAAAGCCCTGCAATACGGCGTTGAAGATGGTCGAGTAAAACACGACGCTCATCGTATTTGCCGTCTCGGAAAAGATATAATCGATCTGCGAGGGCTCGACGGGTAGAATTTTTTTAAAAAAGCGCTTGAAGCTCTCGCCGTAGAGGTAAGCAAAAAAGCAAAACACGATGATGAACACCATATCGACGATAAATTTCGCGCTGGATTTCCCGACGACCGAGAGGTAGGAGATGATCTGCTTCGCCACGCCCGCGACGTCTAGGTTTGCCAAAAACGAGCGAAACTGCGTATCAAATTTTTCAAAAGGCCCGGGCAGCCTGATGTCTAGGCTCTGAACGTAGCTAAGTGCGTCGTTTAGGCGCGCCATATCGAAGCTTGCGGCGTTTTTTGCGATCTCGATCACGGCGTAGATGAAGGGTACGAAAAAAAGCGTGCAGAGCAAAAACAGGCTAAGCACCGAGGCTAGCGTGCGCCTGCCGCGGCACAGCTTCGTTACTTTAGCGTGCAGACCCGAGGTCGCCACCGCCATCAGCACGCCGATTGCGATCACCATCAAAAACGGCGAGAACAGATAGATCACACAGCAAAACATCAGCAAGGTTGCGCCGATAAAAAATATCTTGTTCGTTTTCGCGCGCCCGCTAGCCTTGGCAAGACCTGCTTTCATACCCGCGGCGGCCCCCGAAGCGGCAGCGTCGCCTAACGCGGAAGCATTAGCCGAGAAGGTTTCGTTAGCTTCAGCGGCGTTGTTAAGCGCGGAAGCACCAGCAGATGAGACTTTGTCGGTTGCGGTCCGGTTTTTGCTTTTATTTTCGGCGGCAGTTTTAGTCCTGCCTTCCGCGGCGTCTAGCGCAACTGCGCCTGCTTTATCAGCGTCGGTATTTGCTTTAGCGGCTTTAACCCCGCTTTCAACACCGACATTGGCTCCGCTTCCGCTTTGATTTTCGACGCTGATTTTAGCTCTTTTTTCAGTAGCGGCTTTGGTCTTGTTTTTGACAGTCGCTTTGGCTTCGGCGGCGGCTTCGATTTTAATCTCGGCGTTATTTGCGGTCTGATTTTCTATGAAATTTTGAGCCTCGCTTTTAGCGTTACTTTCGGCGTTATTTTGGGCTATCTTTTCAGCCAGATTTTCGTTGCGGCTTGCGGCGTTATCTTTTGGCGTCGGCAAATTTTATCCTTTTGAAATTTGATGACGTATTTTATAAATTTTTTTATCAGATTTCGATTAAATTTTAAAATTTCACAAAATTTACGAGCGGCGTTCTCACGCGTTTTCACATACAGCGCGCTATACGACATGTACACGAATCGTGCCTAATTTATGAAAATAGCGCATAGCTCGAACATACGTCAAAACCAGATGTGTGCTACTATGCCGCATTTGAACCTTGCGCGCACCGCGGCAAGACCCCGTCTTGCGCCGAGCTTTTGGCGGAGCTCGGGCTATCGCGCGTGGTAATCGGCGCGCGCGATACGAACGCGCAGGCTGCGTGCGGCTAAATTTGATGAAATTAGCGCTTTGGTGGGCAGTGCTGATATGCTGGCGCTAGACGCGCGCGTTGCGCCGCAAAATCTAAAGCTGCGCGCGCCCGATGTGTGGATCCGCTCGCGCCGCAACTCTTATAATAAGCCCAATAGCAACTTCAAGCGGAAAAGAAAGATGTATAGCGAATGCGTCTGCTAGAAGCGAAGTAAAATCGGTACGATAAACGAGAGTAAAGTAAAAATTAAGCGGGCAACAGGCTATTTTTTAGAAAATCAATGTACCTTAATAATCGCAAACAACAATCCACGTAGGATAAAAGAATACGAATTTATAAAATAATGAGCACAACGGATGCGCGAATAGACTAAATTTTAACTTTCAATGTAGAGTGAGAATAATAGCCACCCCTATAGGCGTATGAAAGCAGAGCTTCGCTCCAGCTTGCGCTGCAGCCGCATTGGCGAGACCATGCGAAAGCGCATCCCTTAATAAATACCCAATCCGTTACTCATTTTTTGCTCCTTCTTCTGGATTGTTTTTAATCAAATTTCTATCTGAAAAATTTATAAAAAATATCAATAAAAGTAGAAAAACTGCCCCTTTTAAAAAGAATTTAAACTGTGCGGTCATCAAATATGGTCTTAACAATATATGATCGAAATTATATTCCTTATATATTTTTCCATCTTTATCTTCAAGCTGTAAAATTTCATTATTACCTAATATATCTGGGCTTGGCTCGCCGTAAATTTTGATTTTTTGCCCTTTTAGCTTTTCGTAAATATCGCTATCGCTTTTGCTTATTTCATAAACCTTTTTCTTGCCGTTTTCTAGTTCTATATGTATTCGTCCGCCGCTTCCGCGAAAATTATAATAAACGTTTCTTCAAATTCCGGTATCTATCTCAAGCTCATTCAATTGTTTGGGCGCCGTATCCGTTCTATAAATAGTAAGAAGCATCCCGCATAGGACAAAAAGCAAACCATAGCAGCCTATGCTAGCCACCTGTGCCTGCGGATGCGAAACTCCCCTGACAAAAACGCGTCTGTAAAATACATCGTAAAAATAATAGAAGAGCCTTTTTATATATTTTGTTATGAATTTCATAAAATTCCCTTTCATATTCTTTTGGATGTTTTTTATTTAGCGATAATAAATTTGCTCTAAATTTACAAAATCTCCCGCTTTAAATTTTAAATCTGAAGAAGCTTTAAAACCAAGCAAAATTCAAAGACCAAATATAAAAAATCGCCACGGCAGGGTTTCCACCTGCGTAGCTATGGCTCAGCGCCGTGAAGTATAAAATTTCATCCGCCTTACTCCTCAAACAGATTTCTCTCCGCAGTCTTTAGCACGCGACCGAACGCCTCGCGCGCCTTATCGGTTGCGATGCGGCCTTTGGCGGTCTTTTCGATGTAGCCGTTGGCGAGCAGATAGGGCTCGATGACGTCCTCGATCGTGCCCTCATCCTCGCTAAGCGCCGCCGCGATCGTGCTAAGCCCCAAGGCGCGGCGCTTGGCGTCAAATAAAATTTCCAAATATTTTATATCCATCTCGTCAAAGCCCTGCTCGTCCACGCCCAGCGCCTCGAGCCCTTCGCGCGCGCGATCGTGCGAGATAGCGCCCTCGTCGCGCACCTCGGCAAAATCGCGTATGCGTCGCAGTAGCCGTAGCGCGATACGCGGAGTACCGCGGGAGCGGCGCGCGATCTCGGCGCTAGCGTCGGCTGCACTCTCTTTTCCGAGTTTAACAGAAGCGATCTGCACTATCCGCGCAAGCTCGGCATGCGTGTAAAACTGCAAGCGAAACTGCATGCCGAAGCGATCCCGCAGCGGCGCCGAGATCATGCCTGCACGCGTCGTGGCGCCGATGAGCGTAAAGTGCGGAATGTCGATCTTGATAGTCTGCGCGGCAGGACCCGAGCCGATGATGATGTCGAGGCGGAAGTCCTCCATCGCCGAATACAGCACCTCCTCGATCGCGGGGCTTAGGCGGTGGATCTCGTCGATGAAAAGCACGTCGCCGCTTTGCAGGTTCGTTAAAATCGCCGCCAGATCGCCCGCCTTTTCGATCATCGGCGCGGCGGTGACCTTGATAGCGGCGCCCATCTGAGCGGCGATGATGTGCGCTAGCGTAGTTTTGCCAAGCCCCGGCGGCCCGTAAAAAAGCACGTGATCAAGCACGTCGGCGCGCTTTTTCGCCGCGGCGATCGCGATGGCGAGGTTTGATTTGATCTTCTCCTGCCCCACGTAATCCTCGAAGCTCGACGGGCGCAGCGAGCTCTCCACGCTCTCATCGAGCTGCATCTTTTCGATCTCTACAATTCTGTCCATAATCTCTCTTTAATCGTTTTTAAAATTTTAGCAAGTGTAGCGAAAAATGGCTAAATTTTGACAATTTTTAAGGGACGGATCTTTGCGGGCGGAATAAAATTTGCCGCGCGGAATTTTACGGTACGCGCTTAGCGCTGGGGCTAAAAAGCAGAGCACCCGTCGTGAAAGACTGCGAAATTTTGCGCGACGTTTAAAACTACGCTCATGCCGCTGCGCCCGCTATGCCTTGGTGCGGAATTTTATTGTGACGGCTCCTAAACAGCGCGCGGGTCGCTAACTGCGCTAAATTTTACGGCGCGGAATTTAGCCATTTGAAAAATACGCACGCAGTTTTGCGACGTGAAATTTGGCGCTGGAATTTTACGATATTAAATTCGGCGCCTGGAATTTTGCAGCGAAATTTTGCCTCGTAAAATTTTAATGCGGATCTTATTTTTGCGGCAGTGAGGGTTAAAATCTGCACTTCAAGCTTAGCGGTACGCAGCCGGCTAGAATTCTATCTAACGAAGTCGGTTAAAATTTCGCAATGAATTCTACGTAAAATCCTATGCAAAATTTTGCCTTACGCGCTTGCGCAGCTAAGTAAAATTTCGCGCAGGATTTGTATCTCGCAGTCGCGCAGAACTCGGAGCAGAAAGCCTTGGGCTTAAAATTTTACGCTGAGCTTAGCGATAGCTTACGCGACGATTAGCGGCGGACGTGCAGTTAAGTTCGCTCCCGTGGCAAAATTTAACGACAAACCGCGCGATTAAATTTTGTTTGCGCGATGGAATTTAGCGCCGAACGACGGTTAAATTTAGCCACGCAGCCTCGCGACGCCTTATCGATCGCGCCCAAATTAAGACGCTAAATTTTTCCTGCGCGAGCCCAGTTCTACAAATCGTGCTCTTCGATCAAAACGCTCTTATTATCGTCGTCGCCATCGCAGAACGCTCTATATGAGCCGGATGTTGTGATTTCGAATAAAAATACTACGCCGTCGCTTTCAAATTTTTTCGAGCAGCCCTTGGCGTGCAGCTTGGCAAGCTTCGGGCTATCAGGGGCATAAAACTGATAGCTATCGGTGAAGTGCTCCACGTATCGGTAGGTGATCTCCGCCCAAGGCACCCCGCTATCGCCGCTTCTATTTAGCACGATGGTTCTAGTGTTTATCGCCGCGAGCTTTGATTTTAGCTCTGCAAACGTCTTTTTGTCCCAGCCGATGAGCTTTAGCCCATCGCCGATACTCGGCGCATTATCTCTAAAAATGGAATTTGAATAAAATTTCGTCTCGTTGCCGTCCAAATCGATCCAAATATACTCATCGCCGTAGGTGCTCTGGATCGTAACGCGCAAATTTTTAGGGAAGTTGCGACCTGCAAAAGCTAACAGGTCTAGGAATTTCTCGTGATTTTGCTCGTAGTTTTGCATCGGCGGGGCTTTATCCAGCTCCATATCATCTTTATCAAAGAAAGAATTAAACGCAAAAAATACCGCCAAAATCGGCAGCACCTTTACGCAAAAGAGCAAGCCCAGAGCCACGGCTATGAAGGTTTTTAAAGCTTTAGCCAAATTTTCTCCTTAAATTTTATAAGCCGTTTAGGCCTGACGGCTGGTTTATGTTTGAGCTCTACGGCTACGTGCGTAAAATTTAGCGCTCGTAGCGTATTTTAGAGCTGCGGGCGCGCGAGCATTCATGAAAAGCGCTCGCGCATTGCGCTCAGCGACAGAAATAGCGCCCGCATGCAGAAGCGCGCAAACTCTCGCACGGCGCCCCGTATAAAATATACCGCGCAGAGTATCCGCCCAAAGTGCCCGCGATCTCTCGCACTAGCTAAAGCGCTCGCAATCGCTCTCGCCGAATAAATTTCAAGCGGCGCGAGCTGTTTACATAGCCTGCGGCACGCGAAAATGAAGCGTTAATTTAAGACAAGCGGAGCTTTATGGCTAGAATTTCGGCGCGTAAATTTTAAAATTTAGCCCAAATCCCACTACTGCTTGTATTCAAACTCCTCGCTCGGAAAGCTCTCCTCCTTGACTTCGCGCGCGTATTCGCGCACCGCACCTTTTACCAGCTCGGCGCCGTCTAAATAGCGCTTAACGAATTTCGGCCGAAACTCCGTGAAAAATCCACACATATCGCTCCACACAAGCACCTGTCCATCCACGCCCGCACCCGCGCCGATGCCGATGACGGGCACGTCGGTGCCGAGTGCCACTTGATTTGCAACCGAGCAGATCGTCCCCTCGACAAGCAGCAGCACCGCACCCGCCTCGACAAGCACTCTAGCGTCGTTTAAGACCTCGCGCGCGCCCTCCTCTCCGCGTCCGCTCACCTTGTAGCCGCCCGTAAAGCGCGAAAACTGCGGCTTAAGCCCGATGTGGCTCATCACGGCGATACCGTTTCGATTAAGCAGCGCCACGGTATCTGCCATATGCGCGCCGCCTTCGATCTTAACGGCGTCACAGCCGGTGCTCTCATAGACTTTGGCGCAGTTTTGTAGCGCGAGCTCTCGCGTCGCGCACGAGCAAAACGGCATATCCACGACCATATACGCTCGCTTGAGCCCCCGTCTTACGGCGCGCGCGTGATAGATCATCTGCTCCACGCTTGCGCCCAAGGTCTCGGAGTGCCCGCCGAAGCTCATATTTAGGCTGTCGCCTACGAGCACCATATCTACTTCGTCGTCGAAAATTTTAGCAAAAAGCGCGTCGTAGGCGGTGATCATCACGATTTTCTCGCCGGATTTTTTCATCTCGTATAATTTAGAAAGCGTGATTTTTGACATTTTGGCTCCTTGATTTGGTTAAAATTTGAACGCAATTCTAGCATAAGCCGAATTTGACATTTATAAAATTTTAAAGTAAAATGCGCGCGCATTCTTTCGGGGGTGACTTGGCTTCGACGGGAACGGATGGGTCAAGGCGGCATGTCGCTTTGGATACAGCGTATAAAATCCAAACTAAATTTAAACGCAAACAACGTTAAATTTGCTCCTGCTTACGCTAAAGCTGCGTAAGTCCAGTCGAGCCCTGCTCTGCGCCGATACTATCTAAGCGCGGCGGCGGGTAATCTGTGATAGCGTAGCTCTGTGGCGTGACGAGCCGTAGGGTGAATCCTAGTCTTTGCGCCGGCGGATCGTTTTGGAAAGTGAGCGAGCCTGCGCGAGAACTTCACTTTTGCTAAACATGTAGAGGCTTTGGTCGTTTGTTTTCGGACTGCGGTTCAATCCCGCACACCTCCACCAATTATCTATTTTTAAATTTTAATCACTTCTTTTTAGTTGCATTTAGTTCCGGCGCATAGGCGCCTATCTTAAATTTTAGTCGTTCCAGCCTCTTTCATTTTTATTTTAGATATAATCTTTTCCGAAATATTAGGAGTCTTATTAGGGGCTTTTTTCGCATTAGGGATTTCCCATATGAACAAAGCGTATATTTTGCCCAAATTCGGTGGTAGAGACGCCAAGAGCATCAAGAAGTACAAGACGCAATACGCAACATTATAGAAGAGAGGAAAAAGAAATGAATAAATTTGTTGTGCTATCATTGGCATATGTTGCTTTACTAGCGGGGTGTACCCTTAATAATCGCTTTTTTGCTTGGGGTACAAAATCTGAAAGTTCTTGCGGTTTTATTTTTCATGACTATATACCTCATGATAAACTTTACGTACCGAGGAGCCTTGAGGATTTTTTAGATATATATTCAAGAGCTAAAAGCCAAAAAAGCGGTGAATATGAATATAAGCTAGTAGAGACTTTATCTCAGTATTATAATAAAACATCAACTACGGTTCCGATAGAATCTTGTGACGATAAATGGTGTAAAATTTACTATCCTTGCGGCGATACGGAGTATTATGTCAAGAAGGATGAGATAGAGCAACTTTGGCCTAACGGTCAAAAGACTTGGGGATCTAAATAAAAGATAGAGCGCATTTTAAGTAGGAGGAGGGATGAGAAATTTTGTTATATCTTTTGTCGCATTATGCCTATATGGGTGCAGTCCTACGATTTTAGGGCATAAAATCACTTTTGCAAAACACAAAGACGATGCCTTTTACGGCGAATGCGGCGAAAAAATAGATCAAAAAATTATATATAAATTTAAAGATGGCGTTATTCGTAAAATTTTCTATGAAGATAAAGAGGAATTTGCTTATTATGATGAGATAGTCATCCCTATCCAATCCTGCGAAGGCGAATGGTGTAAAATTTATTATCCCTGCGATGAAACGGAGTATTTCGTAAAGAAAGACGAAATAGAAAAATGGCAATGGTAATAATCTTATACTTAAAAGGAGCGAATTATGTTGTTTACAGATGAGGATTTTGTAAATATAGTGCCGCAGGATCTTTTAGAGCGAGGCATTCGCCTAAGAGAGAAGCTCGGTTTTTATGAAATCGCTTGGAAATTTGACGATGTAATGGAGGTGCTAAAAATCACAAGAGATAAAGGTATGATTATCCTAGGAGGAGACGTATATCGCCTAAGCGGCGATGAGCCCATCATCACATACGACGGCTGGAGTACCAACAGGGGAGTTAATAATGCATTCGAATTGGCAATCGAATATATCACTAAGTATCGCGCTAGAAATGGAGATGATTTTATATATTATCCGGCCATTGGCCCCGGGCAGGTGTCCAAATGAAAATTTTAATTGGATTGCGCAAATAAAATATCGGCAACCAATTAAATTTTAAAAGGAAAAACAATATGAAATTTAGAATTTTAGAACCGAGGCTTTATGAAAAGACAAGGATATGGCTATAGAGGCTTGAGGGCGAATGTGGCATTGATGGCTAAAATAGATATTTTATTAAATTTGATAAATTTCACCAAAGATATAAGCGCGATAAAAAGCGACTTAGCAAAGATAGGCTTTGATAGCGAATCGGAGCTTGTAACGATAACTCAAAATACCATCGCAAACATCTTAAATAGAGTCGTTGATAAAGAAATTTCATATGAGCTCCTTGAGGAATGGGCAAATTTAATCGAGTGTCGCGAGGATATAGGATATGAGGATGAAATTTTGCAGGAAATCATATTTGAGCTGGCAAACCCTTGCCTTTATGGAAAGATAGACGAGAGGAAGATTTGTATGATTTTAGATAAAATTAAATACGAGCGGAGCGAGACGAATGATATTAGAAAAAAATATTGACATGGTAAGCGAGAGGGCTATTTTGCTAATGGCGCTAGGCTTATTACAAGCATTGGAATACAAAGCGATTACTATAGATGAAAGCCAAAGAATTTTGTTTTCGCCCTATATTTCAACGCATTTGGAAAAAAATAAGGTTAATGAATACATTATAGACATAATAATCGAGTGCTGCGAATTAGAGGATATTTTTGAACTAATTCCTACAAAATATATGGAAACTTTGCAAATATTGCAGAATAGAATAATAGAAATTTTAAAGCAATACGATGAAGAATCTAGAAAAAGATGGGTAATTGTAGATGAGGAATAGCTTCCATGACTTCCGTCTTTGCGAGCGACCGGACGGGCAGCTAAATAAAATGGCTCAATTAAACTTAATTAGATTCTCTCTTATCAATTTCAACAGTTTCTGATATAGGTTTTCCTGTATAGTTTTAGTATTATATCTAAATTCACATTCTTTAAGATGAAGCAAGAAATTCTCTTTCTTAATGCCTTTAAATTTAGCTAGTCTATGTTTAGCATAGCCCCAGAAATTCTCAATACCATTTATATGGTTTTTACCATTAGCAAATTCATTCTTTGAATGTTTTACTCTGTAGTGAGCTTTAGCTGCGTAATCTACTAATCCATCATAAGCTTTCTAGCAATCAGAATAGATAGTAGAGCTATCAAGCTCGCTATATTGCGATAATATGGGTATTAGCTCACTAGCAGAGTAGTTTTTAACTATCTGAGTATAAACTTTGCCGTCTCTTTTAAGCATACTGAACACTGGCGTTTTATTTGCTGCGCCTCTACCTCTTTTACCCCTTACTCTTTTAGATCCGAAGTAGCTTTCATCAATCTCAAAGCGAAGCTTCTAGGCGAGCTTGCGAGCTGGAAATCTCACCGCTAAATTTGCTTATCTTTTCACACTCTTTAGACATAAGAGCTCTTATTTTCTAAAGATTTTACATAGGGTTACTTCTGAAATTTTAGTTAAATTTGATATCTTTGATGCTTCTATGTCTTCTGCAAAATACTTTAAAATTTCTCTAAATTTCTTCCGCGAAATTCGGGAACGATAGATATACTTGTTTTTCATAGCTCTCATCGTAACTTACTGCTCCTTTGTGTGAGCTTAAGTTAAAGAGAGCCATAAAATTCTAAATGTTACGATAAGAAAATCCGTGCAAATTTAAGTCTTTCGCAATTCCTATTTAATATTATTGATAAGATTGGTGGTATGATAAATCACAAATTTTAGACGAGTCGGCAAATTTTACAATTTAAAGAGTTTTATATATCTTTCTCGATAATTATTAATTTTAAGCCATTAGCTTGAAATAAATTAGTAGATAAAATACCCCGATTTAGATTATAGAAGATTTTATTGTTTCACAATGAAGTCAAGAGTAAAATTTTGAAACCACGATGCTGTGATATAAATTTAAAGATATTGGTTGCAGAGGGTGGATTTGAACCAACGACCTTCGGGTTATGAGCCCGACGAGCTACCACTGCTCTACTCTGCGATACAAGAAG
>NZ_CALIST010000024.1 GCF_938041645.1 uncultured Campylobacter sp. | reverse complement strand
CTTCGAGTCCGATTTTTGCAAATATCGCAGTCAGCGCCGCAAAGAGTGCTGATGCGCGCTAACCCGGTAAAAGAAACTAGAGCTCCATCGCGTTTGATTTAGACGATATTGCTAAGTCTCACTCGCGATTGCCGCTAAATTTGCCTCACTTATATATAAAAATCGCCAAAAGCGCATTCTCGCTTCGCCTAACGTCGAGAGATCTCTTTAAATTCCGCTCCGATGCCTCTCAAAAAAGCAAACTTTAAGCCCAAACCTACTACTCTAAAAGTTCAAATTTTACAAATAAGGATACTGAATGAAAAATTTCATATTTTCCGCACTTTTGGCTCTTGGCATCGCAGGCTGCGCCGTAAGCACCGCTCCGACGCCTGCAGGCAACTTACGCTCGCTCAAATCCGAGATTGTAAACTACACTCGTCAAAGCTCCACAGCTTACGTATATACGTTTAAAGACCTATCCAGCGGCGAGCTCTACACCGCTCGCGCAAGCAGATACTATGCGGCTGCAGGCGATACTGCCTACATAAGTACCGCTTCAAGCGCTATCACCGATATGCGAATCATCTCGCGCAAAGCGGGTTCCGTTGCTCCGCGCGCTTATGATATTGGTAAAATCGAGACCAAACAAATGCATAAAAACGACGCTATTGCTGTACCTGAGAGCGAAAATATCAGCTTTTAATCCCACGCGATTTTTAGCCGTTGCGCCCTTTAAGGCAAGCGAGCCTGCTTTTACTTTGTGAAACGTTTTTGTGTTTGCCCTCTACTCTTATGAAGGCAATAGTTTCCTGTTCTTAATCATGGCGGGCTGGCGCGATTTGCTTGCGCTTTAAAGTCCGCTGATTCTTTATGCGATTGCCTGCATAATTTTATATTTTATAAGTTGTGGAATTTTGTATTTCACAAAATTCTGCGCTGCACATCTTACTTATATGGCTCGGTCTTATATGGCTCGGTTAGCATTTTCTATTCGCTTGCTTCGTGCTTAAGATTTTTTACTGCGTGGCGCTATTTTGTCCGCAAAATTCTATATTATAGAAATACAGCTGGCGCTAGAATTTTGATTGCGAAATTCTTATAAATTTTCTTTCTCGCAGTTCTTCACGTACTACTCGTTCTCGGTACCGTATTCTTAGCAGATAAGATATCGCGTAGATTTTTAAAACCCACGCTTTGCAAATTTCGTGTCTTGAAATTTCATTCATAAAAAATTTCACGTCGTAAAATTTTATCAAATTTCTTCCGCACAAAAAAGAGGTGTTGCCGTCTGTTTACCGCAGCCTGATATAATCCCCACATCGAAATTAGAACTCCTTTCAATAATCGGCGAGGCCTGTGTGGGTCTCGCTTTTTTTATGCCCGTTAAATTTGGATTTTCGGTAAATACTCGGTAACAATTTGGTAAAATTTTAGTATTTTTCAGCCTATTTTAAGCATATAATTTGTCATTTTGTGCTACTATTGCGCTTACAAACTTTTAAAGGAGTTCAAAATGAAACTAGTTAAACTTAGTTTAGCGGCAGCAGTCGCTGCAGGTGCTCTTGCTATGAGTGCAAGTGCTGTTCCGTTAGAGGAAGCTATCAAGGACGTGGATCTAAATGGATACGCTCGTATGCGATATACCCACGATAAGGTATCTGGCGAGAATGATCAAGGTGCCTATGTAAAAGGCGAAAATTCTAGTAAGTGGGAATTCAAATCTGAAGTAGACTTTAAGGCTAAAATCGATGACAACTTCTTTGGTGTAGTTGGCGTTAGATTTCTAGATAGAGATAACGGAGAAACATTATCTTCTTCAAATAGCCAATATCATGGTGGAAAAAATCCAAGCGACAAAGATTCCGATTTCGATATTGCTAAGGCTTATTTGGGATACACTATCGGCGGTACCACTATTGCAGTCGGTCGCCAAGGCATAGGTTCGTTCTTTACCGATGATATGTATGGAGATGGTGTTAAGATTACTAGCACTGATATCGAGGGTTTGACAATTAGTGGCTTTTGGATGGATTCTTTAGAGAATGATGGCGATATTTCAAGCCTTGATTGGGCTAGAGTAGATGGTAAATTAACTACCGATCATAATCTATATGGCATAGGCTTTATGGGTTCATACGATCCGGTATCTTTCCAGCTATGGTATAACGCTCTAGAGGATGTTGCACAGCTTTTCGCTGCAGAACTAGCTCTAAATTTTGATATCTCTGATGATTTTAATCTTGGCGTAAAAGGTCAGTATGCATTCTCTGATTTCGACGGCGATTATAAAGATGCAGGTGCTAGTGATGCAGACTTCTGGGCTGCAGAGGCCAATGCGGGTTTCTTCGGTGTTGATTTGGCTGCAGGTTATTTAAAATTTGAACCTGATGATAAAGATAAAGTTTCTTTTGTATCCTTTGAAGATCAAGGCTCTTTCATCAGCCCGGGTCAGGAGTTGCTAGATTATAGGAATTTTACTGGCGAAAATCACTACTGGTATGTAGTAGCAGGCTATACCATCCCTGATACTGGCATCAGAATCGGCGCTGATTACCTAGACGGTAAAGCAGATGGTGATAATGCATATGAGGTAGTAGGTAGAATTTCTTATAAATATAATGAAAAGCTAAGTTTCAAAACTTGGTATTCTCACTATAAAATTGATGATGCTTATGGCACAGATCGCGATGAGAAAAAAGATCGCATTAGATTCGAGGCTAAATACAGCTTCTAATTATTTACCTTATACGGGTAAAATTAGGGCGAAGCTTTTGCTTCGCCCTTTTTAAATTCTAAATCAAGGTTTTCTATGAAAATTTTTAAAATTTCTTTTTTAGCATGTTTTTTTGCCTTTAGTTTAAATGCCGCGGATAAAGCAAATGATGACACGTATGTATTCGAAGCCAAAGGTGAGTTTGCCAAAGAGCTAAAATCCCTGATCGAAAAGCATTCTAAAGATGAAAACGTAACTGTAAATATCTACAAAAACGCTCCGGTCGCAGGCAGTAAAACCCATAGCGGCAAGGTAAATCGAAATATAAATTCTTTAAAAGAAAGAGGCGGAGCGATCTTTGCCGAGAAGTGCGCTTCCTGCCACGGCGAGAACGGGCAAAAAAAAGCCTATGGAGTATCGCGTAAACTCAAAGATATGGACGCCAAAGAGATATCGATAGCTATGTCGCAATACACTACAGATCTAAGTTATGGTGGCAAGATGAAAAATATCATGCAGCCGATCGCCGCTAAGACGGGCGCTACGGAGCTAGGCTACATCATTGCTTATCTAAAGGGCGACGATTCGTTCCTCTACGATAGCCCATCTAGCAGAAGTGCGAATACCGAAATTTCCACTGCCCCTAGTGAGCAGGGCTCATACCTAAAATAAAGAGGCACAAATGAAAGTAGCGATCATTTTGGCTAACGGATTTGAAGAGATCGAGGCGGTAAGTCTGATCGATATTTTGCGCCGCGCGGAGATCGATGCAGTATCCGTGGGGCTGGATAAGAAATGCGTCTGCGGTGCGCACGGCGTAGAGATGATCGCCGATGAAATTTTAGACGATATAAAAGTTTCGGAATTTGATATGATCGTTTTGCCAGGCGGCTTGCCCGGAGCCGAAAATTTGGCAAAGAGCGAGAAGCTGGGGCAGATACTGCGCGACTTCGACGCAAACAATGCCAAGATTGGCGCAATATGTGCTGCTCCGTGGGCACTAGCCACCGCAGGTGTGCTAAAAAACTCTTATACTTGTTATCCGGGTTTTGAAAATCAGATCGCTCACCCAGGCTATACGAATTCGGCGAATGTCATAAAAGATCAAAATATAATGACTTCGAAAGGCCCTGCTACTGCGATGGAATTCGCACTGCAAATCGTCCGTGAGTTAAAAGGGGAGCAGGTTTATTCCAAGTTAAAATCCGATTTACTTTTTAAATAAAATTTCAAGTTAGGGTCGATTCTGGCGCGCTTTATTTTGCCATCTGTAAAACGGGGCGTGCTGATTTTGCCACGCCTGAGAACTACAAATTTTATCTTACTCTGCACGTATAAAATAGCCACAATATTTATTCTGAGTATCCGTAAACGACAAATGGAATTCTTGCAACTCAAATTTTAGATCGAAAAACGCAAAAAACTTTGTGCGTGACAGATAAAATTTTATTGGAGCTAGTCGCTATTGAAACTAAATATTAACATCGTAGCGGCGTGGAGCGCGAGTATGAAAGATATTTTGGGCGTAGGCTCTCAAAAGGAAACTCAGCTGAATAAATTTCAATGTGGCATCTTCGCGATGCACTCGCTAGCAGAAGCTAAACAAATCGCGCAAAACGTGCTAAACAAGGGTATTGGCGTGATCAAAAACGATAAGATCACGCTGGATATAAATTTGATCAAATAGCGACGTCAATGTGTCAAGAGGCAAAACGGCGCAGTTTTTGAAGGTTTTGTCGGTAAAGCTCAGATTTATCGGGAAGAATATAAGCTTGTAGCGCGCGACAAAAACGTTATGTAGAATTCTTAAAAAAGGATAAAATTTAGCGCTTCTTCAAAATATCGTTGTTTAATAATGTCGCGCTGCTTTGTATCGTTTTGATAACGCGGTCTTTAGAATTTTGCGTTTTGTCGGGTGTAGGTCTGTGTGCGATCAAATTTACGCGCCCGATTTTCGCCGTGAAATAAAAAATCCCCAGTATCGTCGCGTTTAGAAATACTCCAAAATATATCCGTTCTAATCCCCATATCCCTATGCTGGCGGCATGAATGGGCACAAAAATTATCGCGATTAAGACCGGATAATAATCCGAAATTTTATTTTTGGCAAGGATTACGGTCGTAACGATGGCGTATGCGATGAGCGTAAAAGGAGAGATAAGCAAGAGTGCAAAAAGCGCGTTTATGCGCTGATAATCTTCGTGCCCGATTAAGACGCAAAAACTACAAAACGCGAGCGTTATGATAAAAAATAAAGGCAAAATCCATCGCGTTTTCACGTCGCGCCCTTTAAGCAGCGATAAAAAGAGCAGATGAGAGCCCAGCGCAATACAATAATAATCAAATATAACCGACGAGCTTAAAAACGTGAGCGGTATGGCGAGCAGTGCACCCGGCCCGTCAAAATATACCCCACTAAACATGAGCCACGTGATAAAGAGCATAAAAGCATATTTCAGACCCGCATAAGTGGCGCAAGCACAGATACTAACGAGGATAAATCGTATAAATTTGCTCATTTGCCTTTTCCCTAAATTTAGGTAATTATAGCAAACCGCGAAAAACAAACGACGCAAAATTTTAATTTAGCCCGTGCGCTCGCCGAATCCGCTGCCGATTGCGAGCTCGTGCGCGCTAGAAGCACGCTCAATGTCTTCGTATTATTTCATCCGCTTCTGCGCCCCAAGAGAAAATTTCATAAATTCTAAATCCGTTTTGCGTTATCATTGCGCTAAATTTAAAATTTTACGCAAAGGGGATCATATGAAAAATACGGCATTCATCACGGGCGCTACGAGCGGCTTTGGAGAGGCGATCGCCAGGGCTCTTAGCGCGCAGGGCTATAAGATCATAGCACTCGGGCGCCGCAAAGAGCGGCTGCAAAAGCTTTAGAAACCGGCTAAACCAATATTTCCCGGCAGCCGGGCGAATTCTAAGAAAGATTGGCTATTTCAAATGTTCGGGCAATAATTCTAAAATTGATATAATTTTATGGAGGTAAACAATGATGATTTATGATTATTCGGTGCAGGATGCACAAGGAAACGATGTTTCACTCAGCAAATATAAGGGCAAAGTTCTGCTGATTGTAAATACGGCAACAGCCTGCGGATTTACGCCGCAGTACAAAGAGCTGGAAGAAATCTACGAAAAATACCACGATAGCGGTTTTGAGATAATCGATGTGCCGTGCAATCAATTCGGTGAGCAGGCTCCCGGCACGGATGCGGAAATTCACACATTTTGTACACTGCATTACAACACGAAGTTTCCACAAATGAAAAAATCGGATGTAAACGGAGAACACGCGCTGCCGCTTTTTACCTATTTAAAATCACAAAAAAAATTTGAGGGGTTCGGCGCAGGAAAAATGGCGGAGACGTTGAGAGATTTTATTCAAAAGATCGACAGCGATTATAAAAATACCCCCGACATCAAATGGAATTTTACTAAATTCCTCATCAATAAGAAAGGACAGGTTATCGCTCGCTTCGAACCTACTGAAAAGATCGAGAATATAGCCAAAGAGATTGAGGAATTGCTGAAATAGTAGCGTGAGTTTGTTAGTTGATGAGTTTTTAAGTTTATAAGTTTTCTTACTAACTTAAAAACTCATCAACTTATAAACCAACAATTTATAGCTG
>NZ_CALIST010000023.1 GCF_938041645.1 uncultured Campylobacter sp. | reverse complement strand
ATCCGCTGCCAAAATCGTCTATCGCGACCTTGCAGCCGTAGTTTTTAGCTACGGCGATGAAGCTGCGTAGGCTCTCGTAATCGTCAAATTCCTCGCTTTCTAAAATTTCAATGAATAGATTTGAAGCATTTGGGCTGGATGCGAGCTTGCGCTCTAAAAGCTCCTTGATACCTTCGTTTGCGATGTCAAAATATGAAAGATTTATGCTAAAGCAAGTCCCTGCGAAGCGGTCTAGCAAGCGAAAGGCTTCGTTTATTACGACCTGAGTTAGCGGGATGTAGAGCGAGGTTTGCTTTGCGATATCGATAAACTCACCCGGGCAGCGCGTCTTGCCCGAACGATCGATTAGGCGGATTAGAATTTCATATACTAACGGGACATAGTCGCCACCCTCGGTGCCGTAGGTGTTACCACTAGGATCGCGGTGGGTGATATCAAATATGGGCTGAACAAGCACAAAGACTTGATTTTTCTTGATCGCATTTTGAATGGTGTTGATCATAATCTGGTTTTGAAGATATTTTTCCTCAATCGCATTTGGGCGCGAATAAAAGCCCACGTGCTCGTTTTTGCTCTGCGCCTCATACATCGCCATAACCGCCTGAAAGACCCTATTTGCGCCGCCCGCTACATCTGCACGCTCGCTCACGCCCATCGTGATATTTAAAGGCGCGGAGGCAAAGCCCTCGGTCGTATGGAGATTAAAAACTTTATCGGTGAAGTATTTATTTATGATCTCCACGTCGCGCGCGACATTTAGCCCCTCGTAAAATAGGCAAAACTCATCCGATTGGATGCGAAAGATACTAGCTTTGATCTCGTGCGATTCGATACACATCGCAAGCGTACGCGCAAAGGAGCGCAGAATTTCATTTGTCGTTTCTGCCTTGTAAAAAAGTCGCAAATTTGCAAAATTTACGATAGTGATGTAGATCGCTACGCCCGTTTTTTCTGCGTTTATTAGCTCATATAGCGCTGCTTCGTTGCCCTGGCCCGTAAGATGATCGATATAGACTTGATTGTTTAAGCTCTCCTTCGCGTTCGCAAGAGCTAGCTTCATAATCTCGCGCTCGCCGATGTCATGAGCGTAAAGCGCATATAGCGGCAGCTTAGACGTAGCAGCGATATTTGATAGCCTTAGGCTCACATCTGCTAGTTCGCCGTTTTTACGAAGCAGGCGCGTATCTTTGGCGCTTTTATTTACCATCGCAGGAAGTTCGATCCCTTTATCTTTGGGCATCAAAACTCCAAGATCGCTCCCTTGCAGCTCGCTTTGTTCGTAGCCGCTTAAGCTAAGCGCGCTTTTATTGGCGTATAAAATTTTAAAGCTCTGATCTGCCAAAACTATCGCTTCGCCTGCTTGCTCGCATAGCGCGCGATAGGGCGCGAGGGCGCGTTTACTACGCAAAGCATCGGAATTTATGATGTAAGTAAGCAGTAAAAACGACAAAAACACCGCCGTGTAGAGCATCGTCATTTGCATAAACGAGCCGTAAAATTCCTCACTAGCGTAAGAAAATCGCTCGCGCAGGCTTGCGAAGCGCTCATTTAGCAACGAGAGATTATCGCTTACAATGATATTTTGCCGCTCGAAATTCCTTAAAATTTGCCGTGCGATTCCTATAAACGCAGCTTCGTCGGGGCTTGACGCATCTGCGCTTTCTAGCGCACTTTTTAAAGCAGAGATCTCGGAGCGATTTTTATAATTAAGCCCTAAAATTTGAGAGTAGAGATTTGCTCTTTGCGCATTTGCGCCACTGGATAAAAATTTTTGCTGCAGACTTTGAAAAAGGATTAAATTCTGCGAATTTAAAGCCCCAAGCTCGTCCAAAAGTGAAATTTTATCGCTAAAAGCGCTTCCGATCGCGCGCACATCGCTGCTAAGTCCGATTTTATCGATGATTTTGTCTTTTTGTAGAGCTTGCAGCACCTGATAGATGCCGCGCATATCGGTATTTGCAATCGAAAAGTCCCTTCTTGCGATCTTTGCATCAAATAATATATTTAAGCGGTTATCGGCGTTATCGATCAAAGCTAGCTCGCGCGAAATCGTGCTAAATCTCGCTACATCTCTTAGCGACGAGAAATAATTCCCGGCGATGATTATGCCTAATATCATAATCCCCACCATCAAAGCCCACATTATCTTATCTTTCATCCTGCGCCTCCGTCATATCGCCCTTAAGTGTAGCCAAAAAGCTCATCAAAGCATCAAGCTCCCTATCGTTAAGATCGTATTTTAGCAGATCCTTTGCGATCTGCCGCACCGCAAGACGCAAATCCGTCTGCCCGTTTACGTAAGGCGCGGTTTGCGTGATATTGCGCAAGCTAGGCACGCGGCGCAGCTCAAATCCATCGGAAGTGAGCCTATGCCTAGGCACATCCTCCTCTTCCGCGCTTGGGCGAATTTTAGTAAAGCTGCCGGTGCCTAGGCTAACGCCGTTATGACATGCCGAGCACAGCCGCACAAAAAGCACATATCCGTTATATTCGGCATCATTTAGCTTAACCTCGCCGCGCAAAAATCGGTCAAATTTGGAATTTATCGCCGTTTTGGACTTTAAAAATTCCGCCAGCGCATCAATGAAGTTCGCCATATTCGCCTCGCCGTAAGCACTTTCAAAAGCCTGCTTGTAGGCTAAATTCTTCCTAATAAGCTCTAAAATTTTATCTTCGCTCGCATCAAGCTCGTTCGTGCCAAAGACCGACGCTGCGATCCGCGCTTCAAAGCCCGCGAAATTATAATCGCCCAAGTAGCGATCAAAGTAATAAGAATTTATTAGCGTAGGCACGCGTCCATCGCGCACCGAAGCGCCCGAATCGTTTAGATAGAAGTTGTGGCAGCTCTCGCAGGAGCGGCCTTTGCTACTAAATCTTACATCGGTAAAAATTTTTGCGCCCAGCCGCGCCTTTTGCGGGTCGTATTTAGGCATCGCAAGCGGCGTAAAAAGATTGCCGCAAAGCCCCAAAACTGGCGCCAGGCTAAATATAAAACAGCTTAAAGCTCGCTTCGATCTCATCGCTTATCATCCCGCCTTTAGCCCGCTTTTTCAAAAGCTCCTCGATCTCACGCTCGCTAGCCTCCGCACCATCCATATGCAGGTGCCACGCGGCGTTTTGCACAGCTTCTTGTAGGCTGCGTTTTTGCTCGCGCTTTTCAGTTAAAATTTCGCTTTTAAATTTGATGTTGCGCGCCCCAAGCAGCGCCTCGAACTTTTCGGCGGCGGTAGCAAGTCTTTTATACCCCGCGCCGAAGCGCTCAAAAAGCGGCACAAGCATAGACGAATTGCGCTCGCTCGCCCAGTTTAGATAAATTTTGCGCTCGCCTAAAGCCAAAAACGCCTCAAAATCCTCCGTGCTCTTCAGTGCAGGGCTCATCGTAAGAAACGCGATGTCAAAAACTGCGGGAATTTTAAAATTTTCGCTCTCGCGGCTTTTGCTCGCAGAATTTTTAAAATTTAAAGCCTGCGCGGCGCTTTCTTGGGTTTGCGCGTTTGAAATTTTACTCTGCGAACGCGGATAAATTTTAAAATTTTCGCCCGCCGCGCCTGCAAAACCATCGCGGCTCAGCCGCTCGCAAAACTCCGCAAAACTTAAATTTAATACGTTTTGCAAGCTGATGCCAAACTCCTCCGCGCTGCGCCTTAGCTCTCGCAACATCCCCTCCGAGCTATCGATCGCCGTAACCTTGGCGCCCAGCGACGCGAGATACAGCGAGTAAACCCCCGTGCCGGCGCCCACGTCGAGCACGCTTTTGCCCGCAAAGCTCACCCCCCAGCCGCGCAGTATCTCAAACACCCGCTTACCGAAAGCCCCTAACTCACCGCTAAATTTAGCGTAACTTTCGGACTTTTTATCCCAGCTATTTTTATGTGATTTTTCGCCGATTCTCTCCACCGCTCGCCTTTAAATTTTTTGTAATAATAGCAAAATTTGGCAATTTTTCCGAATTTGGGCTATAATAAATGCTTTCAAAATCTAGGCGAAAGGGCGTTCATGGCGGACGTTACGATAAGAAATTTAAACTTTGCTTACGAAAAACGTGAAATTTTAAAAGATATAAACCTAAGCTACGAGCTGCGCGATTTTTTGGCGATTTTCGGACCCAACGGCGGCGGCAAAAGCACTCTTTTGAAGCTGCTTTTGGGGCTGCTACAACCAAGCTCGGGCACGATCGAAATTTTAGGCAGAGCGCCCGCGCTTGCCAGGGCGCAAATGGGCTACGTGCCGCAGTTCATCGCGATAAATAAAAGCTTTCCCATAAGCGTGCTCGAAGTCGTTTTAATGGGGCTGATAGATAAGAAAATTTTTGGTTTCTACTCCAAATCCGAGCGCGAGCAAGCCATGCAAGCCCTGGGGCGCGTAGGCATGCAAGACCTTACAGACTGCCGTATCAGCGAGCTTAGCGGCGGACAAAGACAGCGCGTTTACATCGCGCGGGCGCTGTGCGCGAAGGCTAAAATTTTACTTCTCGATGAGCCGTTAGCGAGCATCGACACGATGGGGCAGGTTCAAATTTACGAGCTTTTAAAATCCTTAAACGAGGGCGGCTGCGGCATAATTCTAATCAGCCACGACGTGCAGCTTGCGCTAAATTACGCAAACCGCGCGCTTTACATCGCAAACGGCTCGGCGCACACTCATGAGATCGATCCGGGAGGCAGGGCGGAATTTTTAGATCACCTGCGACGCGAGCACGGGCACTTCTGTGCCGTCGATCTCGCGCTTAACGAATGCTGCTGCAAGGAGGGCGAAAATGGCTGAAATTCTATCCTACGATTTCATGCGAAACGCCCTTCTCGGCGGGCTTTTGGTCAGTATAGTCTGCGGCGTCGTGGGCTCTTTAGTCGTGATAAATCGCATGAGCTTCATCGCAGGTGGTATCGCGCACGGCGCATACGGCGGCATCGGCATCGCGCTATTTTTAGGCATCTCGCCCGTGCTGGGAGCTAGCGTATTTGCGCTGTTTTTGGGGCTGCTAATCGCTTACGTCACGCTGCGAAACACCGAGCGCTTCGACGCCGTAATCGGCGCGATATGGGCGTTTGGAATGGCGCTGGGGATAATCTTTGCCGATCTCACGCCCGGGTATAAATCCGATCTGATGAGCTTTCTGTTCGGCTCGATCCTAGCGATAAATCATGAAAATCTAATCTTCATCGGCATTTGCGGCGCGGCATTTGCGGCGCTTACGGCATGCTTTTACAGGCAGTTTTTAGCGATCAGCTTCGATAAGGAATTCGCCCTGCTGCGCGGAGTAAATACGAGCGTCTTTTACTACGTCCTCGTGGTAATGGCGAGCCTCGCGGTGGTCGCGTCGATTCAAATCGTAGGGCTAATCTTAGTAATATCGCTGATGACGATCCCGCCCTTCATCGCCGAAAAAATTTCAAAAAGCTTAGGCTCGATGATGGCGATAAGCTGCGCGCTATCGGCGCTCTTTTGCGCGGCGGGGCTTATTTTGAGCTTTAAGCTCAATCTAACCAGCGGCGCTTCGATCATCCTAGTCGCCTCGGTCTGCTTTTTCGCAAGCTCGATTTTTAGCAAACTTCGCGCCTAAAAGCCCGCCCAGCTCGCTAAGCAGGATGCCTGCGAGTATCAGCGCCGCGCCTAAAATTTGAAGCGCGCTTAGCTTCTCGCCGAAAGCATACCCCATAATGCCCGCGCTTACGGGCTCTAGTGCAAAAATTAGCACCGTTTTTATCTCGCTTACGCCGCGGTTTTGCGCCATCGTTTGGATCACAAACGCCGCGACGGTAGCAAAGATCGAGGTTAAAACCAACGCGAAAACAAAATCGAAACTCGTCGAAAAGATCAAATTTCCAACCACCCTTATCTCGCCTTCAAATTCCGCGTGCGGAGCGAAAACTGCCGCGATCAGCGCGCAGACGCAGACGCAGATGAACTGCACGATCACGAAGCCGTAGAGATTGCTCTTGCGCGCGCAGACGCCGGTAAAGACGATGTGAAGCGCGTATGCAAACGCCGAAACTAGCGTCAGCCGCTCGCCTATGCCAAATCCCACCGCGCCGCTTGCTCCGCTTAAAAAATACAGCCCCAAAAGCGCCACGACTGCGCCGCCAAAGGCGCTCGCACCGACCTTTTTACCGAAAAACGCAAGCATCAAAAAGGGCACGATGACGACGTTTAGCCCCAAAATAAACGCCACTGTCGATGATAGCGCATAATCAAGCGCTATGGTCTGGCAGGAAAAATCGCAAAACAGCATCAGCCCACAAAACACGCCCCGTCCTATCGTGCCGCGGTCAAATTTGACGCCGAGGCGTAGGCAGGCGAGGTAGGTAAAAATGCTCGCCGCCAAAAAGCGCCAAAACAAAAAGCTGAAAACGTCGCCGCTATGCAGCGCGCGCTGAACCGGCACGAAAGTGCATCCCCAAACGATCGCTACGAAAAGCAGCCCCAGATCCCACAGCCTGCTAGGCGGAACGGGGTTTTGCGCGCGGCTTTGCGCGGAACTAGAATTTTGCCCGAAATTCTGCGCGGAATCGGAATTTTGCGTAGAGTTGGAATTCTTTGCAAAATCGGAATTGTTCGTAGAATTCGAGCTTTGCGCAGAATTTAAATTTTTTGCGGAGTTAAAATTTTGCGGAGTGCCAGGGCTTCGCGCGGAACTATAGTTAAAGCTCTGCGGCGTGCTGGCGGAGCATGGATCGTTCGCAAGGACCTTGATAAAATTTTTCTTGGAGCGTCGCGTATGAGCGGCAACGAGGCTTTTTGCGGGGATCAAATTCGGATCATTCGCAACGCTCGCACGACTTAACGGACTCGCGCTATTTGCGCCGTTGCAAGTAAAATTTTCCGCACAATTTAATATAAAATTTCGTTTGAAATTTCTCGCGGAATTTTCGCAAGGATTTATTGTGGGGGCTTTTGCGGAATTTAAAGCTTTATTTTCGGCGCAGCTTAGAATTTGCGCGGACTTTAAATTTGGCGAAAGAGCCGCGGAGCTTAAAGTGGATTTTCTTCCTGGATTTTTGACGCGCGGAGCGGAATAAAGCGCGACGAGATTGTGCACGGCAAAACCGACCGAAGCGGGATAAAATTTTAAATTTCGCACGCTCATAAAATTTAACTCGGCGGCCGCGTCTTGAAATTTGAAATTTCTTTTGAGGTAGGGAGCGGGAGCGAAATTTACCTTACCGCTGGGCGCTGTGTTTTTTGCGCGCTCGCACGCCTGATTTGAGATAAAATTTAAAGCGGGTTTTAAATTAAAATTTTCCGCGAGCTCCGAGATAGAATTTTTCATAAATTTAAAGTAAAATTTCGCCGAGATTTTAGTGCGGTCGCGCCTATCTGATCGTCTTTATGGCGTTTAAAATCGCGCCCGAGTTTTTACGAAACTCCCTTTCGTTTTTACTTAAAAAATCGAAGCTTTCGTTGATAAAGGCGCTACTGAATTCGCTACTAAAATCATCTCCAGGCTCGCGTCCAACGGCACTTTTAAAGCTTTTAGCAAAGCTCACGTCAGTTCCTAGTTCACGTGCCAAAGGGCGAATGATTTCGTAAATTTCATCAAAGGCATTGGTGCGCAGATAGTGGCTGAATAACACTTCGCCGCTCATTACTGCCTTGGTATCGGCTTCGGACATATCTTTTATTTTAGCGAGTACGAGCTTTTTGATCGGCTCTACGGCAAGACTTAGCTTCTTGCTCGCCAGCCTTTGCATATTCTGCACGGCGATGCTTTTTTTGCCCGCGCGCTCGGTAATGTAGCTAGGCAGATCGAGCTCGTAATCCTGTACGCCAGTGCGTTCGTATTCATTTGCGGCACGCTCTATCAAAGTGCTTAGTGAGTTTTTAAAATTTTCGCTATCGCCCGCGCCCGCACTAAGCATCACGTCCAGCCCCTTTACGGCGACCTCTTCCCAGCTAGCAGTCGCAAATAGCGGCAATAAACAAAAGATTAGTTTTTTAAGCAAAGTTTTTCCCTAATTAAAGATTGATTATTTTATTTCGAAAATTTTAATGTATAATCAACGTTTTTATAATACCAAAAGGGCTAAATATGGAGCTTTTACTCATCGCTTTCGCGCTTGCGATGGACAGCGTCGCGCTTAGCATTTCAAACGGCGCGAAATATCCGAATTTTAAATTTGCACAGATCGCGCGCGTCGCGTTTTTCTACGCGGCGGCTCAGTTTATAATGCCGCTTGCAGGCTACGCTTTGGGGATAAATTTCGTAAAATTTATCGCGCAGATCGATCACTTCGTCGCGTTTGGAATTTTATCGTTTTTAGGCGTTAAGATGATCGCAGAATCCCGCCGCGAGTAGGACGAGCCAGATCTTCGCCTAAGCACGAAGGAGCTGGTGCTGGGCGCGATCGCTACTAGCATCGATGCGATGGCCGTGGGCGTGACCTTTGCCTTTGGCGAGATAAACATCCTTTACGCCTGTTGCGTAATCGGGCTCGTCTGCTTCGCGCTGTGCGTCGCGGCGTGCTACGCAGGCAAGCTAACGGGCGAATACCTGCACTCAAAGGCGCTCGTTTTGGGCGGCGCGATTTTGATCCTAATCGGGGTTAAAATTTTGCTCTCGCACCTCGGCGTTATCGATATTTAGCGACTTTTAATCGCCGCTTTGTGATAATCTTTAAAACTAATTCGCAGGAGCGAAAATGAAAAATTTGATAAATTTAAGCGGCGGCGACCGATTAAATTTGCTCGTCGAGGGCAAAATTTAATCAGCGAGAGCATCAAAAACGGCAAAACAAGGCAGACACAAAAGGAGTTTGCTAGCATAGACGAGGCGCAAAAAGCCTGCGCAAAAAAGGAGTGGGAGATCCTAAAAAAGGGCTACGTCATGCAAAACGCGGATGCGAGGCCTGGCGAAACGAGCCTGCACGTTTACATCGGCGGCGGATACACGGACGCGCTAGCCTTTGCGAGCTTTGAGGGCGAAAATTTCGTCTATAAATGCGGCGGCTACAAAGAAAACGGCTCGGTCGATTTTTTGACTAGGCTGGGCGCGGACGGCGCGATAAAAGGGGATATTATTTTGCCAAAGCCGCTTGCGTGGCATGCGCAGCGGGCGGGCGAAATTTTACTTTTGGATTTGGATCATTTTATTTTCAAATTTGATCTAAAAACGGGCGAGTTTGCCGACCTTTCCAAAGAGCTAAATTTTAAAAGAAATAGAGAATTTACGAGCCGCGTTTGTGCTGCGGGCGCAGCGGGCGAGACGGCGGCGTTTGCGATGTTCGGTCAAATTTTTATTTTGCGAGACGGCGAAATTTCGCTTCTTACGCAATATAAGGCCGAAATGAAAAGCTCCACGCCGATATTTTGCATCGCGCTTAGTGCGGACGGCTCGCGACTGGCGCTTTGTTGCAAGCAAAACGAGATTCAAATTTTAAGTGCGCTTGACGGCTCTTGCGGCAAAATTTTAAGCGAGATAAAAGGGGGCTCCGGCATTTTGGATAAAATTTGCTTTCTACCCGACGGCTCGCTGCTCGGCAAAGAGCGCCACTCGGATAAGCTAATCTGCCTTGACGCGGACGGCTCGCGGCTGGGGCCTGCGTGGCTACAGGGCGAGTGCGCGCAGGCGAGCGATTTTTGTCTGAGCGAGGACGGCTCGCGCCTTGCGATAATCAGCTATGGTAGGGCTCACATCGTTGATCTAAAAAGCGCAAATTTGACGCTTAGCTTTGAGCTGGAGCACGTCGTAAAGCGATGCGAGGCGAAATTTGAGAATTCAAACGGTAGCAAAAATTTGGCCGTGCGCACCGACTACGGCTGCTTTAGTTTGTATCGCGTTTAAATTCCGTGAAATTTAAGCCGCAGGTGTAGGCTTCTACAGATTGCGCTTTTAAGGCGAGCGATCTCCTCTCGATCTTTTAATAGCGCGCCCGGTTTTGGGCCATTCGACACCCAAAGCGTAACGGCCTATATAAAATTGAATATCGGCGTTTCGATTGCGGCGGCGGCTTTGATAGAATTTTCGCTTGAATCAACAAAATAAGGCGTTTTTAATGCTGAATAGCGCCTGAAAAAGCTTAGCCGCTACGGCTTTAATATCATATCTTGCCAGTTAAGCTTAAATCGGCTATCATTGCACGAAATCTGAAGGGGGCAAATTTGAAAAAATTCTTTGTTAATTCTCTGCGCCTTATAAAACGCCACTATATAATCTCTGCGATTTTTATCATCTGCATTTTGACATTTATCCCTTATATGCCTATAAATATGGGCTTAAACTACGTCGGAGTTTGCACCAATCCTCTGCATTTTGGCATCTTATCGGATAATGAATTAAAAGAGATAGCGTTTAAACAGTATTTGCAACAACATCATAAAGAGTATAATTACAAGCATAATATCCCGTTTTTCAGAATCCAACCTTGCAACGGCGACAAGCGCCCCGATGATAATTGCGAATTTTGGAAAATACCTAAAGAGTTAAATTTAGAAAATTTATTGTCTATCGGCAGACAAATTTGCAAAGACGGAAAACAAATTGCGCCGATAGATAAATCCATACTAAAAGCTATAGATGATGAAAGCGTTGTGTATCCATGGGAGGATAGCAAGCTTTTTAATGATAAAGGGGAACTTAATTATTCTATCTACTTTAATAATGAGGACAACCATTATAGCGATTATTATCGATATGATTCTTTGTTTATAGCCGAGGATCCTACTATTAAGATTAAATTGCTTGATTTACTTACCGGAAAAATCAAGAAGATCATATACAAAAACGATAATAGGCTAGCGCTAAGAATGCTATTAGCCCTTAAACGTATTGATAAAAGTGATGATTTTTGCACCTTAAATGATTGGATGGATAAAAATAAACTTGACGTTACTAAAGAAAGCGTTGAAATTATTGGAGATAAAGGAAATAAGATTATATTAGAAAATTATTCTATGTATAGAATAGGTATAGATAATTGCGGAAATTACAAGGGCTTATATATGGGCATATTATGGGAACCATATAAAGCATATATGAATTATGCAGATTTTAAAAACAAATTTAAACAAAATAAGGAGTAATCTACGTCAAAAATAGTAGATATGAGCGGTAAAATCGCACAGGGCGGCTATGCCTATGCCGAGGGCAATCCTTGCTAAATTTGAGGCGCGGATTTTTTGCATAAAATCACAAAATTAAAATTCGGCAGCAGGTTCTACTTGCATGCACTTAGCTCACAGAACAAATACGATAAATTTAAGCGGTCTTGATCTCTCGCAGCCTATACCACTATAGGATAAATGCTGCTAGAAGCACAAAATATCCGATGGCGACCGTTAGCGCGCCCACAGCAAGGATAACGCCCTCGGCCGAAATAATTCCTTTCGCGGTTTCTTTTTTGAGATAAATAGCCAATTATATATTAGTCTAGCCTAAAGATTTGGATTCGGCTAAAAGCGGGTGGGATTAAAATTTAATCCGTCTTCAAATTTGCCTAAATCTAAATTTACAAAAAATCTATTTCTTGCCCACCAGCAATTTTGAGCTACCGAGCATCAGCCATTTCGCCTCGCGCGGGCTCATAAAAAGCCCCTGCGTCGTGTCTATTAGCTCGACCCGCTCATAGCCCTGCTCTTTAAGTCGCGCTATGAAAGCGTCCATATCGCCGTAGTTTCCGCGCGAAAAAAGATCATGGATTGCGAAGCTGCCGCCCTTTTTAAGCACGCGGAGCGTCTCTAAAAGCAGCTCCTGGCGGTCCTTGCGCATGATGTTGTGATATACGTAGTTGCTTGTAACCGCATCGAAGCTGCCGTCCTCAAAGGGCAGCTGCGTGGCGTCGGCTTGCTCAAAGCTAGTGTTTTGCACCCCTTCGGCGCGCGCGTTGGATTCGCACAGCTGCTTGTTAAAAGACGCGTACTCAAAGCCCCAGCGATCGACGCCTAGCACCGATGCGTGCGGGTTGCGCTTAGCGACGGCGATCGTTAGCGCGCCGCTGCCGCAGCCTACGTCTAGCCCCCGCCCGCCCTCGGGCAGATCCACGTATTTCGCCGTGCCCTCTACGATCGCGCGCGAGAGCTGACGCTTGCCGCCGTAATCAAACGCGCGGTACCACACGACGCAGTAGATCGTAAAGCCGATCAAAACCAGCGCCACTGCGCCTAAAAGCCCCGCAAGGAACCACCTCAGCATGCCGCCAACAAAAGCGCCGCAAACGCCGAAAATCAAAAACAAAACTAACGCTACTCCCGCACCCGCGGCAAAGCTCGCGATCATACCCTTAGGCACCCAGTTTTTATAGTCCGGTTTCATCTTTGCTCCTTTTATTAAATTTAATCTAGCGGCGACAAAGCGCGCTGCGGGCGAAATTTTAAATTCCGCCCGTAAATTTTAAAGCTCGCAGCTCAAACCTCGCTTAAATTTAAACGCACGCTAATAGGTGTATTTAAACTCCGCGTAGTAATTGCGCCCTGGAGCCGGAGTATAGATGTCTGCGCGTAAATTTTGGTTGTAATTATACTCCTCGTCAAAGACGTTTTTGACTCCGGCGCTTATCAAAAATCCGCTTGCGAAGCGGTACGCAGCACCAAGATCCACAATCGTGCGCGAATCGATCCTATCGTGGTTGGCGTCGTGCGATGATGAAAAATATTTAAAATCGCTCATCAGCGTTAAATTTCTAATCGGCTCATAATCGACGCCCAAAACGAACTTCGAGCGTTCCACCAGCGGAACCTGCTTGCCTTTATTCGCGCCGGATTGGATCTTGGCGTCCACGTATGAAAAGGTCTCGCTGAGCTTTAAATTTGAAAGCAGGCTTTGCTCCGCATACAGCTCCACGCCCTTGCGGCGCGTCTCGTCGATATTGATGAAATGCCAACCGCTATTAAAGCCGCTACCGAGTAGCTCGTTTACGATCTCGTTTTTCGTATCGGTCCAAAACAGCGTCGCGCTTACGTATTGCCCATAGATTAGATCCTTCATGCCGATCTCGTAGGTTTTAAAGGTTTCGGATTTGAGGTTATTAAGCACGTAAGGGCCGCTAGAACTTAGCTTATCGATGAGCTGATTAGGACCCGGCGAGATATAGCCTCGCTCAAATTTAAAATAGACATTGCCGTCTTTAGAATATTTAAAATTCGGCGTGATCTCAAACGCATAGTTGTTTTTATCGTCCGTTACGTGCGTGCTGTCTTGAGTGTGAAAGATGCGCCCCATCCTACGCATCGTCGTAGAGACCTCGCGATCTACTTTGTATTCGGCGCGCTCAAAACGCCCGCCAGCACTAAGTGAAAATAGCTCCGTGAAGTCGTGCTTTTCTAAGGCATAAACCGAGTGCGTCTGTTTTTGCATATCAAAGATCGTAAGTTGTGAAAGGCTCATCATATTAAAATCGATCCTGCGGAAGCCCTTATTTTTAAGATAATCATATCCCGCTATGAGCTCGTCGTTATCATAGGTAAGCTTGCCCTTTAAATTCGCCCCTTCTTTGCGATCTTTCATCACAAAGCCCTTTTGCAAAATTCTAATATCTTGATAATAAGGCTGTAAATTTGCTTCAAATCTATCGCCAAATTTCACCGCATAATCCAAGTCAAAATTTAGTCGCGTGCTTTTGGTAAAGGTCCTCTCGCCTCCTTGTTGGCGGCGATCCGCTTTAAGCTCGGCAAACCCTAAACCCGGTACATCATGCGTCCTAGCGCGATAAAAGCTGGGATTAAAAGAGAGGCTTTGATCGTCTGAAATTTTATAATTTAGTCCAAACGATGTATAGTAGCCTCGCTCTCTTTCGCCCTTGCGGTATCCATGCTGATCAAAGCCCTTTATTGCGGTCTTTAGAAATAGATTTTCGCTCACATTCCCGCCTGCGCCGAAATTTAGATCTTTATAATTATACGACGCGATCTTGGTAGAGACATTGGCGTATGGATATTTTGCGCCTTTTTTTGTGATGATATTTATCACGCCGCCGCTGGTACCGCTGCCGTAAAGCACGCTACCGCCGCCGGGGATAATCTCCACGCGCTCGATATCCTCAATAGGAACGAGATCAATCGGGATGGTCGTGGGCGTCGTGTCGATCATATTGAGAGCGACTCCGTTAAGAAGGACCTTGACGGAGGTATTGGCCTTCGCACCTTGCCCGCGTAAATCAACCGACCTACCGTTAAAACTAACCCCAGGCGCCTTTTCTAAAATTTCGCGTAGATCGCGGTATCCGCGGTTTTCCATATCCTCCGCGGTGATAACGGAGACGTTGCGAACCTCGTTTTTAAGCATATCCTCAAAGCCCGTCGCGGTAACTACGATGGTACCGAGCTTCGTGGCGTTCGCGCCGGAAGCGTTTTTAGCAGCTGCGGAATTTACGGCTCTCGCGCCGGGCGCGCCGATATTTGCGGACGTAGCATTATTTTCGGCTCCGTTTAGTTGTAAGGCGGCGCACAAACTTAGCGCGATTGCGGCATTTGAAAGATAAAATTTCTTAAACATCACTCTCCCCTATTCAAAATTATAATTTTGCGAATGATTTGCAAATGCTATATTATAATTTCTCTTGATTAAATAATAATAAATTTCAAAGATTAAAGATAGATTTTTTAAAATTTAGGCGGAGATTGGATGAAATTTTGATTTTGAGCGTTTTACGTAGAGCGGTAAAATTTCGGTTTTAAATTTAGACTCCTTGGTGCCGTTTGCTTTTTAAAACGGCAAATTTGCGAAGCGGATCTAGCTGAAATTTTGCAATTTAGCCAAATCTCTAAAATCATACCCGTCTAAAATGCGCCAAAAAGTATTAAACCTATCCTAGTGCTCATTTTTTATTCCTAAGACTTTTTGATTTTGCTTGCGCATCAATTATTTTTTATCATGGTTCACCCTCTTTAGCCACTCTTTTTCAAATTTATAATATCTTTCAAGCTTTTTATTCTTTTCTGCTTGATTCCACTTTTCTATCTCGGCATAATCTTGCAGCTCGCCTCCGCACTTAGGGCAAACACTCTTATCTTTAACGTCCGAGAAATTATAAAATTTAAGACACCCTTTGCAACGCATAAATTTAGGATAATATTTTATGCTTTTTTCAGGGCGAAATGCGAGATGCGCAAAGAAAGCGCACGCCGCAAAGCATAAAATTCCTATGATGATACGCAGATATGCGCTATCAAATTTTACCGATGCCATAAAGCCGGGTTTTATATCAACTTCCCCCAATATAACAGCCGTTAATCCCCATGCGAAAAAAGCAAAAAAGCCGATTAGCGCAAAAATTCTATTTAGCATTTTTATATATTCCTCTATAACAAATCAAATTTCATCGCTTTTTAAATTTACGCTTTTTACGCTTTGGAGTTTTAGTGCTTTGATCTGAAGCATTTCTTTGCCGATACACGCCGTCGTTTTTATACTCCGTTAGCTTTTTGCCGCAATATGAGCAAATTTGATCGGTATCTTTGACGTCCTCGTATCGGTAAAATTTACCGCAGTCTGCACACCACATATACTCTGGGTATCTTTTTATGCTCTTTTCAGAGCGAAAGGCGAAATAAAAGCCGTAAATACCCATTATTAAAAATACGATTGCGGGCAATATCCACAAACTACCCGCATCATCAAATTTAATATATTTCTCGCCTATCTTTATATTTTTATTTACTGCAAAAATTATAAGGTATAAAAATAATACTACGCCAAGAAAAAAATAGCCGATTCTATCTGACATTTTGCTGCTTCTTTTCGTTATGATCTGCTTTATTTATAACGTTTTGTGCCATACCGTCCGATCCTTAAATTTGGACTTTATGAGAGATAAATTTTATTTTTGGTCGCTCTAAATTTCTCATATGACAAACCTGGAGTATTGTAAAATCAACGTATAATTTTCGCTATAAAATTTTACCATATTTTTTCTATTGTAAATACTCATGCTTAGCAGATATTTGGCGAAATTTATGTAATCCTTCGTACTAGGAAAATAAAGCGTAACGCTTTGGTAGAATGTTTTAAAACCCAGTTTAAATTTATACTTATCCATATCGTCCGCTATATAGCACTCCGCTTCGTTCATTTTGATAAATTTCTCTATATCTATGCATAGTTGAGCGCTATTTTTTGCGAATCGCGCTCCTCCCACCCAATCTTCATAAGGAAAAAGCTCTAGGTATGAGACCCTTTCATTATACGATGATGTTAAAATGTTTTTTGCGAAATAATACATAGCCAAATTCGTAGTAAAACCCAATACCACAAGCTTTTTGTCTTCTAGAATTTTAATATCTAATTTATGATACTCGTGTCCCATAAGTTCCTCATCGATAGTTAGAGGATCGTCTTTAATATAAATTTTATTCGGCAGCACTGGCTTATTCTCCTTTTTTTGCGCACTACGCCGTCATTCGTAAAGCGCCGTCAAATATGATCCCATCGCTTCGATTGCGGAGGGCAATAGCTCTTTTCCATCTACATTGATGCTGTTTGTGTTCATATTTTCTCCAATATAAGTTCCGCCGAGCCATCCTCAAGCGAATTATACTCATCCAGATGTATATGCGAATGTTTCGGCACGGAATCTTGCGCTAAAGTAAGCAAATGCCTGGCAAGAGATATAAGTCCGCTTTTATTTGCCCTTATAGTAACTTCGTTTTCGAAAGCATTGACGGAGATCGCGAAGTCCTTTTCCCATTGTAGCTGCAGTCCCTTTTCTGCGCAATAGTCTAAGGTTTTTATAACATACTGCCCCATATATCGCCGATACTCCTTTCTAAATTTAATCGATTGTCGATAGAATTTACCTCATCGATCGGTTAGCCGATCTCATAGTATTTTGGAAAAATTATATCTAAAATAAAAATAAAAGGGGTCGGAATAACTAAATTTAAGATAAGAGCTGTGCGCGAAAATGAAGCGGTTAAAATTTGAAAATAGCTTAAATGGTGGTCCCGATTGGACTCGAACCAACGACTTCCACCATGTCAAGGTGACACTCTACCAACTGAGTTACGGGGCCAAAAAGAAACGGCAGTATATCAAAAAAATCTCTCAATAGCAAGCAAATTTTAATTTTTCGTAAAATTCCGCCGAAATTTTATACAAGACTCCGCCGCGACGTAAAACGCCGTCGAATTCTACGCGAAATTTCACGATATTGCCGAAACTCTGCGCAAAATTCTATCCCGTAACTAAAATTCGAATCCCACGCGAAATTTTTCATCCCACTACTAAAATTTCGCAATCGCGCGCGGAATTTTATCGCGCTTGTGCGCCACTCGCGTATTTCGCCCCAGCAGCCTATTCTGCTCCACTTTGTTTTATCTAGTCGCTTCGCCCTGCCATGCCTCGCTTCGCCTTGAGCCCGTTAAGACGTCCAAATTTTTTCATTCAGCTTTAGAATTTTTACGATTTGCAGCATCGCGTCCAGATC
>NZ_CALIST010000022.1 GCF_938041645.1 uncultured Campylobacter sp. | reverse complement strand
ATTTGCATAGAATGAAGCAGAGATTTCATAATGTCTTTCATTTTCTTTTATAGATTTTACTGCATCTAAGTCAAAACATTGAGTATCATATAATGCACTCATAAGTCCTTCTTCAAGATTTCGTGATACTATTTTTTAGCATGCTTTTGGTTAGAATTTATTATCTTTCGATCAAATCGAACGAATTCTACGAGCAAGTCGCTAAAAACAACGTCATCTCTACCGAATACATCCCGCCGGTGCGCGGTCAAATTTTAGACGCCAAAGGCCGCCCGCTTGCGATAAATAATCTCGGCTTTTCGCTATCCATCGCGCCGCATCTAAAAGACGCCGCGCTGCAAAGCGAGCTAAATAATATCTCGCGCTACTTCAAAGATCTCAACGTCACTGCGATGAGCAAGAGCTACAAGGACGCAAATTCCGCTTATAATCAAGACTTTATCGAAGTCGTGCCGTTTTTGGACTACAACGCCACGATAGAGCATTTCGCGAGCTTGAGCCTGCACGAAAATATTAAAATTTCGCCCGCTTCGCAGCGCTTCTACCCTTACGGCGCGCTTGCTTCGCACATCATCGGCTACGTAGGCCGCGCCAATAAAAAAGATATCCAAAACAACCCCCTAAGCGCACTTACCGGATACAACGGCAGAAGCGGCGTCGAGGGGTATTATAACGAGCTTTTGCAGGGCAGCAAGGGCGAGCGCAAGACGAAGGTTACGGCGCTAAATCAGGTCGTGGAGGAGATCTCGATGCAAGAGCCCAGCAGTAGCGAAATCTCCCTTACCATTGATCTTGAGCTGCAAAAATACCTCGAGGAAATTTTTAAAGATAAAGACGGCGTAGCGATAGTGATGGATCTGCGCGACGGCGCTATCATCGCGGCGGGCAGCTTCCCCGAGTACGATCTAAACACCTTCGTAGGCGGAATTTCGCAGACGCAGTGGGATGAGCTGATAAAAGATCCGCGCCATCCGTTTACGAATAAGCTCGTAAATGGCCTCTATCCGCCGGGCTCCGTAATTAAAATGGCTGTGGGGATGAGCTTTTTAAACAGCGGCAAGATCAACGAGAACTGGAGCGTGTTTTGCAGCGGCGCTATAGAGCTAGGGGGGCGTAAATTTCGCTGCTGGAAGAGCTGGGGTCATGGCCGCGTGAGCCTAGTAGAAGCGATTAAAGGTAGCTGCGACGTGTATTTTTACGAAGGCTCACTGCTAGTGGGGATCGACTATATGTCCGCGTATCTACAGCGTCTGGGATTTGGTAGTAAAACAGGCGTTGATCTGCCCAATGAGTTTGTAGGCACGATGCCTAATAAAGCATGGAAAATGCAGAAATTTAAGCGCGCGTGGTATCAGGGCGAGACGGTCAATGCCTCGATCGGTCAAGGCGACGTGCTCGTCACCCCTATGCAGGTAGCTAAAAACACCGCGCAGATCGCCTCGGGCAAGGCTATCACGCCGCATTTTTTAAAAAGCATCGACGGCAAGCCAGTGGAATTTGCCCCTACCGAGCTTTTCACACCGAAAGAAAAGGCGCAGCTACCCCTCGTGCGGCGCGGGATGTATGAGGTCGGCAATAACCCCGACGGAGGCACCGCCTACAAGCTCATCCATACCGCAGTAGTGCCTCTAGCGGTCAAGACGGGCACCGCGCAGGTCGTAGGCATCTCGCAGACCGCCAAAAAGCGAATGAAAGAGGCTGATATGGACTACTTCCACCGCTCGCACGCCTGGATGACGAGCTTCGGGCCGTACGACAAGCCGCAATACGCCGTAACCGTGCTCGTAGAACACGGCGGCGGCGGCGGAAGCGCGGCAGGTCCCGTAATAATGCAAATCTACGAAAAACTCGCCCAGATGGGCTACATCGACGCCAACGCAACGACTAACAAAGACAGCGCAAAGAAAACGAAGTAGGCGGAATTTTAAAATTATAAAATTTTACAATTCTACTCGTCCTTCGCGGGCTTGGAATTTTATCTAGCATCCATGGGTTTGAAATTTTAAAATTTATCCGCTTTTGTAAGTCTGAAATTTTAAAATTTAGCGCAGTGCGGGAGGCTTTTAAATTTAGAATTTTACCCGTCCTTTGCGGACTTGAAATTTTAAAATTTAGAGCGGCAAAAGACCCTAAAATTGAGTAGATCAAAGCAGTTTTAAATTTTAAATACATTATATATTAGCGCATAGGCAGGTATAAACATATCGCGGTATAATTCGAGAATTAAATTTTAAGGAGTCGAGAATGGCGTTTGTAGCGGAATATATTTCTAAAGTTGATTCGGAAAGATACAGCATTATAGACACTGTTGATAAAATTAGGACAAAATTTAGAAAACCTTTATTGAGCGATCAAGATATTAGATGGTTAAATTGGGTAGTAGATAAACAAAAACAGACCTATCTTATCTTTATCGGTAGCCCTCAACTGCCGGATCCACGGGATGGCTATACGGGCGAGGATATTTGGTTGCTTTATTATAAAGGTAAAAATATCGAGCTTGATATAAGGCGAATTTATGATGAGACAACGAGTAAATATTTCACGGAAAATCCATTTAAGGTCAAATATAAATTCCAAAGCGTAAATTCTGATATTGGAGATATTTCGATAGACGAGCTTTATAAAATTTTAAATGAAGCCTTGTCTGAGTATGGCAGCGGCGGTATTGAAAATAGGGAATATGTTCCAAAAGAACATGAAGTCGTAACTTTTCTGCACGATTAAGAAAGGATAAAAACGACAAACTAACAAAGTCGATCAAATTTTAGTAGACATTATAAACGACAAGGGGGCGCGCAGCGGCAGCGGTACCGATGGCGGTGCGAGCACGAGAGAAATTTAGCGAAACGTGGCGCGAGCCTGAAACGCGATGTGTAAATTCAAAGTGAATTTTATCCAAACCCAACCGTGAGCAAGCGCGAGATAAAATTTTACTCAAATGTCCAGCGCGCAAGAATTCGCTAGCGGGTGCGGACTATTTGTAAATTTTAAAATTTCACTCAAACGCCGAGCGTAGATTTAGATGCGGGATGATCTCAAGCTCTGCGGGTGCGACGAAATCCTTTTTACGCAGCTTTTCTATCGCTGCGCGCGCGATCATAGCGGCGTTGTCGGAGCAAAATTTCATCGGCGCGAAAAGTATCTCGCAGCCTGCCTGCTCGCACAGATCAGTCAAAAGCCCGCGCAGATGCAGGTTCGCGCTCGCTCCGCCCACGACGCCGAAGCGCACAAAGCGGCGTAACTCAAAGATCCGCTGTAATTTATCCAGTATGTGCGCGCACGCCGCGTCCTCAAAGCAGCGCGCCAGATCGCGCATCGCCCGCTCATCTAGCTCGCCCGCCTTTTTTAGCTTCTCTATCTGCACGCGTACGGCGTTTTTAAGCCCCGAAAAGCTATACTCCAGCCGCCTGTCGCCCTTTAGCGGCACGGGCAGCTCAAACTTCGGCTCGCCCCCTTTTGCGAGTTCCTCGATGAGCGCGCCGCCCGGGTAGCCGAGGCCTAGCATTTTGGCGATCTTATCGAAGCTCTCGCCGAAGCTGTCGTCGCCCGTGGTCGCTAAAATTTCGATACTCCCTGCCGCGTCGATATCCAAAACCATCGTGTGTCCGCCGCTAACGAGCAAAACGCCCATCGGAAATCGCGCCTCGCTCCCTAAAAACAGTGAGTAGACGTGGCCTATGAGATGATTTACGCCGATGAGCGGCAAATTTAGCGCGAGCGCGAGCGCTTTTGCCATATTCACGCCGCCGATCAGGCTCACGCTGAGCCCCGGGGTATTGGTTGCTGCGACGGCGCTAAGCTCTCTAAAATAGGGCTTTGCGCGCTGCAAAATCCGCGGCAGCGCCTCCGTATGCAGCCTCGCGGCAAGCTCGGGCACGACGCCGCCGTATTTGGCGTGATCGGCTTCCTGGCTTATTTTTTCGTAAAATTTCAGCTCGAAACTGCGCTCGTCCATCACCGCGACCGAGCTGTCGTCGCAGCTGCTCTCAATAGCAAGTATCACACGAAATCCTTAAAATTTTTCGCTCATTATACTCAAAAATCGGCCTTGCGGCGCAGATGAAATTTTAAAATTTAAAGCGACGCGCCTTAGATTTGGTCGCGACGTGTTCGCGCTCGCGGGGCTAAATTTTAAAATGCACCGTTCGGCTCGGTGCACTAACGGAATTAAATTTAAAACGCGCCGCCACCGCACCATGTTTGCCGCTACGATGCGCTCCGTATCTGCCGCGGCGGATAAAATTTCAGATAGATGAAATTTTGGCAGTTGAAATTTAGCGAGCAAATTTAAAATGGCCTTTGGATTTTAAAACTCCAAAGGCCGTCGCGATTAAATTTAGCGGCAAATTTAAAGGCTAAATTTCAGGCTCTTGCTCCTGCTTTTTCTCGCCGCTTGGGATCGCCGTGTCGTACCAGTCGAGCTTGCGCGTAAAATACATAACGAGCGAAATCACCGCGAATATCATCAAGCTTCCCATTAGAAGCGCATAGTCTTCGGAATTTAAGATAACATAGAGGATCGCGTATGAAACGAGCTGAACGCAAGTGATGAAAATGCCCCAGCGCGCGCCTTTAAATATCGCGCTTGCGTAGAAAAATACTATCGCGCTTACCGCGATCGCCGAAGCAGCATAGCTAAGCGCAAAGCCCATGTGTTCGGAGAGTGAAAGTACCAGCAGGTAGAAAACGACGTCCTCAAGCCCGATGAGTAGATATTGGATCGGGTGGATGCGCTCGTGAGTATAAACCTCGCACAAAAAGATCGCCAAAAACGGCACCGCTAAGAATAACAGAGCGTAATCCGTGCAGCGCTTAATCAGCGAGTAGTTGTTCACGGGCTCGATGAAGCCGATGCTTACGGCATCATTTCTATCGTCGTTGCTGCGCCAGTTCGTCATAGCGACGCGGTCATCTTGATCTGCAAGCCACGCAGGAGCAATGCCTGCGGCTAAGCCTGTAACTTCCCACGAAGCTTTAAAACCGCTAGCGCTTACCTCGCGCGATTTGGCGATAAAGCCGCCGCCAAAGCTAGGCGATGCCCAAGTAGAGCTAATTTCAAAACGGCTATTTTGCGCGATCGGAGCTAGATGAAGTGCCTCGCCGCCTTGGATTTTAAGCGTGCCGCTGATGCTAAAATCAGACGACAGTGCTGAAGTGGGGAGCTTGTAGATTAAACTCCGATCGAAAATTTTAGCTTCGGCGTTTCCGTGATATTGCTTAAGCTCCTTGCCGTTTAGGCTTAAAGCGGGGGAGGCAGTGAAGGATTTTTGATTGCCTACGCCGAGCACTAGCACGGCTTCGTCGAAATTTAGCCGCGCAGGATCGATGCCGAGCTCGGTATAGTTTATCGCCTCAAAGTCCGCCTTAAGCGCAAAATCGCCGTTATATATCGGAACGCGAAAAATTCCGCGCTTTAGATAGGTGGGGTCGATCTGCGCTGATAAGAAGTAGTTTTTTGGCACGATGATGAAATTTTTCTCTACGCGCCTTTTTACGAGTTCATTGTTGCTTTTGTCTATCGCTTCGATTATCTCTGCGTAGGGCACTACGATCGCAAGGCCCTGGATTTGCAGCTCACCACCCACCGGCGTGAGGATCGAATCCTGCGCGAGCTGCTTGGTTTCGGAGCGCGAGTAGGTAAGATTATCGATAAAGCTTAGCGGAATTAACAGCAGCAAAAGCAGCACTAAAACTATGAACGGTTTCGTCCAAAATGCCCCGCGAATGGCGTTTTTAGTAGAATTTAACAAAGGCTCTCCTTTTAAGTAGAATTTAAAACGGAATTTTAACGATGAAGAGTAAACGGACGGCGCTTGAAGTGGGAGGAATTTTATAAATTCTAAACGAACTTCGGATGTGAAGCGCTGCGGATATCGCTTTGAATTTTTGGAATTCCGCTGCAAGCTAGAATTTCATTGCGAATGAGAATTTTGCTATTCGCAAAAATTTTATGAGAAAAATTTCTGTTAGTAGAATTTAAAAGCTTGAAATTCTAAGTCCAAAAATTTTAAATTTCCAAAGCCCTAGGAATTTTGAAATTCCAAGGGCTTGAATTTTTAAAATTTCGCCGCTTTAGCGTGCAAAATTTCGTGCGATCATCTCGCGTAAGCTTTAAAATTTATACGCCACGCTTAGCTTGAAATTTCGTCCAGGCTCCCAGTCGATAACGTTTGAATCACCGGTGAAATCGGCGCTGCGCTGCGAGTGCGACGCGTAGGCTTTATCAAAGAGATTGTAAACGCCCGCGTTGATCTCAAGCCCTTTAAATCGTCCGCCATCCGGAGCGTAGGTCACATATAGATCGTGAACCGCGTAGCTAGGCACTTTTGTTTTTTCGTCGCTATTTGCGGAGGCTACGTTTTTGGAGTCGAAAAAGAGCAAGTTATAGCCCAGCAGTAGATCCGCCGCAGAGATTGCGTACTCGGCATTGAAGGTGTATTTATCGCCATAGTCGCGGTAGCCGATGATGTTTGAGCTTAGATAGCCCGAGCCGCTGCGCACGCGGTCTTTATATTCTACGTGCTGGTGGGTGTAACCCGCAGCAAGGCTCAAATCATCTAATATCAATCTTGCGAAGAGCTCGACGCCGTCGATATCCGCACCGCCTGCGTTAGCCCTGCATAAGGTGCCCTGCGCGCCTCCCGGGCAGCCGATAACGCCGCCGCGAGCATTGTTATCTACGATGAGATTTTTATACTCCGTTCTGAAATACTTCGCAGTTAGGCTTACCGAGGAATTCTCTCCTAGCTCGCTTTTGTAGCGACCGCCTATTTCGTAGGCGTTACCCGTAGTGGCCTTTAAATTTTCATTGGCCATCCAGCTTAGTGGTCTGCCGCGGCTAGTACCCGCAGCCATCATGCTCTCCATTACGTCAGGTCCTCTAAATACTCGCGCATAGCTTGCAAACGCTCCAAATCCCGCGCCGATCTCGTAATCAAGCGCCAAGGCGGGGCTTACTTCGTCAAATTTATATTTGTAGCTAGAGATATTAGTGCCTCTGCCGTTGTAAGTCTTTAGCTCGTGCCTTTCGTAGCGCACGCCAGGAGTTACCGTAAGCCCGCCGTAGCGCATAGCATCCTCGATATAAAAGCTATAATTATCGACCTTCTCGGGGCGTAGATTGCCGGGCTTAACGTAGTTTTCGGAGCGGTAGTAATCAAAGCCGTAGCGTAGCGTATGAGCCAGATCGCCCGTTTCAAATTTACTCTTAGCGCCGATTTTGCCGCCCTTGGTCTCGACGCCCCATTTTACATTTGTCGAGGTTGATCCGATGCGTTGATGCTTGGTGTAGTATCCCGTGATGTCGAGTTCTAGCAAGTCGCTTGGATTATACGTGTATTTGATCGTGTGCGTATCGCGCTCGTATTTGCGGTTATCCAGCTGTCCGTTCAGCCAAGAGCCGAATTCCGGTCGCAGCGGATAGAGACCTTTATACTGCATATGCTCGGTAGAGAGCGAAATTTTATGAAAATCCAAAAAGCTATAGCCCGCCTTGAATAGATAATTTATATCGTTGCCATCACCGCCCGTAGGTTTGCCATTGCCGGATTCGCCGAAGCCGTATCCGTAGTGCTTAAACGCAGCAAGCATATCTAGGCTATCAAACGCCCTGCCATAAAGCATCGCGCTTTGCGAATAGCCTTCGTTATTGCTTGTATAGCCCACTTTGAGCTTGGCGCCGATATCCTGACCCTCTTCGAGCAGGTCGTTGGCATCCACAGTCTTAAAAGCTACCGAGCCACCCAAGGCGCCCGAGCCGTTTACGACCGAGCGCGCGCCTACATCGACCTCTACGGCTTTGATAAGATCAGGATCGATTAGTAAATCGGCGTTGTGGTGGAAGGTATTGCCGTTTTGTTTCGCGCCGTCAATCGTGATATTTAGACCGCGATCGCTCACGCCGCGCATATAAATTTTTTGATTCATGCCGTTGGTGCCGCCCACATAAACGCCTGGGATGTCGCGAAATACGTCTTTTACGAGCGTAGCGTTGCGGGTGTTGATTTTGACATCATCCACGGTGCTAGGCGTGCTAGAATCGCTAGTAACTTCGATTACGCCCAGGCTTTGCGTATTTGAATCCTTACTTTTGGACGCGTCCGTAGCGCTTGATTTCTCGTCTGCTTGTGCGCTTAAGCAAAGAACCGCGCACAAAGACAAAGCCAGATGAAATTTTTTCATACGAAATTCCCAAATGATAATAAGATTAAAAAACGGCGAATAATATAAAATTAATCCTTTATTTTATATTAATTATCAAGACATTTTAAAATCATTACAATTTTATCTCCGAATGCTTTATTATCATTAAATAAAGCTAAATGATAAAATATAATTTAAATATCGATCATCAAAATTTTAGTAAAAATTAAATCTACTTTTGATAAAATCGCTCATTTTTTGGCAAGGCACTTTGCTGAATTTATAAAAATTTTTAAAATTTTTAAGGAGAGCTTATGGGCATTATGGAATTTTTGGCGCATTACGTGGATTACATTATCTTTGCGATCCTCGGATTTATGAGCTTTTTAGTCGTGTGGTTTACTATCGAAAGGCTGCTTTTTTATTCGAAGGTTAAGGCGAGCGATTACAAAAGCAAGGCGCTATATGAAGAGGCTCTGACAAAAAATTTAACGACACTTTATATTGTTTATTCAAATGCTCCGTACATCGGTCTTTTAGGTACTGTCATCGGCATTATGATCACATTTTTTGATATGAGTACTGCAAGCGGTATCGATACCAAGGCTATCATGCAAGGTCTCTCGCTTGCGCTTAAAGCTACGGCTACCGGTCTAGTCGTCGCCGTACCTACGCTCATCATCTACAATGGCTTTGTTCGCAAGGTAGATGTGCTTCTAAACCGCTACGATGAGGTTAAATAAATGAGCATTCCTAGACGAGACGGGCTAAATATCGTCCCGTTCATCGACATTATGCTGGTGCTGCTAGCGATCGTGCTTAGTGTCTCGACTTTCATTGCGCAGGGGCATATTAAGGTAAATCTTCCATCTTCTTCAAGCTCGCAAAACCCGCAAGAGGATAAAAAAGTTACCATCAAAGTGGATAGCGAATCTAAAATTTATCTAGACGATGTCGCAATAAGCGAGGATGAGCTTGAGAAAAAAATTGCCGCTCTCGATAAAAACGATCTTGTCGTGCTAAAAAACGATAAAGACTCGAAATTTGCCTCTTTCATTTCTATCATGGATGTCCTAAAAAAGGCGGGCCATGAAAAATTTGCGATCGTGACCGAAAAAGAGCAATGAATAAAGATAGCGCAATAGGCTTCATCGTATCTTTGGTGCTGCATTGCATCATCGCTGTGGGTGTTTTTGCTCTTTTATCGTCGGCACCGAAGCCGCCTAGCATGCCCGATATGATAGCTTTTTCCATCGATAGCATAATGGATGATGCCAAGCAGGGCGATATCTCCGATGAGCCCAATATCCCGCCTCCTTCCGATCAGTCCGAACCGGATCCTGAGCCAGAGCCCACTCCGCCGGAGCCCGAGCCCGAACCCGAACCCGAACCAACTCCGCCTGAGCCGGAGCCAATACCGGAGCCCGAGCCGATTCCTGAACCGGAGCCTATACCAGAGCCTGTAGTCGAAAAACCAAAACCGGTCGAAAAGCCCAAGCCAAAGCCGGTAGAAAAACCAAAACCGATCGAAAAACCTAAGCCGAAAAAAGAGCATAAAGTTCAAAGCAGCGATAGGAATTTAACGGCGAAATTTGACCCGACAAAGCCTATTTCGCTGGGTAGCGGCGGGGGCGGCGGCTCCAGTAGCGCAGGCGGCGGTAGCGACGCTATAACAAGCCGCGGCGATCCTAGCAATAGCGATGTCGGCAAGAAAATTTTTGCCATTATTTCGCGCTACGCGCAGTCGCATTATCCTAAAAATGCCCAACGTATGCGTAAAATCGGCGTCGTAGGCGTGCACTTTACCTATACGGCAAGCGGTGATGTTAAGGGTCTTCGCGTTACGTCTTCTTCGAATGTCGATTCGCTTGATGAGGGTGCATTAAGCGCAGTCGAGCGCACAAAAGGTAGCTTTCCAAAGGTCGAGAAAGATATGGAATTTAACTTTAGCATAAAATATACGCTAAATTTTAACTAGCCTTAAAGCTTCTATTAAAAACTTTTGCCTGGGCGGTAAAATTTTAAAATTTTACCGCTCTTGCCGCTTTATCTTAGCTCGCAAAATTCCATCTTGGCAAAGTGAAATTTTAAAATCTGCCTCTCTTGCTGTGCTTCTACTGTTCCGCCGCATGAACTTTTATAAACGGATTGGCGTCTTGGAATTTAAAATTTAAACGGAGAAAATTATGTCTTTTCAAATTTAGCCAAGCAAGCATCTTAAAGCGTTAAAATTTTAAATTTAAGCTGCGAAATTGCTAGGAAATTCCACTGATTTTAATGGAATTTTTACTATAATTTCGTATGAAATTTAAAAGATTAAAGGAAATTTATGATAGACGTTTACGACTTGGCGGTGATCGGCGGCGGTCCTTGCGGCATCGCTTCCGTAGTAGAAGCCAAAAGAAACGGGCTTGCGCACGTACTTCTGCTTGAAAAAGGCGACAACCACTCTCAAACGATTAGGCAGTTTTACAAAGATAAAAAGCGCGTCGATAAAGAATATAAAGGTTTTGACAGCGAGACGCGCGGCTCTATTTCGTTTGAAACCGGCACGAAAGAGAGCGTGCTAAATTATTTTGACGAGCTCTTAGATAGCGATGAAATCGATACGAATTTCAAAAGTGAGGTCGAAAAGATCGAAAAGCACGCAGATGAATTTTATATCACGACTAGCTCGGCTGGATACCGCGCGCGCAACGTCATCGTCGCAATTGGTAGGATGGGCAAGCCTAATAAGCCCGCTTATAAAATTCCGCCTTCGATCACGCAACGCGTAAATTTCAATCTCGATAAATGCACGATCAATGAAAAAATTCTAGTTGTCGGAGGCGGTAACTCAGCTGCAGAATACGCTATAGCGCTATGCAAGACCAATGTCGTGACGCTTTGCTATCGCAAGCCTAAATTTACCCGCCTAAACGAGACGAACGAAAGCGACGTAATGCGCGAGACCAAATACGGCAACATCATCTTGCGTTTAGGCATCGATATAGAGGCTCTTGAGAATGAAAACGGCAAGGTGCTGGTAAAATTTGATGATGGCACCGAGCTCGTGTTTGACCGCGTGATATACGCGATCGGCGGCACGAGCCCGATTGATTTTCTTAAAAAATGCGGCATCGCTTACGACGAAAACGGCGTGCCGATCGTGGATGAAAATCTTCAAACTGCCACTAGTGGGCTTTACGTCGGCGGAGATCTCATCAGCAGAAGCGGCGGATCGATCGTGGTGGCTATAAATCACGCCCATACCATCATCAAAAATATCCGCAGATGAGGCTTTATCAGCCAAAAAAGGGCTATCGCTACACGAGCGATACGATTTTTTTGTGGAATTTTATAAGAAGCTCAGGTGTGCGTAAAACTGACGCAGCATCGCAAAATGGCTCTTGGACGCTGGGCTGTGGCGCGGAATTTAAAGACGCGACAGATGGAGGCTTTAATGCGCAGTTTTGCGCTTCGGATTTCGCAGGCGGTGAAGCGGGATTTTGCGCCGAGGATTGCGCTTTTAGCAAAGAAGAGTCGTATGCCGCTAACCATAGCGTGGGGAATGATCACGATTTTGGAAGTAAGGGCTGTGCTGAACTTAAGGCGGAATTTAAAATGAAATTTCAAGCGGAATTTCAGGAGAAATTTCAAAGCGAGCGCTGCAAAAATTCCGATTTTCAAAGCGACGAAGCCTGGCATGCTTTAAAGCCTGATATCGCAAGCGGTGAAAATTTTAAATTTTGTGACGAGCAAATCGCGCAGCCTTTAGAATCTCAAAAGACGTACGATAAAGATTTCGCGAGCAAATTTGAAGACGCCAAGGTGCGCGAGGATTTTGCTGCGGAGTGCTTGCGTGACGGCTGGTTTGCCGCTTGCAATGAGCGTAGCTTAAAAGGCGCTCTAAATCCGCGAGCGATATACGGCGACGTGCTGGATGTGGGCGCAGGATGTGGAATTTTAGGGCTTTTGCTAAAACGCGATTTTAAAAGCATCAATCTAAGCTTGCTAGAAATTCAAGAGCGAAATTTAGAAATCTTAAGGCTAAATTCTTTGCAAAACGATCTGCCTGCCGAGATTTTGCACGCGGATTTCGCGGAGTTTAAAAGCAAAAAGCGTTTTGACTTTATCGTCTCAAATCCGCCCTTTTATCGAGAGCGCATTTCGCTTAGCAAAGAGCCTCATATGGCGCTTAGTAAGAGCGCAGCAAGCCTTAGCCTACGGGATTTCGTGCGATCTGCGAATGCTCATCTTAAGCCTGGCGGTACGCTTATTTTTTGCTACGAGGCGGGCAAGCTAGCTAAAATTTGCGAGCTTTTAGGCGAGTTTAGGCTAAATTTGACGAGGCTTGGTTTTGTCTATCCCGACATTTCAAAGCCCGCTAAACTAGCGCTTTTGCAAGCTCGTAAGAACTCGCGCTCGCCCTGTGAGATCACCATTCCGATCTATGCTAGTGCGCACGGAAAGCGCACCGCACAAGCCCACGCGATCTACAAAAGCGCGGATCTGACGAGCGTGGATTATGAGTGAGTTCGGCTTTAGTTTCGATGCTAGCGCATGCGAGCGCTGCGGCGGCAAGTGCTGCACTGGAGAGAGCGGCTACATCTGGATAGATGAGAGCGAGATTGCGGCGCTGGCGGTAAAATTTAAAATTTCGCCTGCAAGGCTTAAAGAAATTTATTTACAAAAAATAGGCGCTAAATTTAGCGTAAAAGAAAAGCCCTTTGAAGGCGGTTTGGCGTGCGTGTTTTTTGACGAGGCGCAGCGCAACTGCGGGATTTACGAGCTGCGCCCGAAGCAGTGTCGTAGCTTTCCATTTTGGGAATATTTTAAAACGCATACTAAAGAATTGGAGGAAGAATGTATCGGGGTAAGGTTTTTGGCGGAATTTTAATCGCGGCGATGATTTTAGCGCCGCAGTATCTAAGTGCGGAGGGTAGGACGAATGCTGCAGCAGCGAAGCAGTCTGTTACGGATAAAAAAGCGTCTGATCGGAATTCCAGCATTGGTACAAAAAACGGTGCAAAAGATGCAATTAAAAAGAGCTTGATAAATCGCGGCGTAAGCGCTAAAAGTATAACCAAAGAAAAGCTAAATCATGCGATGCGAGCGCAAGAAGACGCCGAGCTAAATTTCGATTTGCTTACAGCTTTGGAGCTACTGCATAAAGATCCCGTCGCATCGATGTTTTTATATGAAAAGGTATACAATAAAACGGGCTCGTCCGTTTATCTGCTAGAAGCGCTAAAGACTGCTTTTGCGATCAAAGATCGTAAAAATACGGCGCGCTATTTAAAGCTCGGCGAAAAGAGCTTAAGCTCAGACTCTGAGTATCTGCGAGTAAAAATCGGCTACTACTTAGGCATTAAAGATAATCTAAACGCCAATACCGCTGCTCTTAAGCTGGTCACCGTAGATCCAGTTTCGCGTAGTTACGCGATCTTAGCGGCGACATATTATGCGATGGAGAATTTTACTTTAGCCAAAACCTACTTTGAAAAAGCCTATGAGCTAGACAAAACTGACGAAAATCTCATCAGATTATGCGACGTGCTGCTAAATAAACTCAATGATTCGGACGGAGCGATCCGCATCATCGAGACGCATAGGCGCATCTACGGCTGCGCCCAGGGTATGGCGTGCGAGCTGCTAGCTGATGTGTATCGCGCGAATAAACGCTATTTGGATGTCGCTAAGATCGATGAAGCGCTGTATGAAGCCAAAGGAGATAATAAATTCTTAGACGATATGATAGCGATTTATTACTACTCAAACGACTTTGATAAAATAATCGAGCTTTTGAAGAAATACGACTACAAGCGCGAGCTTCTAATCGATGCCTACGCGCATAAAAAAGACTATAAAACCGCGATTAAAATGGCACGCGATGAGTTTATGAAGACCAAAAATTACGACTTTTTGGCGATCGAGGCGATCTACGAATATGAAAGTGCGGGCAAAAACGTAGATGCCAAGACCCTATCTAGCGTAGTGGCAAAATTTGAAAATATCGTGCCGCAGCTTAAAGACCCCGTGCACCTAAACTACTACGGCTACATCTTAATAGATCACGATTTAGACGTTCGCAAGGGCATCGAGCTCGTCCGCCGCGCTCTACAAAAAGACCCCGACTCGCCGTATTATCTGGACTCGCTTGCTTGGGGATACTACAAGCTTGGCGAGTGCGACAAGGCTAAAAATGAAATGGCTAAGATCAAAGACGCAGAATTTTTTAATTCCCCCGAAGGCAAAGAGCATTTGGAGGCGATCGATGCGTGCGCTGCTGGCACAGGCGTAGCGCCGCAGAATTCTATATCGCAAAACCCCGCTACGATAAAAGGCTCCACGCCGAAAGATCAGGCGCCGCAAAGCCCGGCAATAAAAACTCCTTCGCCTAATTCCATAAAATCTACGGCGCCCGAAAGCTCCGCGTTAGATTCCGCGCGTCCAAGCTCCGCTGCAACGCGTGATTTAACGCCAAAAGACTCCGCTTCGCAAAATTCTGCCAGGTCTGCAAATTCCATGGTTCAAAACCAGACACCAAATTCCGCGGCTTCTGAAAATTTTGCGACGCCTATAAATTCCGCCGCGCAGAATTCTGCCTCGTCAAGACAAAATTCCGTATCGAGGCAGGATTTTATACCAGAGCAAAATTCTACGTCGAAAGAGCCCACCGGCTCTAAAATTCAGACACCAAAGCAGTAGCGATGATTTTGGATGAAATTTTAAAACGTACTCGAGAGGATCTCGCGCTTCGTAAAGAAAGGCTACCCGAGGATCTGCTCGGCCGCTCGCTAAGCGCTAATCCCTACGAGCCGCGCGACGTCATAAGCGCGCTTAGAAGCGATGAGAAGGACCCGCTACGCATTATCGCCGAGATCAAAAAGGCAAGCCCGAGTAAGGGGATCATCCGCGAGGATTTTGAGCCGCTAAGCCTTGCCGTGGAGTACGAAAATGCAGGTGCGAGCGCCTTTTCGGTGCTTACCGAGCCGCATTATTTCAGAGGCGATTTGGAGTTCATCCCGCAGATCCGCCGCTACACTCACACGCCCATTTTGCGCAAGGATTTCATCATAGATCGCTATCAAGTCCTAGAGGCGCTGGTTTACGGCGCGGATTTTATCCTGCTGATCGCCAAAGCTCTGGAAGGCAAGGAGCTGAGAGAACTGCTTGAGTTTGCCCGCAGGCTGGGGCTTGAGGCGCTGTGCGAGATCCACGATAAGGACGATCTGAAAAAAGTGGTCTTTGCAGGCGCTGATATTATCGGCATCAACCATCGAAATTTAGAGACTTTCGAGGTCGATACGAGCCTGAGCGAGCGGCTGATCCCGCTGATTCCAAACGGCAAGATCATCGTCGCCGAAAGCGGTCTGCACTCGCACGAGCAGCTTTTAAGCTTGCACGAGGCGGGCGTCGATGCGTTTTTGATCGGCGAGCATTTTATGCGCCAAAATGACGTCGGCGCTGCGCTGCGCGAGATAAAGCTCGGCGCGAGCGGCAAAATTTAAATTCGGCTCGTTTAATAGCGCAAGCTTAAACCCGAAGCGAGCGGTTAAATTTAGCGAACGGAGTGAAATTTTAAAGCAGTAAATTTTAAAATTCTGCGGACTTTAAAATTTAACGGCTCTTTAAATTTAGCGCCGCGCCGCAATTTAATATCGCACATCGCGCGAGAATTCACGCTACGCTTTGCATCGTGAGTTTGTTATTGCACATGGCGCGAACAGCTGCGGAGCGAGGTTTAAATTTACGCTTCGCATAGCTTCGCGCAGGCGGGTTTGCGCTTGCGGAATTTGACTGCTTAGGATTGCGAGTTTGCCGCAATGCCCTACATGTCGTACGCTTACGCAAGCCTAGTATTGGCGATTATATACGGCGCCGTAAATTTAATCGCAGCTCGCGATCTAAGCCGCCCGTAGGCTGCAATACATCGCGATTGGGCTTTAACTGAGCCGCAGTTACGCGTGACCGCGCCGCGTTAAATTTTACCACGTGTTGCGATGGTGATTGCAGCGCAGGTTTGGCATCGCGTACCGCGCCTGTGAGTGCGTCAAAGTTTTATTATAATGCGCCGCGCAAACGGCTACGGTGCGGACTTTTAGACGCTATGTTTGCCGCGCGATGAGTGTCCGTCAAATGCGCACCAATGGCCGCCGCGGGCTTCGATCCGCAGAGTGCGTATTGCGCCGAAGCGCCTCGCGATTGCAAAGCATGTCGCGCTTGCCACGTGTATAGCTCCGCATCATGCGAGCAAGCGCAGACCGCGTAAATTTAAAATTCTATGAAATTTAGAAGTTTTAAATTCCAAATTTCATAGAATTTTGCGAAACGCAAATTTTAAAATTCCATAGAATTTTGGAATTTCGGAAAGGAAAAGAGATGGATTATCTTTGCGCCCCTTGGCGAAGCGAGTATTTTACCGAAAAAAGAAGCGGCTGTCCCTTCTGCGACGCGGCGGCGGATGCGGCGTTTGACGATCGCAACGGCGTGCTTTTTCGCGCGCGGCACTGCTTTGGGGTGATGAACCTCTACCCTTACAGCCCGGGCGCGTTTATGGTCATACCTTACGAGCACGTCGATAATATCGAGTGCCTTAGCGATGATGCGTGGGCGGAGATGAGCCGCTACGTGCGCGCCGGAGTGGGGATCTTAAAGCGCACTCTGGGTGCAAACGGCGTAAATATCGGTATGAATCTCGGCGCCGCCGCGGGTGCGGGCATAGCCGAGCACGTGCACTATCATCTCGTGCCGCGGTGGCAGCGCGATACGAATTTCATCACGACGATCGCAAACGTCCGCGTAAACGGCGTTTCGTTCGCCCCGCTTTTTGAGAAGCTCAAGGCGGCTTACGCGGAAATCAAAATTTAAATTTGGGAGATCGAGATGGTATCGGCATGGGTTAAAAAGAACGATAAATGGGGCTTTATCGATAAAACGGGAAAGGAGATAGCTTCTTGTATCTATGATGATGTTTCGTATTTTAGCGAAGGCCTAGCATGCGTTAGAAAAAACGATAAATTCGGCTTCGTCGATAAAACGGGCAAAGAAGTTATTCCCTGCATATATGATCGGGCCGAGGAGTTTTGCGAGGGCTTAGCGTGGGTTAATAAGAACGATAAATTCGGCTTTATCGATAAAACGGGTAAAGAGGTGATTTCTTGTATATATGATGATGCTTATAATTTTGACGAAGAACTGGCGGAAGTTCAAAAAAGCGGCTATTGGGGCTTTATCGATAAAACCGGCAAAGAGATCGTTCCTTGTATATATGATGACGTTGGCGTTTTTCGCGAAGGCTTGGCGGACGTTAAAAAGAACGGTTATTGGGGATATATCGATGAAATGGGAAAAGAAGTTATTCCTTGCATATATGATCGGGCCGGGAGTTTTTGCGAAGGCTTAGCAAAGATTGAAAAGGACGGCAAATGGGGCTTTATCGATAAAACGGGCACAGAGGTAGTGTCTTGTGTATACGAGCTTGCTTGGGATTTTGACAATACTTTGTGCGGATATTATGACGAAATCAAATATTGCGAAGGATACGTTAAAGTCAAAAAAGACGGCAAATGGGGGCTGCTAGATGATGAGGATAATGAAATTTTAAAGCCGATGTTTTACGACGAGATAGAAGTTATTAAAATTCTGAGCGACGACTACGTCAAAATCATACTAGACGGTCGCGAAACGATCGTGAATAAAAACGGCACAATAATATCTTAAATTTAAGGAGAGATGATGGTTAGCGTAGAGCAAGCGATCGAGGATCTGAAAAACGGCAAGATGCTCGTTATGGTCGATGACGTCGATCGCGAGAACGAGGGCGATTTGGTGTTTGCGAGCACCTTTAGCAGCGCGCAGAAGGTAAATTTTGCGATCACGCACGCTCGCGGAGTGCTGTGCGTGGCGCTTAGCCCGCAGATCGCACAGCAGCTAGATCTAAATTTGATGGTCGATAAAAACACCTCCAGTCACGAGACCGCATTTACCGTCACGATCGACGCGAAGGGCGCCAAGACGGGCGTAAGCGCGTATGAGCGCAATATGACGATCGAGCTGATGTCGCGCGTGGGCGCTCGCGCAGATGATTTCGTCCGCCCTGGGCATATTTTCCCGCTAATCGCCAAAAGCGGCGGCGTGCTCGCCCGCACGGGGCACACCGAGGGCTCTACGGATCTGTGCCGCTTGGCTGGGCTTTCGCAAAGCGCCGTGATCTGCGAGATAGTCAAAGACGACGGCGATATGGCGCGCAGGGACGATCTGGAAAAATTCTGCGCGCAGCACGGCATCAATATGATCTCGGTCGCACAGATCGTGCAGTACCGCCTAAAGCACGAAACGCTCGTTAAATTTAGCGAGCCCAAAAGCGCTCTGCTGTGCGGCGAAGCGGCGAAATTTTACGATGTGAGCGATCACGAGGGCAACAAGCACCGCGCATATATTTTCGGCGAACCCGAAAAGAGCGCGCAGACGAACGTGAAATTTCATAAAATTTCAAGCGATCTGGAGTTTTTAAGCGATACGAAATTTAACGATTTCATGCGCGATCTGGATGTTTTGCGCAAAGAGGGCGGCGTGCTTTTGATGCTAAAATCCGCGCAAAATCGCGCCGATTTTAAGAGCTTTGGCATTGGAGCGCAAATTTTAGCGCATCTGGGCGTGAGAAAAATCAAAATTTTAAGCAAGAGCGAGCCGAAAGATTACGCGGGGCTTAGCGGATTCGGGATCGATATAGTTTGATAGCTCATATCGATTTGGACAGCTTCTTCGTCTCGGTCGCGAGGCTTGCCGATCCCGCGCTTGCGGGCAAAAAGATCGCAGTCGTCGGAGGCGGCGACGAGGAGATTTTCGGCGGTAAGAGCGAGCTTGGTAGTGTGATTTTAAGCGCGAGCTACGAGGCCAGAGCGGACGGCGTGCACTCGGCTCAGCCCGTTAAAATCGCGCTCGGACTCTGCCCGCAGTTGATTTTAGTGCGCGCGCGGCATGGCGAATACCGAAAAGCTTCACGCGAAATTTATGAGTTTTTACTAAGCTTTACGCCCGAGATCGAAAAATTTAGCATCGACGAGTTTTTTCTAAATTTACGCGGCACGGCTTACGACGCGGACGCGCTGAGCTTTGCTGCGTTTTTGCAAAGCGAAATTATGCGCCGCTTTAGCCTTCCGTGCAGCGTAGGTCTTAGCGAAGCAAAGCTTATCGCAAAGCTCGCTACGAGCCTTGCCAAGCCCTTCGGCGTGCGGCAAATTTTAAAATCGCAAATTGCGCACGAGCTATCCGCCGTGCCGGTAGCGAAATTTTTTGGCATCGGCAAAGCGGCGCAAAAAACGCTCGGTAAATACGGCATCGTAAGCTTCGGCGATGCGTTAGGGCATAGAGAAATTTTTGAAAAGATGGGCGCAAACGGCAGGAAAATTTTCGCAGCCCTTAGCGGCGAGGATGAGGGCGAGGTCGTCTCAAAGCGCGAGCGCAAAAGTATCGGCTTTGGACGCAGTTTCGCGCCGTGCGCCGATCGGGACGAGCTGCGGCGTAAAATTTTAATTTTGGCGCGTCATTTGGCGGGCGAAGTGCTTGCAAGGGGCCTAAAGCCCGCGACGTATGATCTAAAGATCCGCTACAAATCGCGCGAGGAGTTTTCGCACCAGATCAGCCAGGATAGGGCTTTTAGCCTAAGCTTGCTGAGCGAGACCGCGCTTGAGCTGTTTAGGCTCTGCGACGTTAAAAAAGGCGCGCAGATAATCCACGTAGCGCTAAATCTTTCAAATTTTAGCGGCAAATCGGGCAGCTCGCTGCTTTTTGGCGAGATCGATAAAAAGCAGCAGAGCCTGGATCGATCTTTAAGCAGGATTTGGGAAAAATTCGGCATCGAAAAGCTAAAAAAAGCGAGCGAAATTTGATTAAATTTAAAGGAAAAAGATGAAATTAGGCGAGCTATATTCGGTGATCTGCATAATCTTTGCGACGAATTTTAAGGGCGTGATAGATGAGCGGAAGTTGCGCGGCTTGGGCAAAAACTGGATCATCGTAAATAAAAATATCGAGAACAAAAACGGTCATGAGCTTTGGCAAAAGGTTCAGGGCGAGGACTACGCGGCGCTAGGGCGCGATTTTGAGGCGCTAAAAGAGGCGTTTGAGATGGATTTTTTCAAACTCATAAGCGAAAGCGAAGTGGAGCTGTTTTATGAAAAATGCCGCTTCAAAAAGCCTTTCGCGGAGCTTAAAAGCGCTCACGCAGCCAATATGCTAGCACTGCTTGCTATGATCTTTAAGCAAAACACGGACGCGAAATCGCATAAAATTTTGACGCTATATCTGGCGCAATTTATCATTCCTAGCTTTTCCGCGCTTGCTACGTACGTGCAGATAAACGCTAAAAGCAGCTACTACAAGGCGCTCGGGTGGTTTTTGGCGGATTTTTGCCGCGTGGTGAAAGAGACGCTGGGACTTAGAATTTAGAATTTAGAACGCGCGCTCGGTATTTTTGCGCGCTCAGTGCAGAAAAGCGCTATGTAGAGATAAGTCTGGAGCTTGCTTTCGGGGTTTCTTGCGCTGTAGCCGGTACAGCTCCTGCGGGTGCGACAAGCTGCTAAGCGAGGCAGGTGAATTTTATCTGCACGGATGTAAAGTGTCTGCCTTGCTGTTTTGTGCGTCGGCGTTTGTTGTGTCGCGCGTCGTTGTGAATTCTGCGTGGCATTCAGTATTTTGCGCATGTGCCGTTCGACGTTTGTGTTGCGCGCACTGCGAGTTTTTCTAGGCGTCCGGTGCTCTCATTTTGCGCCGCCTGCATTAGGGTGCTGCGTGCTTTGTCCGCGTCGCGTCGTTTTGCGCTTTGACGTTTTGCGTGTGGCTTTGTATGTCGTCTGGCATAGTCATTTGGAATTTTACGTGAGGCGCCTTGCGTCCCATCTGGCGTCGTCGCTTGAAATTTCATGCGAGGTGGTCTGTGCATCGTTTGACGCTATCGCTAGGATTCGCGTCTTACGTGTTTCGCGCGTGCGATCGAGCGTTCGAAAACTAGAGTTTGGCGCCTAGCACTTGCGTCGCTTTGCGTCTTTTGCCGAGCATGCGTTACGTAGCGTCCTGTGCACGTAGCCAAATTTTAAAATTTAAAACAAAGGAAAAATTTGAATTACTGGAACGAAATTTACGCCCACTTTGATCCCGTGGCATTCAGTGCGTTTGGCATAAACGTGCACTGGTACGGCATTATGTATGTTTTGGCGCTGCTTACGGCGCTATTTATGGCAAAGTATTTTGTAAAAAAGGATGGTCTTAACTTTAGTGATAAGATGCTCGATCGCTACTTTATCTGGGTTGAAGTGGGCGTCATTTTAGGCGCGCGGCTGGGATATATCGCGATTTATTCGGGCGAGGCGGCGTGGTATTTCAGTCATCCGTGGCAAATTTTCAACCCCTTTCATAACGGCGAGTTCGTGGGCATTCGCGGTATGAGCTATCACGGCGCAGTCGTTGGATTCGTGATCGCGACAGTTTGGTTTTGCAAAAAATTTAAAACCGATATGTGGGCGCTGCTCGATCTCGTGGCGCTTAGCGTGCCGCTTGGGTATTTTTTCGGACGCGTGGGAAATTTTTTAAATCAGGAGCTTTTCGGGCGCGAAACGACCGAGCCATGGGGGATCTTGGTGGGCGGTACATTGCGTCATCCAAGCCAGCTTTACGAGGCGGTTTTGGAGGGACTCGTTATTTTTGCAATTTTATTTTTCTACCGTAAATTTAAGAAATTTAACGGCGAGTTGATATGTCTGTATGCGATGCTATATACGGCGTTTAGATTTTTCGTAGAATTTTTTAGGCAGCCGGATGATGGGCTTGGTTTTATATTTTTAAATTTATCGATGGGGCAAATTTTATCTTTGGTGATGTTTTTGATAGCAGTTTTCTTAAAGCAGTCTTTGAAGAAAAAACTAATTTGCAGAAATTAAATTAATCTAAAGTTAAAAAGTAATATAATCTCTTTACAAAAATGTAAATTTTCGTTTAGCGGGGATTTATAATCATCTTTTTTAAGGAGAACCTATGCTAGGTCGCATTGAGGGCTTTACGGGCAGATCCATAGACGGCAAAAAAAGCCGCATTATGGCTTTGCAAGATGTGGCGCAAAGCATCAGCGGGCTGATTTTGGCCTGTTTTATGCTGTGTCATATGATATTTACCGGCACGATTTTGATCGGTAAGGGCGCGTTTGAGGGCGTCGTGCATTTCGCCGAACCAGGCGGAATTTATTTCGTCACAAACATCGTCGCTTTCGTGATTTTCTTGATTTTCGTGATTCACGCATTTTTGGCGATGAGAAAATTTCCGGCTAACTACGCCGCTTACAGAGCGTTTAAAGCGCACAAAATGCGAATGAAGCATTGCGACACGACGCTTTGGTGGTTTCAGTTTTGGACGGGATTTTTCCTATTTTTCTTTGCGGCGGCTCATATTTTAATGATCGTATTCGGTCCGAAAATTACTGCAGATCTTGCTATCGCTCGCTTCGGACAGCTTCATCTATTTTATTTTGTTTTATTGATTTTCGTAGTAACTCACGCTAGCATCGGAATTTATAGATTATATATGAAATGGATCAGCATAGACGGCACGAAGGCTGAAATTCAAAGGAAAAGAGCCCTCATCAAAAAGACGGTTTTCATCGTTTGGGGTGCATTTTTCTTGCTTTCGATAATCGCCGATTTCAAATGGTTAAGTTTAGAATAGGGAGCTTAGGATGAATGTAATATATTGCGATTCTTTAGTTATTGGCGGCGGTTTGGCGGGCTTAAGAGCTGCGATCGCTACCGGCGAGAAGGGGCTTAGCACTATCGTTTTGAGCCTGATCCCCGTTAAGCGCTCGCACTCTGCGGCAGCTCAAGGCGGCATGCAGGCGTCACTGGGAAATTCCAAAATGAGCGAGGGCGACAACGAGGACGTGCACTTTGCCGATACGGTAAAAGGAAGCGACTGGGGCTGCGATCAGGACGTCGCTAGGATGTTTGCGCAAACGGCGCCTAAGGCGATCCGCGAGCTTGCAGGCTGGGGTGTTCCTTGGACCAGGATTACTAGAGGCGAGCGAAGCGCTATTATCAACGCTCAAAAAACCACAATCAGCGAAAAAGATGAGGTTCACGGACTTATTCACAGCCGCGACTTCGGCGGTACGAAAAAATGGCGAACCTGCTATACTGCCGATGCTACGGGACATACAATGCTTTTTGCCGTTGCAAACGAAGCACTAAAGCATAACGTAGATATTCATGATAGAAAAGAAGCGATCGCGCTAATTCACGCGAACAACCGCTGCTACGGCGCAATCGTGCGTGATTTGGTTACCGGCGAGCTGATCGCATACGTCTCAAAGGGTACGCTAATCGCTACAGGCGGCTACGGCAGAGTGTATAAACACACTACAAATGCCGTCGTTTGCGAGGGTATCGGCGCAGCTATCGCGCTTGAGACCGGCGTCGCACAGCTTGGAAATATGGAAGCGGTACAGTTTCACCCGACCCCTATCGTTCCGAGCGGAATTTTGCTTACCGAGGGTTGCCGCGGCGACGGCGGAATTTTACGCGATGTGGACGGCTACCGCTTTATGCCGGATTATGAGCCCGAGAAAAAGGAACTTGCTAGCCGCGACGTCGTAAGCCGCCGCATAATGGAGCATATAAGAAAAGGCAAGGGTGTCAAAAGCCCTTACGGCGAGCACGTTTGGCTCGACATTTCGATCCTCGGGCGCGAGCATATCGAGAAAAATTTACGCGACGTACAAGAAATTTGCGAAATTTTCAACGGCATCGATCCTGCCGACACCGAGGTGATAACCGACGAGCAGGGCAGAAAGCGCGGTAAAGGTTGGGCTCCGATCCTTCCTATGCAGCATTACTCGATGGGCGGCATCAAAACAAAAGCTACGGGCGAGAGTCCAACGCTAGCTGGACTTTTCAGCGCCGGCGAGGCTGCGTGCTGGGATATGCACGGCTTTAACCGCTTGGGCGGAAATTCCGTCGCCGAAACCGTCGTCGCGGGCATGATCGTGGGCGAGTATTTTGCGGAGTATTGTCAAGGACACGACGTCGATATCAATACGCACGATATACAAAAATTCGTAGATAAAGAGAAAAATTACATTAAGAGCCTGCTTGAAAAAGAGGGTAAATTTAACGTATTTGAGATAAAAAACAAGATGAAAGACGTGATGTGGGAGCACTGCGCGATCTTCCGCACCGGCGAGGGATTAGCCAAAGCCGTAAAAGAGCTTGAAGAGCTTTACAAGCAGTCCTTGGACGTCAAAGTAAGCAATAAAGAGCTTTTCGGAAATCCGGAGCTCGAGGAGGCTTATCGCGTACCGAAGATGTTAAAGCTTGCGCTTTGTATCGCCAAGGGTGCGCTTGATCGCACCGAAAGCCGCGGCGCGCACTTCCGCGAGGATTATCCGAAACGCGACGATCTAAACTGGCTAAAACGAACGCTTGCAAGCTGGAAGGAGGGCGATACGATGCCTACCTTGACCTATGAGCCGCTTGATATTATGAAGATGGAGATGCCGCCTGCGTTCCGCGGATACGGCGCCAAAGGCAATATCATCGAGCATCCGGACAGCGCCGTGCGCCAAAAAGAGGTCGATGAAATTCGCGAGAAAATGCAAGCCGAGGGCAAAGGCAGATATGAAATTCAAGAGGCATTGATGCATTATGAATTGCAGCCAAAATATAAAGCACCTAACGAAAGAGCAGGTATAGGATATGAGTAGAAAAATAACAATAAAGGCATTTAAGTATAATCCGCTAAGCAAAATTTCAAAGCCGCACTTCGCTACTTACGAGATCGAAGAGACCGACGGAATGACGCTATTTATCGCGCTTAACGTGATTCGTGAGAGATTTGATCCCGAGCTAAGCTTCGACTTCGTTTGTCGCGCGGGTATCTGCGGTAGCTGCGGTATGCTCGTAAACGGCAAGCCGCAGCTTGCGTGCCGTACGCTTACTAAGGATTATCCGGACGGCGTGATCGAGCTTATGCCGCTTCCATTTTTTAAGTTGCTAAAAGACCTCAGCGTTGATACGGGCAACTGGATGAACGCGATGAGCAAACGCGTAGAGAGTTGGATCCACACCGATCACGAGACCGACATCTCTAAGCTTGAGGAGAAGGTCGAGCCTGAGGTCGCGCAGGAGGTTTTCGAGCTGGATCGCTGCATCGAGTGCGGTATCTGCGTAGCTGCATGCGGCGTAGCGATAATGCGAAAAGACTACATCGGCGCCGTCGGCATCAACCGCGTGGCACGCTTTCAGATCGATGCGCTGGATAAACGCAGCGACGAGGATTTTTACGAGCTAATCGGCGATGATGACGGAGTATTCGGCTGTATGACGCTGCTAGGCTGCGAAGACCACTGCCCTAAGCACCTTCCGCTTCAAAGCAAAATCGCATATGTTCGCCGCAAGCTTGCCGCTCAGTGCAAGTGCGGCTGCGGCAAATAAAATTTAAGCGGGTTTTTCCCGCTTAAATTTATCTTCCAATTTTATAAATTTTACCTCGATAGACAAATTCCAAAATGCTTGAGTCAGACAAGCGAAGTAGCTTTAAATTTAATAATATCCCAAGCGATAAAGAAGTAAAATACGAAATCGCTTAAGATCGCTAGCGAGGGATAAAGATGAACGAAGCAAGGCTCGAAGAGCTAAAGAAAATTCTAAACGAACGACAACAAAATTTAGAGCAAGGATCGCAAGAAAATTCTGACGCTCAAAATTTTGATGTCTTAAATTTTGATACTTCAAAATCCGATAACTCAAATTTAAATGCTTCAAATTTCGATGCCTCAGATTTAAACAATACAGATTCTAAAACTTTAAATTCTAATGATCGAAATTTAGACGGCCTAAATTTAAATGCAGAGCGCGATAGAAAATTTCAAAATTTAGATCCAGACAATACTACTTTATTTAAAAATTCTAACGTTAGGAACTACGATAAAGATCCGATAGTAATCAAAAATTATGAAAAGTTTTTTGTTTATGCCCATATTCTTGTATTTCTTCAGGTATCAGGTCTTCTAATATCTTTTATTTGGGATATTGTAGATTTTGGGCATATATATGTAGACGATTATTTAGAAGCCTGTATAATGATATTACTAATCTCCGTTATTACATATATCTTTACCGCGATACGCAATAAACGCGAAATAAGATTTACCGATCAATATATAGAATTTTTAGATAAAGGGGTCGTTAAAAGGCAGTGCAAGGTGGAAAAGGATAAATTATGCAAAAACTTTTCCACGCAAAATTTTAGAACCCCATCTTTTATCGTGTTGGTTATATTTTGTGTCGGCTCGTTAGGTTTTTTCTTTGTATTTTTGCTTTGCATGTATGTGGCGAATATATTTATAAAATTCGTCGTGTATTTTTGCATAAATAAAGGCATAAAAGGATTTAAAATTTTTCCATTTATAAAAGTAGATGAGCCGTGGCATGGCGGATATTTATATTATTCCGTTGTCGTATCGGCACACTACTATTTGATTTATTTGTATAGCAGTGAAATTTACGACGAAGTTAGAGAGTATTTTCTACAGAAAAATATAAATATAGACTATATTAAAAAGGACTATACGGTTTTTATTTAGGAGGATATGCGAAGGGGCGGTAAATTTAAAACTAAAATTTCAATATTTTATGGTAGCCGTCACTAAATTTCGTAGCGATACCGAGTGCAAATACGGCAAATTTAGCGCTAAATTTTATGCGTAGAAGCGCTTGTTGAAATTCTAGCCGCCTGTCGTTGGGATAAAATTTCGTCGGTAGAATTTCGCTCCCGCGGTATTTCTACGCGGAATTCTATCGGTAAAATTTCGAAGGTCAAATTTCGCGCCTAAACTCTCTTAAACCTCGCCCTGCAAATTTCGCCTGAGCGAAATTGCCTTGTGAAATTCCGTCCGTTTATATTCGGCTAAGCTCACACTCGGTAGTATTTGTCATTTTATTTGCGGAGGTTGCTTTGAAGGAGATAAAATCCAAGCTCATCATAGCGTGTTTGGTTGTTACGGCAGGCCTATTTTTCTTGATCACAGGCGGTGCACTTATGGATAGATCCGAAACTCAGCCCGCGCAAAATTCCACGGTGAGTCGCGCCACAACCTCCGGCAACTCCTCCAATCGGCCGCTAACGGATGAAGATCGCGCCGCAATAGCGAGGTACCGGTACGAAAGGCTGGGCGCCGAGTTAGATTTAGACGAGCGCGTAGTGCAGGGCGATGAGCGGATGGAGTATTTCCGCAAGCTTTTGCGCTCCAAGGACACTGCTCGTATTTTGGCATTTATGCGAGAGCAGCGCATCACTGCGGGCGATCCGCTGCAGTTTGGTATAACGGCGATAATGTATTCCAGTTTTTACAACGATGCAAACACCACCGAAGAGCTGATCTATCACGGAGCGGATATCAACCGCACGGACGATTTTTCTCATTCGGCGCTAAGCTATGCCATCGAAAATAACTCTACCGCCGCCGCGGAAGTTCTACTTAAGCACGGAGCTAGCTTTTCTAGCGTTAAATATGTTCGTCCGTGGCTTACGACTCCGGGACGCTGCGATTCCTATTTGGTCGCCGATACTAGCGATGCGCAGGTAAGGGAATATTACGAAACGCCTAAAAGCGAGGGTACTAGCGCGGTATCTGATCCGCTCTATTACGCCGTAGCAGGCGGATTTTTGCAGATGACGGAGCTTATGCTTAGCAGCGGTGTAAGACCTGAGATTACCGCTTGGACGGACGATAATTGTATTGCTTTTACGCTCAAACACCGCAAAGATGAGCGGCAGCCGAACTGCTCCATCTATCAGATGCTGCCGCAACGATATGACTCAAGTATGCTAAATTTGCTGCTTAAATACGATTTGGCAGGACTTCCGGACGATGAGCGTATTCGAAAAAAATACGATGACTGCCGTAAGGATTTGGATACGTTGAGGAAGTATAAGAAAATATACCTAGAGCATATGGATGATTATTGTTACGATGAGATTATTTTGGTTTGGAGCTGGTTGGATAGCTTTAATTATGATATGGTCAGGTTTACTATGGCGGAGCAGCCAAAGGATTGGGAAAAGGGTGCAATCGGGCTTAACAGAGGTTCGCTGCCCGATCTTAATAGATGCGGCTCGGTAACGCCAAATACAGCGCTACTTGGTATCTACGATACGCTTATAAAGCGCTATTCCGCGCTCTGCGGCGATGAGCTTAATGGCGCGAGCGGCTTTGATCTGGATAAATTTTTTAGATATTCGCACTTAAAAGGCTTGGAATTTGATCTTAAAATAGAGTATGAGGGCAAGGTGATAAGAGTGGAGGAGTATGATAAAATTTTAAGGCGCGATGCGTCTAAGCAACTAGAGCAAGCGGGATCCAAGACTGCAGATACCGCGTCTACCAATGAGTAAATTCTATAAAATTTACAGACGCAATTATCGGCTTCGCGGTTGCTATGTATCTTGCAAAATTCTATAAATTACGCCGATTTAAAATTTGCGTCGTTTTTGCTTTATAAAACACATGGAATTTTGCCGCTATGACGCAAGCGGTTTGCAAAAAATTCCGGCGCGTATGTAAATTTTAAAAATTCCAAGAGTTGCGGTGCGTTAAATTATATAAATTTAGGCGTTAAAATTCTACCGATATAGACACCCGCGAAATTCGCCGCTTAAAATTTCGCGCTACAAATTCTTAAATTCCATCTCCAGCTGCTTGCGCCAGTCTTGCAGCGAGCGCTCTGCGCTAGCGGCGTATTTTTCGATCAGAGCGTCCGTTTTACTTAGAAACTCAAATAGCTTGCCCTCCCACACGGTGGGGTTTAGGTTGCTTTGATGCATCGTTTTGATATAGACTAACTCCTTGCTAAGAGTCTCGAGCTCGCCTAGATAGCTCTCGCGAGCGCTTTCGTCGTGCAGTTCAAGCCGCTTTAAATCTCGCAGTTTGCCCTCTAAAATATCGCAAAATTTCATATACCTTTGCGAGCTAAGCTCGGGATCTGCGGCGTCTGCGCGCGCGGAAGCCTTTTGGACCTGAAAATACACGAGCGCGCCCACCGCAAGGGCGACTGCGAACATCAAAGCGAAATTAGCCATTTTTTCTCCTTAAGCCGTCTAGGCCCACGACCGCGAGCCCGAACCAAATTAGCGAAAAGCTCAAAATTTTATAAGTCTCAAGCTCCTCGCCGTAAACAAATACCGCGATTAGCATACTCATGCTGGGGCTGATATATTGCATAAAGCCGATCGTGGATAGCGGCAGATACTGCGTGCTTACGGCGAAGGTAAGCAGCGGCAAAATCGTAATCAGTCCGCTTGCAAATAGCAGCGCGCCGCTTACGTTAAAGCCGAAGGCGCCACTTCCTTTCAGCGCGCAGTAGATCAGAAACGCAAGCGCGGGCAGCAGCATCAGCGTCGTCTCGCAAAATAGCCCCTCAAAGCTAGGCACTTTTACTTTTTTGCGTATGAGCCCGTAAAATGCAAAGCTAAGCGGCAGCACGAGCGAGATTATAGGAAGCCTACCCAGCGCGTAAATTTGCACGCCGATAGCCGCAAAGGCTAGCAGCAGGGAAAGCTTCGCCGCCGTGCTTAGCCGCTCGCGCAGAAACAAAGCGCCCAAAAGCACCGAAAATAGCGGATTTATAAAATATCCGAGGCTGGTGGCTAAAATTTGATCGGAATTTACCGCGTAGATATAAATGCCCCAGTTCGTGCTGATAAGTAGTCCCGTACAAAGCAGAGTGAGAGCGATTTTAAGGGTGCTAAGAAGGCGCGCGACGTTTTTTAAACGGTGCGTAAAGCAGAGAAAAACGAGCAGCAACACGAAGGACCAAACGACGCGATGCGCTAAAATTTGCACCTCATCCACGTCCTTTATGAGCTTGAAAAATATCGGAAAAACGCCCCACATAAAAAAGGTCACAAATGCAAGCATTAGTCCTTTAGCGCGATCGTTTTCCATAGAATTCCTTCCAAATTGCCTAAAGGCGCTATTTTAAGATTTTTTGGGTTAATAAAAGCTTATTTGGGTATAATCGCGAAATTTTACGAAATCTAGGAGGGGCTATGAGCTGGAGTAGGACGTCATGGAAAGATTATAAAATTTTACAGCAGCCGATTTATCAGGATGAAAGTGCGGTGCAGGCCGCCAAAGAGCGCCTTTACAAGCTGCCGCCGTTAATTTTCGCGGGCGAGGTTCGCAACCTAAAAGCCGAGCTCGCGCGCGCCAGCGAAGGCAAGTCGTTTTTGCTTCAAGGCGGCGATTGCGCGGAGAGCTTTAATGATTTTAGCGCGAATAATATCCGCGATATGTTTAAGGTAATGCTTCAGATGGCGATTATTCTTACCTTCGCGGCGGGCTGCCCCGTCGTCAAGGTAGGTCGCATCGCAGGGCAGTTCGCAAAGCCGCGCAGCAGCGATTTCGAGGAGGTTGGCGGCGTGAGTCTGCCTAGTTACCGCGGCGACATAATCAACGGCTTTGAGTTTAGCGAAGCGGCGCGCAAGCCAGATCCTGCGCGTATGATCGAGGCGTATCATCAAAGCGCTTCGACGCTGAATTTGCTACGCGCCTTTTCTCGCGGTGGTCTTGCGAACCTGCACGAGGTGCATAAGTGGAATTTGGGCTTTTTGAAAAAAGGTGAGCTGGAGGCTAAATTTAACGAGCTCAGCGATGAAATTTCGCGTACGCTTAAATTTATGGAGGCGTGCGGATTGAGCGCCGCAAATTCTCCGAGCCTTGCCGAGACAGTGCTTTACACATCGCACGAGGCGCTGCTGCTACACTACGAGGAGTGCCTGACGCGCATCGACAGCACCAGCGGCGATTGGTATGACTGCTCGGCGCACATGCTTTGGATCGGCGAGCGCACGCGCGGCGCGGACGATGCGCACGTGCATTTTTTAAGCGGTATCAAAAACCCTCTCGGCGTTAAGATCGGCCCTAGCGGCACTGCAGATGAAATTTTGCGCCTTTGCGACAAGCTCAATCCGCAAAACGAAGCCGGCAGGCTAAACGTCATCATCCGCATGGGAGCGGATAAGATCGGCGCGCGGCTGCCGCAAATTTTGCGCGAGCTAAAGCGCGAGGGCAGGGCGATCCTGTACAGCATCGATCCGATGCACGGCAACACCGTCAAAGCCGCGAACGGCTATAAAACGCGCGAATTTTCTAAAATTTTAAGCGAGGTTCAGAGCTTTTTTGAGATCCACGCCGCGGAGGGCACGCACGCGGGCGGCATCCATCTTGAGATGACCGGACAAAACGTCACCGAGTGCACGGGAGGCTCGTTTAACGTGACGCAAGAGACGCTAAAACAGCGCTACGAAACGCAGTGCGATCCGCGCCTAAACGCAGATCAGGCGTTAGAGCTTGCATTTTTGCTTGCCGATAATCTAAAAAAGGCGGATTAGCCCGCCTTTTGTTGCGCGAGAATTCTATCGCGGTTTGAAATTTAATCGTAGTTTGGGATATTTTACGTAAGTTCGCGCCATGACCGCGCTTTGCGCTTTAAATTTAATCGTAGCTTGGCGCGATCGATTTAAATTTACGCGGCTCTAAATACGGGCGGCTTCGGGCGTAGTTTTGGAATAGCCGAAATATAGAGAATTGAAAATTTATATGGGAAAAATTCCAAACCCTATCGTAATGCGCCGTAGGTCAAAATATAGAGAATTGAAGCTTATACCTCGCGTGAAAACGTAAGCCGCGTAAGCTCGCCGCCAAAATATGAGCAATTGAAAATTTTTGCGGCGTCGTGCCGTGATAAAATTTCTTTTTGCAGAGACTTGCAAACTTCTTGGTGGCTAAATTTAGCCTCGCGGGCTTGCCGGCTTAAAATTTTAAATCCGCCCTGCATGGAATTTTAAAATTTGAGCGGCCGTGAAATTTTAAAAATTTAGCGCTAAATTTACAGCCCGCGGAATTTCATCTTTAAATTTCTTCGTGTAAATTTTGATCGCTCGCTGCTGTGGGCACGCCGCTTATCTGTGCGCTTAAACTAGCGGCAGACTGAGCGGTAAATGTAGCGACACAAGCCCCGTCTTTTTGCGCATAGCAATAGAGCGCGCGCTATCTGCTTCGTCTTTTCGCACATGGCGGTAGAAAACGCCGCGCTATCTGCGGTATTCGGCATAAGTACGGCGCAAAAGCTCTTGTTTAAGATAAGCACGACGAACGCACGCCGCCGCCGCGCGTATTTCATTGGCTCATGAACTTTCGCTTAATCCTTGATGATGCGATAGATTAGGCGGAGCAGACTTCGCATCCGTTTAAAATTTCAAAGCGCGATTTCGCCGTGAAATTTTAATAGAAAGTCTATACTTCTGCCGCTAAATTCCAGGCTGAAATTTTATATTTTGAGTTGCACCGAGGCGCCGCTATAAAATTCTGTGCCTTAAATTTAAAGCAAAATTCTGCGGCGCGGTGAAATTTTAAAATTTCGTTGCGGTAAATTTTGTGCTCTAAAATTTTATCCATGAATGTAGAATTTTAAGTCGGCAAATATAAAATTTAGAAGGCAAAGTTTGCCGCCGCATCGCGTACCGCGCCGCGAAATACTACTCTACAAAACCTGCGCCTAACCTCAAAAATTCCGTTGCGTAAAATTTATCCAGAATTTACGCGAGGTTCTTGCCGCCCGCGTCACTTCGCTTCGTTACTTTGAACGCGGCTTATTAAGTTTTAGTGCGACTACTGCGATTGCGACGTTTACGTCGTGCGTGATGCTAAGGCTTGCGGATTTGATATGAAATTTTTTACGGATTTTTTTACGTATTTTTAGATGCGGCGCGCCCAGAGCGTCTTTGTAAATTTTAGCGTCTTTGAAGCCAAACTCCACGCCGATGCCGGTGCCTAGAGCTTTGCTAAGCGCTTCTTTGGCGGCATAGATGCCTGCGATACTTTCGTCGCGCAGCGCGGAGGAGCTTTCGGATTTTTTCAAAATGCGCTTTAGAAATTTCGCGCCGTATTTTGCGCGCAGCGCCTCGATCCTGCGCACCGCAGTTATGTCCGTGCCGATCTTTATCACGGTCTGGCGCCCCGCGGCTTAAATTTAATCACGATTGCAGGCTCTCTTTAATCTCGACGTCGATGATCTTATCGCCCTGTCTGATCGCGTCCAGAACCGCTAGGCTGGGCTGATCCACGATTTGTCCGAACACCGTATGCGCGCCGTCTAGGTGCGGCTGCGCGCTGTGGCAGACGAAAAACTGACTACCGCCCGTATCACGCCCCGCGTGCGCCATCGATAGCGCGCCGCGCACGTGCTTGTGCTTTTGGCGGTCGCATTCGCACTTTATGCGCCAGCCCGGACCTCCCGTGCCGGTGCCGCGCGGGCAGCCGCCTTGGATCACGAAATTTGGAATTACGCGGTGAAAATTTAGCCCCTTGTAAAACCCGCTGCGCGCGAGGCTGGCGAAATTCGTAACCGCCTGCGGAGCTTCGCCACCGAAAAGCTCCAGCTTCATATCGCCCTTTTCGGTTTTGATAACGGCGTATTTATCGCGCGCCAAAGCCGCTGCGTCGATGTCGTAAATTTTTAAGCTTTCCATTTTTTCTCCTATGCGATGTTGGTGTAAACTGCCTGCACGTCGTCGTCGTCCTCTAGCCGCTCGAGTAGCGCGTCTATGTCGCCAAGCTGCTCCTCGCTAAATTCGTGCTTTTCGTTGGCGACGAATTTTAAGCTTGCGCTGATGATCTCAAGCCCTATCTTTTCGATCCCCTCGTTTAGAGTGCCGAAGCTTTCGTATTCGCCGTAGATTAGTAGCGTCTTTTCGAGCTCGCCCTTGTCGTTTTCAAACTCGTTGATCTCAAGCTCGCTAAGACCGAAGTCGATGAGCTCAAGCTCCAGCTCCTCGATGTCGCGGCTCGGCAGCTTAGTCTCAAAAACGGCCTTGTGCGAAAACATAAATTTCAAACTGCCGCTCGGCAAGAACTCGCCCTTAGCTTTGTTTAAAATCGATTTTACGTTTGCGACGGTGCGGGTCGGGTTGTCGGTGGCGCATTCGATTATGAGAAGTGCGCCGTGGGGCGCCTTGCCGTCGTAAAAGATCGTTTTGATATCGGCGCTATCCTTGCCGCTAGCGCGCTTGATAGCCGCGTCGATGTTGTCTTTGGGCATATTTTGCGCCTTTGCCGTGGCGATCGCGGCGCGCAGTTTGGAGTTCATCAGCGGATCTTCGCCGCCCTCTTTCGCAGCCATCGTTATGGCCTTGCCCAGTTTTGGGAAAAGTTTGCTCATCTTCCCCCATCTAGCTTCTTTTGAAGCGCGTCTGTATTCAAAAGCTCGTCCCATAAAATTCCTTAAAGCTTAAATTTAAAAACGGGTGATTATAACGAAAAACCCTTAAATTTCAGGAGCGGGCGTTGAAATAAAATTTATTAAAAAGTAGTATAAGTTTTAAAATTTTAATCCAAAGGAGAGGCTCATGGCTTTGAAACAAAGCGTAAAATTTAAGGCGCAAAATATCCACTGCGAAAACTGCGCGAGGACGATCAAAAACGCGCTCAAGGACGATTTCGGCGAGATCGAGGTGGACGTAGCAAGCGGAGTGGTGAGTTTAAGCTTAGATCCGCGCGACGAGGCTAAATTTAAAGAGGAGATGGACGATTTGGGCTTTAGCGTCGCAGAAAAGCTAGCCTAAAAACTAACGCAATGTCAAGTAAAATCACTCTAAATATCGTCGGGATGAGCTGTGTAAACTGCTCCAATGCGATCGAGCGGGTAAGTCGCAAGATCGAGGGGGTGCAGGACGCGCACGTAAATTTCGCAAACGGCAGCGGCGAGTTCGTACTTGCCGATCCGGCGCTTGAGGAGACGCTAAAAGCCAAGATCAAAAAGCTGGGCTATGATATCGCCGTCGATTACGAGGATTTGGAGCGCAAAAAGCGGCGCAACCTCAAAGCGGCGCTATTTAGGCTAATCTTCGCCCTCATTTTAGCCGCGGCGGTAATGGCGGTGGAGATGAGCGGGTTTTTGAGCTTCGTTCCAAAGGCGCTACTTTGCGCGGCGATGGCATGCGTGAGCCTATTTTACTGCGGCAAGAACTTCTTTTATCACGCTTACGGCTCGCTGAAAAACAGAAGCTTTGATATGAACGTGCTCGTGGCGATGGGAAGCTTTTTTGCGTTTGCCTATTCGCTAACGGCCGCGGCGTGGGTCTATACGCACGGCGCGCAGAACGAATTTACCAATCTTTATTTCTCGTCCGCCTCGATGATAATCGCCTTTATCTCGCTCGGCAAATACCTAGAAGAGCGCAGCAAGATGAAGGCGAACGACTACATCAAGGGGCTAATCGATCTAAGCCCTAAAACCGCGCTTTTGATCAAGGACGACGGCACGATAGCCGAAGTGCGCGCAGAAGCGCTAAAGCCGGGCGATAAGGTGCTCGTAAAAAACGGCTCGCGCATCCCTTGCGACGGGCTTATCGTAGAAGGCGGCGCGCAGATCGACGCTTCGCTCATCAGCGGCGAGAGCTTGGCGGTTTATAAAAGCGTAGGCGATGAGGTCAATGCGGGCTGCGTCAGCACCGACGGCGTCATCTACGTGAAGGTGACGAAATTTTCGCATCAGACGCTGCTTGCCGAGATTAAAAATCTGCTAAACGAGGCGGGCAACAAAAAGATGCCGATCGCGCGCTTTGCGGATAAAATTTCAAATATCTTCGTGCCCGCGGTGATTTTGATCGCGCTTGCTAGCTTTATAGCGTGGATGGCGCTTGACGGGCGGCTCTCATACGCCGCATCCGCCGCTATCTGCGTGCTTATCATCTCCTGCCCGTGCGCGCTAGGGCTTGCGACGCCGATTGCGATCGTTTGCGCGATCTCAAACGCCGCAAAGGCTGGAATTTTAATCAAAAATCCAGAAATTTTAGAAATTTTAAAGGACGCGGACGTCGCGGTTTTCGATAAAACCGGCACGCTTAGCAAGGGCGAAATTTCGGTAAGCTTCAGCGATCTGAGCGCCCATGACCTCTACGCTTTAGCAAGCGCGCAAAAGCTTAGCGAGCATCCGATCTCAAAGGCGATCGTAAAATTTGCCGAGCTGAAATTCGGCGAAATTTCTAAATTTAACGGCGAGTTTGAAAGTATCGCGGGCAAGGGGATCGTCGCTAAAAATCCCACCGGCGAAATCCTTTGCGGCAGCGCGGGCTTTCTGCGCGAGCGCGGCGTAGATGCGGGCGTCGAAGTAGAAGCGGAGGAGCTTTTAGACAAAGGCTTCGGCGTCGTTTACTGCGCGATAGGCGGCTCGTATGCGGGCTTCATCGCATTTAGCGACGAGATCAGGGCCGAAGCGCGCGGCGTCGTGCAGGCGCTGCAAAAAAACGGCGTAAAAACCGTCATGCTAACGGGCGATAACGCCAAAACGGCAAATTTCGTCGCTCGCAACCTCGGCATCGACGAGGTAAGAAGCGGAGTGCTTCCAAGCGGCAAATATGAGTTCATCAAATCCCTGACGGATGAGGGCAAACGGGTGCTTTTCGTGGGCGACGGCGTCAATGACGCACCGAGCTTAAAAGCCGCCAGTATCGGCATCGCGATGAACGGCGGCAGTGACGTAGCCAAGGGTGCGGGCGACGTGATTTTTATAAAAAACGACCTTGAAAGCGTGCTGTATCTATTCCGCCTAGGCGGTACCGCCATGCGGACGATCAAGCAAAACCTCTTCTGGGCGCTGTTTTACAACGCCGTGTGTATCCCGATCGCGGCAGGCGCGCTATATCCAGCGCTCGGCGTGCTTCTAAAGCCGATGTACGGCGCCGCGGCGATGTGCTTTAGCTCCGTAACGGTCGTGCTAAATTCCATCAGATTGAAATTCGCTAAATTTTAACGCGGCGGAATTTGCGCTAAGCGCGGAATTTTGCGCGGCGAAATTTTAATTTCACTCCGCGCAGAGTGCGCAAAATTTTATTCGGCAAGTTAATTGCGCGATCGCGCGCGGAATTCTGCTAGATTTGTACAGCTTGCAAAATTTTATTTTACCGCTAGCCTCGCTCGTAAATTTTAAAATTTTAGCCTGCCGATCGCTGTGCCCTCATTATAGTGCCCTCCATTGCTGCGCCTATAACTACCATTATTTAACGCTGCTCGCCGCTGCGCCGTAAAATTTTAAAAATTCCACAAAATTTTATAAGGCTAAAAGGAATTCCATAAAATTCCACCGCCTGCACTAAGTTTTAATAAATAAATTTAAAGGTAAAATAACGCTTCAAATGCAATTCGAGGTAGCGATGCGAAAAATTCTAATGGGTTCGTTTGTTTTTTGCGGCACGCTTTTTGGCGCTTCTTGCGAGCAGATACTAAGCGATCCGCGCGGCTTTTTTAGCAAAGAGCCTGCGGACGAAGAGCTGCTGCAAAGCGATTTTGGCTGTAAAGGCTCGCTAGCTGGCGCAGAATTTTTGCAAAATTTAAAAAGCGCGGCTTCTGAGATTAGAGACGAAAATATCGATTGTGTCGGTAACGAAGCCTTGCTGAACGAAAAAAGGCTTGAGCGAACCTTGGCATTTGCGGGGATGGATGGCGAGGGCTTTTTGAGCTATGCTAAAGAGAAAAACTACGTGCAAATCAGTGAAAAATCGCTTGAAGCCTTAGAATTTTACTCCGAGCGCAAGATTGGAAATTTCATCGCCTATGGCAATTTTATGGGCGAGATCCCGGCAGCCAGGGAGTCGCTAAAAGATTATTTCGCTGCTAAATTTAACAAAAACGACGCCGATGAGCTGGCAAGCGCCGTGATAGCGGAATTTATCGCATACGCTGCAAAGGATCGCAAGGCGGGAGATTACGGTGAGCTTGAGCTGGCGCTAAAAGGCGGAGTAGGTGCAGATGAGTTTCGTACGCTACTTTTTAGCAAGGATTTTGCAATTTACGAGCTTGATAATGCCCTGGATCTGGCGCTTTTGCTAGGATATGACGAGCGCTTTAGCGGCGCTTTGATCGAGCGAGGCGCGCAGGTGAATGCGGGCGAGGAAAACTCTCTATTTTACGCGATGAATAACGTTCAAAGCGCTAAATTTATGATCTCTAAAGGCGCCTTGGTTGGCTATAAAAACTCACTTGGGCAAACTCCGATATTTTTCGCCGCCGCGGCAAAAAATTATGAGCTCGTAAAGTTGCTAATCTACTCGCACGCTAGCGTAAATGTCCGCCAGATCGGCAGCGCTGAAGCTCAGGCTCTAGCGTCGCTAGGCGAGCGTAGCGACGGCTGTGAACGTTCGGGCGTGGGTAAGACACTGCTGATGTTTGCGGCGCAAAAAAGTACCAAGCAGATCGTTGAATTGCTCGTAAAATCGGGCGCAAACGAAAAGGCGATCGATGAGGCGGGGTTAAATGCGCTAGACTACGCGCTTGCGGGTGGTGAAGCGGCTACGCAGAGCTATTTGCGCTCGCTTGGACTAAGTCCTACGCAAGCAAGCGATGATTTTACGAGCGATCCGCAAGATGCACCTGAGCGTGAGAATTAGCGGGCTTGATTTAAAGGGTCGCTCGCCGCTTCGTCGTCGTTTTGGGTTTGCAAAAGCCTTATGAGCTTTAAATTTATAGTTTTGCCGCTTTGTAAATTCTATAAATTTAGTGGATTTTTCGAGCGCGAGTTGGTAGAATTTAACGCTTTAAAATTTTATCGCTTTGCTTGCGCAGGTTGCATGCTCTGAAATTTTGTAAACGCGCAGACGAGCTTTAAAAATGGCGATATTTGTGCGTTTATGCGCGATAAAATTTTTGTCTAGGGATTTTGGTTTGCTATCAAGAGCGGGATTTCGTCAAATTTTGCGCGAGAAATTTATCGCTTTTGCGACAAAGTAAGCGTTGCATCATTGTGGAATTTTACCTTGATTTGAAGCTTTTGCTATGTTAAATAGAATTTAATACGCGTTTATAAAATGCTTTTGATTACGCCGCGCGCGGTATTTTGCACCGGAGAGATTTTTCTGCGCGATAAATTGCTTAAAAATGCGTTCGCAAAATTGCAAACGCAGCAAAATAGCAGAGTTTGCTGCGCGATTAAGGCGCTCAAAAATCGCCGTAAAAGAAAGCACGCGAATTATGAATAATTGCTGCAATGCGCGCAGAATTTTAAAATTTAGCCCCCGATCGGAGGTTAAATTTTAAAATTTTATCAACCATATCAAGGATTAAAATGTTAAAAAATTTGCTTATCTTTACGGCGATTTTTTTGCCCGCGCTGGCGCTTGCGGACGTGGAGCCCGCCGTGCGAAACAGCGAGCTTTACGGCGTGCTGACGCTTATCCCGCCGGTTGCGGCGATCGTGCTTGCTTTTATCACCAAAGACGTGATTTTGTCGCTGTTTTTGGGCGTGCTAAGCGGAACCTTTCTCATCGGTATGGTAGATCAAAATATCGCGGCTTCGGCACTTTTCGCTTTTACCGATCTGTGCTCGCGCATGGTAAAATCGATGGCGGATACGTGGAATGCGGGCATTTTGCTTCAGGTTATGTGTATCGGCGGGCTCATCGCTTTGGTGACCAAAAGCGGCGGTACGAAGGCGCTTGCGCTCTGGCTTAGTAAGCACGCAGACACTCCCGTTTTGGGTCAAATTTACACCTGGCTGATGGGTATCGTGATATTTTTCGACGATTACGCAAACGCGCTGATCGTGGGCCCTATCATGCGGCCTCTGATGGATAAATTTAAAATTTCGCGCGCAAAGTTCGCCTTCATCATCGACGCGACCGCCGCGCCGATTACCGGTATCGCGGTGATCTCCACCTGGGTCGGAGTCGAAATTTCTGCGATCAAAGAGGCCTACTCGCAGATCGGTATAGAAAACATAAACGCCTTTACCGTGTTTGTTGAGACGATCCCGTATAGATTTTATAATATTTTCATGATCTTTTTCGTAGTCGCCACCGCCGTGATGAGCAGGGAGTTTGGCTCGATGTATCGCGCAGAGATCGCATCTCGCGGCGGCAAGAGCGGAGCCGCGGATTTTAAAATCAAAAATTTAGAGGATCAAATTTTCGTACCCAAAGAGGGCGTCGTACTTCGCAAGATAAATGCGCTAATCCCGTTAGGCGCGATGATTGTCCTCTCGGTCATCGGCTTTTATCTCAATGGCTACAGCTCGCTGGAGGGCGAGACTTTGGAGGCGGTCAAAGCAGCTCCTCTTAGCTTTACATCGATCCGCACCGCATTTAGCGCGGCGGACGCCTCGGTAGTGCTGTTTCAATCCGCGCTATTTTCGTCGATCATCGCCGTCGTTTTGGGCATCGCGCAAAAAATTTACGGCGTCAAAGAGGCGATCGAGGTCTGGGTTGGCGGCTGGAAAAGCATGCTAAATACCGTCATAATCCTGCTTTTTGCGTGGTCGCTAAGCTCGGTTATCAAAGAGCTCGGCACTTCGCGCTACTTGGTCGAGCTTCTAAGCGACGCTACGCCGCGCTTTGCGCTTGCGATCGTGATCTTCGTGCTTAGTTCGTTTATCTCCTTTTCAACGGGCACGAGCTTCGGTACTATGGGCATCGTCACACCTTTAGCCGTGCCTCTTGCTCACGCCGTGGGGCAAAAATACGGACTTAGCGGCGAGGAATTTCACGTTTTTATGTGCGTAAACGTAAGCGCGGTGCTTACCGGAGCGATCTTCGGCGATCACTGCTCGCCGATTTCGGATACGACGATCCTCTCCTCGATGGGCGCGGGCTGCGATCACATCGAGCACGTAAGCACGCAGATGACCTATGCGCTGGTCGTTTGCGGCATCAGTATCGTTTGCGGCTACCTGCCTGCGGGCTTTGGGCTTAGCGTGTGGGGATGTCTGATCTTGGGTATCGCAGCTATCATTCTTTTACTGCGCACGGTGGGTAAAAGAGTGGATGTATGAATTGCGAAAGCTTCGGTAGCTGCGGCAGCTGCACGCTCGTCGAGCCCTATGAGGATCAAATTTCATACAAAAAGCAGCTGATAAGCGATAAGTTCAGAGAATTTTTTGACGGCGAGTTTGAATTTTTCGCTTCAAGTCCGCAAAATTATCGTATCAGGGCGGAATTTGGCATCTGGCACGATATTTGGCATAGCGCATTTGATCTTGCATACACGATGGGCGGCGCACGTAGCAAGAAAATTTTAATTAACGAATGCCCCAAAGTGGCGCTTCCTATCGTAAATTTAATGCCGCGGCTGCTAGAGGCGCTTAGGCGTAGCGAAGCTTTAAAAGAGAAGCTCTTCGGCGTCGAGTTCATCTCGTGCGTCAGCGGGATTTTGGCGACGCTGCTTTATCACAAGCGCCTGGGCGAGCGCGAGCAGGAGGCGATTTGCGAACTAGCGGACAAGCTTGGTATCAGGGTCATGGCTCGCGCGCGCGGACAGAAGCTTTTAAGCGGCGAGCTAAGCCTCACGGACGAGCTTTGCGTGGACGGGCGAGTTTATAAATTTCGCTTCGGCGAAAACGCCTTTATCCAGCCCAACCGCGGCGTGAACGAAAAGATGATCGCCTGGGCGAGAAGCTGCGTGGACTTCGGCAAAGAGGGCACGAGCGAGGTGTGCGCCGCACAGAATTTCGCCGCAAAGAATTTCATAACAGAGAATTCCGCTGCGCAAAATTACGGCTGCGAGGAGCCCGCCCCGCGAAATTCTACGGATCGAAATTTTGCTTCTGAAAATTCCGCCGAATTTGACGCCGCTTGCCGAAATTCCGTTAAAGCAAATTTCGCTTGTGCAGAATTTAGCGGCAAAAATTCCGTGAAATTTAACTATACGTCCAAAGACGAGAGCTCTGCGGATAAAAATTTCGCTCGCAAGGATTTGGACGTGCAAAATTCCGCCTCACAAAATTTAGATTGCGAAAAGCAAAGCGCGCAAAATTCTAGCTGCGAGAAGCCCGCCGCGCAAAATTCTAGCTGCGAAAAACATGCCGTGCGCCCGGAAAACTCCGCCGCGCGCGATCTGCTGGAGCTGTACTGCGGGCACGGCAACTTTACCATCCCGCTTGCGGCTAAATTTAACCGCGTGCTGGCGAGCGAAATTTCAAAAAGCTCGATCGCGAATGCCCGCATAAACTGCGAGCTCAACGGCGTTTGCAACGCGCAATTCGTTCGCCTTAGCGCGGATGAGCTGATGAGCGCGTTTGCGCGCAGGCGCGAGTTTGAGCGGCTAAAGGGGATCGATATTTTCGGCTACGATTTTTCGCACGTCTTGATCGATCCGCCGCGCGCGGGGTTGGAGCCTAGCGTGATTGATTTCATAAAAAATTTTCAAAATTTGATCTACATCTCCTGTAACCCGCAGACGCTTTTTGAAAATTTACGCTCGCTTTGCACTACGCATGAGGTGCGTAGGTTTGCGATCTTCGATCAGTTCGCGCATACGGCGCATATCGAATGCGGCGTGCTGTTGCGGCGCAGGAGTTAGGTGAGCTTAAAACCGAAGTCGCGGATTTAGGCTGCGCGCGGGATAAAATTTTGCCTAAAATATGTATAATAACAAAATTTAAAATTACGAAAGGAAATAGATGGTTGATCTAAATAAAATCATCCAAGCAAAGCGCACCATAAACGATTTCGTCTATAAAACGCCCTTTGCTCTGGCGCCGAAGCTCAGCAAGCTTTACGGCGCGGAAGTGTATCTCAAAAGCGAGAATTTGCAGCGCACCGGCGCGTATAAGATCCGCGGCGCTTATAATAAAATCGCGCATCTTAATGACGAGGAGCGGGCGCATGGAGTAATAGCCGCAAGTGCGGGCAACCACGCACAAGGCGTAGCGATGAGCGCGCAAAAATTCGGCGTGCATGCTGTGATCGTAATGCCTGAAGCCACGCCGCTACTTAAGGTAAGCGGCACGAAGGCTCTGGGCGCGGAGATCATCCTAAAGGGCGATAATTTCGACGAGGCGTATGCGTTTGCACTGGAATATGCCAAAGAGCACAATCTGACGTTCGTGCATCCCTTCAACGACGAGTTCGTCCAGGCGGGCCAAGGCACGATCGCGCTTGAGATGATCGAGGAGGTCGCAGATCTTGAATACATCGTCGTTCCCGTAGGCGGTGGCGGGCTTGCGACGGGGGTTTGCAGCTGCGCCAAGCAGATCAATCCGGACATCAAAATCATCGCTGTAGCCGCCAAGGGCGCGCCCGCGATGCACGATAGCTTCGTCGCGAAAAAGCCACTAAATTCCAAATCCGTCCGCACCATCGCCGACGGCATCGCGGTGCGGGATACGAGCGAGATCACGCTTAGCACGATCATTGAGTGCGTCGATGAGTTCGTGCAGGTCGATGACGAGGAGATCGCAAGCGCGATACTCTATCTGCTCGAGCAGCAAAAAATCATCGTCGAGGGCGCGGGCGCGGCGGGAGTAGCGGCGCTGATGAACGCGAAATTTGCATTCCCCGCGGGCGCAAAGATCGGCATCATCCTAAGCGGCGGCAACATCGACGTGCAGATGCTAAACATCATCATCGAAAAAGGCCTCATAAAATCGCACCGCAAGATGACGATCAATGTCACGCTTGTCGATAAACCGGGCGCACTTACGGGGCTTACCGAAATTTTGCGCCGCGCCAACGCAAACATCGTCAAGATCGACTACGACCGCTTCTCGACCAACATCGAGTACGGCGACGCGCAGATCACGATCACTCTTGAGACCAAGGGTAAGGCTCATCAAGAGGACATCGCCTGGGCTCTCAAAAACGCAGGGTATGATTTCAGGGAGATTTTGTAAAATTTCGCGGGAGTTTGTAAAATTTATTTTCGCTCGTTAATTTGCCTAAAATTGCAAAATTTACTCGCTTGCATCCTGATTGCAGCTTGCAGCGGGTAAATTTTAAATTTACATCCGCTTATACCCGCTGCGCCGAAACACTTTGCGTTTGTGATTTTAAATTTTACGTAGAATTTAAAATTTCAAATATGCGGCGCAAGCCGCAGTTTAAATAACGCGAGCGTAGCTCGCCCTTCTAGCGTCGCGCGGGTGGGGGTTGGTAAGGGGGCGCCCCGCTAACTCCGAGCGCCGCCCCCTTACGGATTATGTGTAACGCATACGCGGGCTCGAATTTATAAAGATTTCACTATGTTAAATTTTAGTATTTTAGCTCTTTGTGTATTTCTCTCGGGGCGGGAAGGGGGCCCCAATTGCGAGGTCACACTTCTCGCAGAGGCGGCGCTACCCCGCAGCACCGCATTGCTCTGCTCGCCCACAAACCCACCCATCCCCCGACGACGCTAGCGGTGGGGCGGACTACGTCCGTGTTAAATTTTATAATCGCGGCTCGCTTCTTTAAAATTTCTTTTGCGATTTTAAAATTTCGCGTCGCAAAAATCGTAAAATTTCAATTGCACTACAAATCGGCGCTGTATTTTGCTAAAATACCGATAAAATTTTAAAGGATGAAATTTGGAAAATTTTGCTTTTCTTCTAAATTTAGTGATATTTTGCATCTTGGTTTTTATGTTTTTTAAGATGCGCAAAAGCGGCGAGCAGGCGAGCAAGCCGCAGATCGCCACCGACATCACGCGGCTTAAAAGCATCGGCGAGCTGAGCGTTTTTAAAATTTACTCCAAAGAGATCGTCACGCGCAAGCAAAACGTAGGCAGCGGGCTGCTGGGCTCGCTCGTTTCGCCGCTGATGACGAAAAAGCAGATCGCCATCATCTTCGAGTTTGAGATCGAGTTCGTTTACGACCTGCTAAGCCCCAGCTTTGCGATATTACCGCAGGGCGAGGATCGCTACGAGATCAAGATGCCGCCGTGCAAATACAAATACTCGATCAAAGATATGAAAATTTACGACGAGAAAAACGCCAAGCTGCTGCCGTTTCTGCTGCCCGATTCGCTAAACGGGCTATTCGGCGCGAGCTTTGACGAGAGCGATAAAAACCATCTCATCGACGATGCTAAGGACGAGGTCAAGCAGCTCTCGCTAAAAATCATCAACGATCTGGGCGGCAAGATCCACAAATCCGCGACCGACACACTGGAGGCGATCGCCAAGAGCTTCGGCGCGAAGGAGGTCGGATTTATCTTCCAGGACAAGGCGCTTCAAACGATCGACATAAACTCAAACGAGATCGCAATCGATAAGTCGCTAAAATCACAGATCGAGAAGTAGATGGAGCTTTTTAAGGCGCTTTTTAAAATTTACTTCGCCCGCATACTCGCGTTTATGGATGCCTGCGCGAAGGCTTGGCAGCGATTTTACGAGCCTATCAGGCTGCGCAAAGAGAAAAATCGCCTGCGCGCGAAGGGCTATTTTACCGAGGATGCGACGTGGGCGGAGTTTTTCGCGGATTTTAAATTTTGCAAATGCTTTATCATTAAAAAAATCCTCTATCCGAACTTCTACGCGATCAAAAACTCCTCCAAATGGGAGGCGGGCTCAAAGCGAGCTAGCTTTACGGTAGGTTCGTTCGCATACGACGAGATCGCGTGGGTATGGGTGCCGCGAGCCTTCGACGGCGGACGAAAAAACGATCTAGCGAAGCTAAAAAATCTACTGCAAAAAATCCCCGCGCTACGCTACGAGCAGAGCGACACCGGGATTAAAATTTTCGGCTACGAGTGCGGCGAAGGGGCCTTATAATCGTATAAAGCGGCATTTGCTTAAATTTCATATTTGCTTGATCTTGCCGAGGGTTGCGCCGATATGGCTTATGGCTTGCACCGCGTAGATGGATAGTAAGCGGGCGGGCTTAGCGACCGTGTCTTTGACGAAACAGCACGGGCAGGCGTGAAATTTTATCTCTGCAAGCGCCGTCGCGCGGTCTAAATTTAAACCCCGCGCGAGTATAAGCGCGATCGAAATTTTATCTTTCCGCCCGGCTCCATAGATCCTTTGCTTTGGCGGGGTTTTTCATATTAAACCACGCAAGAAGCAGCACTACGGACGCTAATGGATTTAAGATTAAATTTAATAGCTCCATGCAATTTATGACGCCCATCGTTATAGCGGCGGGAGCCGGTATTTTAAACATCATGCCGTAGATGACGTCTGCGCCGATGCCTGCGATTAGCAGAGCGGCATATATGGCAAAAAGCTTGCATCCGGTAGCGGCGTACAACTTAAAATTTATAATTATCCAAGCGACCGTAACTGCAAATATCAAATACGGCACGTATATTTTCAGCCTACTACAATCACATCTTCTGAGTATATAAATGGCTGAAAAATATAGCAGCGCCGCAAGCGCGATGCTATAGGCGTATTTGAAGATTATAAAGACCTGCGGGCCCGTGATATTTTGGATGTTTTTAAGCGCGTGGTAAAGGAATGTGAAGGCAAAAATCCACACTAAGATTTGAGAATCCAAGTACGCGATCTCGCCTTTTATAGAATACGCCGCGCTGCCGACCAGTAGGCAGAGCGCGCCGAGTGTGCCTTGCAGCTTTGCTCTTTGAAAAGCTTTATTCATTTTATCCCTTTAAATTTTAATGCGCGGTTCGCTGCTTGCACTGCGCAGATGAGCGGCGGGCGCTACTTTGATTATCGCCACGCGGGCTTTAAATTTAGCTCCGTTACGAACGCTTCATGCTTGGCGCACTGCGAGGGCTATGTCCGGCGCGCCGCGACGATTAGCCTAGCACCGCCGCGATGTTTTATGTCCATCGCCGCTATAGAGACTTTAATCTGGTATCGCCGTTATGATGCTTGAATTTGCCGCCGCCACTCGCGTAATACATTTTTGAAATGGGATTTTATGCAAATTGTGTTTAAAATTAATTTAACTTTTTAAATTTAAAAACAGCGGAGCAGCTTAAAATTTACAACTATTCAAGTGCCATTACTATAAGCATTAAAAACGTTTATTTTTGATTTTTAAATTTGAGCTGTTTTTAGTAAATTTTGCTTACAAATTTTGTATAATTTTTAAGATTTTATCTCGAAAAGAGGAGCGAGTATGAGATTTATCGTTATATTGTTTTTGATGGTCGGCAGCTGTTTTGGAGGCAATATAACCGATTTTCAAAGCTTGGAAAAATTTATCAAAGACGGGCAGGCGAAAGGATATTTTCCTAAAAAGATTTTAGTGACGCAAGGATTTGATACCACCGTATTAGAAGACGTGAGTTTAAATTTTAGCAAAACCATATATTGGGATATAAATTCTCGCTGCAACCAAAACTCAGACGAAATCATTATAGCCGAAAGCGATACGAGGCACTCTATAGTTTGCCCCGGAAATAACAACGTCTATATTTTGACGGGCGGCAGAAGCGATGTGGAAGACCCATGGGGAAACGATATCTTCGTAATGGGCGAGAACGATGATAAAATTTCAAAAAGCTGGGGTACAAATATATTTATATTTGGCAAAAGATGGGGGCATGATAAGATAGAAATCGGCGATTCTAGGATAAATCCGGCGTCAAACCCTGAATACAAAAACGAATTTCCTTACGAGTTTAGCCACTTTTTCATCTTTGATAGCGGGGTTAAAAAGGATGATTTAGTTTTTAACTTCAACAAGATAATAAATTTAAAAACAAACGACTCTATAGAACTTACGGATTTAAATGGTATAAATTTGATTTTTAAAGACGAGCCGGGTAAATACTACGGTACAAATTCATTAAAGGAGATTTACGACGAAAGCTATCCCGTCGCACCCAAAATCGAAGAGAATTTTAGTATAGATGAGATACAAACATTGCTTCACAAAACGGCATATTCAGACAACGCCAAAGATGCTAAAAAATACTGCGAAATGGGCGGCGATCCGAATTTTAAAGGTCATGAAAATACCACCCCCATCGAAATGGCGGTAATGTTAGGTAGCGAAAATTCGCTTCGCGCGATGCTAGAGTGCGCAAAAAGACTGACCGATAACGCAATGATGATGAGCGTATTCGGAAGCCAACACGACGATGAGAAGAGTTTTAGGCTCGTAAAGCTTTTGGAAAAATACGGCGGAAATTTTAAAGCAAAGGATAGGGATGGCTGCTCCATGGTAAATTATGCGGCAAGTTCTCATAGTCTAGAAATCGTAAAATATCTAGTAGAAAGAGGCGCCGATCCAAAAGCTAGATGTTCTCATAACCAAAGCGTAACTCCATCGGATTGGGCAAGGAAAAATGAGGATAAAAGAGTATATGAGTATCTAAAAAGCCTAGAAGCCAAATAAAAGCTATGCTAAATTTGACTTCTTTATCGTTTGCTTTGAATCAGCGCGATTAAATTATTAGCGTTTTTGATGATGATAGCAAGGCGCAGCAAGCTTTTATGATATCGATTTGGCTTATGGCTGCAACGACGGAACTTATTTATGTGCCATCTAGAATGGGCGGCATATCGGACTTTCTAGAGCACCAAGATTTGCGGCTATGCCAAAAAGCTTTAAGTTTTCGGTGAAAATTTTATTTTGTGTTATTTTTGCCAAAAATATATAATTTAATCCAAAATTTATATACACTTCGCTATTATCTCACTTTCAATTTCGCGGCCCACTCGTCTAGTGGTTAGGACGCTGGCCTCTCACGCCGGTAACAGGAGTTCAAATCTCCTGTGGGTCACCATTTCATCACTTAAAATCAATTAAAATTTTCTATCATTCAGCTGTCTGCCCTTGAAATTTAAGACCTCATTTGATTTTGAAGCATTTTGGCTGAAATTTCATCATATTTTATCGAGGTTAATTGATCTAGAATGAAAGTCGCGCGAATTAAAATTTAGATCAAATTGTAAAATTCACGGCTAAATCCCGCCGCTGCTTATATTTTCAAGATTACGCAGCCTGTTCCAGTTTTGTTCGTTTTGTAAATTTCTCATGTTATGTCGCTGCTGCATCTGCTCCAGTTGCTGCTGTGTTTGCTGTTGCATTAAGCTTTGCTGCGTGGCGATATACCTCTCCTGCGCTCTTTGCTGCGCTTGCGCGCTATCCGCTCTAAATGAATTAAGCGTATCTTGCGAAGCTGCTTGCTCTTGCGCCTTTCGCGCGACTTCGGCGTCAATTTTTTGCTGCTTCGCGCAGCGATTTGACTGCCCCTTGCTTAGCGGGCTTGCGACATCGCATCTGCTCGCGTCCGCCAAGAATGGAGCTTCCTCGTCGCCCTGCGGGAGCAGCGAGCAACCTCCAAGCAAGACAACCAAAATAAGGGAAGGGAAAAATTTTAACTTCATAGCCGCCTCTTAAATTTTATCTTTAATTCCCGACCGCCGCTAATCCGCGCCCTTTGCGAGGTCGAACCCGCACTGCGCCACAAGCGCCTTATCGCTTGCGATGCTATCGCCGGTGGTGGTTAGGAAATTGCCCGTAAGCGCCGAGTTGATACCGCATCCAAGTGCCGTGCGCACGTGCTCGCCTAAATTCCGCCTGCCGCCTGCGAAACGCAGATACGCGCGCGGCAAGATGAAGCGGTAGATCGCGATCGATTTTAAAATTTCATCGTGCGCCAGCGGCACGGCGTTTTGCAGCGGAGTGCCTTTAATCGGGGTCAGGATATTGATCGGCACGGAGCTAACGCCCAGCTCTCGCAGTTGCAGAGCCATATCGATGCGATCCTCCATGCCCTCGCCCAGCCCGAAAATCCCGCCGCTACATACGTCAAGCCCCACGGCGCGACAATTCTCGATAGTTTGGATACGCTCGTCGTAGCTGTGCGTCGTGCAGATCTGCGGATAAAATTTGCGTGAAGTCTCGAGATTGTGATGATAGGTCTGCACGCCGCTTGCTTTAAGCAGCGCCAGCGCGGGCTTTGAAGCGATCCCCAGCGAGGCACACAGATGCAGCCGCGTTTCGCTTCGCAGCCGCTTATAGATCGTGCAGTATGCCTTAAGATCGGAGCTTTTTTGAGAAATTCCGCGTCCGCTGGCGACGAGCGAGAAGCGGTGCGTCTGCTCGGCTTCGTTTGCAAGCGCGGCGCTTAGTACCTGCCGCTCGCTCAAAATTCCGTAAGTCTCGCAGCCCGTGTTAAAATGCGCCGATTGCGCGCAGTATTTGCAGTCCTCGCTACAGCGCCCCGATTTTACGTTTATGATCGTGCAAAGATTAAATTTATCGCCGCAAAACTCGCGCCTGATCTCATCCGCCGCCGCAAAAAGCGCGTCTAAATCCTCGCATCGCGCCAGCTCTAGCGCCTGCTCCTTCGCAATCTCGCAGCCGCCTATCACGCGATCTTTCAGCTCGGAAATATAAAATTTGTCTATCAACACTTAACCTTTTTGAAAAAATGCGTAATTATACAATGCGAAATTTAAAGCAAGGCTCGCGCATGAAATTTTGGCGCGGGAATTTGCGCTAAAAATTTTATACGGAATTTTACATCCTCCGCGCGCCGATTTTTGCACCGCGATTTTTACGGACGGCTCGTCCGCATTCTGCTTATGCGACGGAGCAAATTAAACTCGCTTCAAAGTTGCGGCGCGGTAAAATTTTACGCGTATGAAAAATACATAGCGAGCCGCTACCCATGGTATCTGCGCGCGATTTATCGTTTTGAAATTTTATTTTGGCTAAAATTGCGGCTTTAAATTTAAAGGTAAAAAATGAAATACGACGTTATCGTTGTGGGCGGCGGGCACGCGGGCATAGAGGCAAGCTTAGCCGCCGCAAAAATGGGCGCAAAGACGCTGTTGATTACGATCTTGGCCGAGCAGATCGGCGCTGCGAGCTGTAACCCTGCAATCGGCGGCCTTGCTAAGGGGCATCTGGTAAAGGAGATTGACGCGCTGGGCGGTCAGATGGGGCTTGCGGCGGATGCGTGCGGGCTACAATTTAGAATTTTAAACGAGAGCAAAGGTCCAGCCGTGCGCGGCTCGCGCGCTCAGATCGATATGGATGAATACCGCATCTATATGCGAAATTTGCTGCTAAACACGCAGGGGCTGGACGTAAGCCAGGAGATCGCGAGCGAAATTTTAACCTGCGAGCGAGGCGACGGCCCGCGCGTTTGCGGGATTAAGACCCATCTTGGCAACGTTTATGAGACCGAGCATCTGATAATCACCGCCGGCACCTTTTTAAACGGGCTAATTCACGTAGGCGAAAACAAGCTGCAAGCGGGGCGCGTGGGCGAGCTGGCGAGCGTCGAGCTAGCCGAATCGCTGCGAAGTCTGGGGCTGCAAATGGGGCGGCTAAAGACGGGCACCTGCCCGAGGATCAATGCTAAGACGATCGATTTTAGCGTGCTTGAGCGCCAAGACGGCGACGCGGATCCGCGCCCTTTTAGCTTTCGCAGCAAAGATTTTGCGCCGAAGCAACTTGCTTGCTTTATCGCTTATACGAACGAGCGCACGCACGAGATCATCCGCGAAAATTTTGCCCGCGCGCCGATGTTTACGGGGCAAATTTCAAGCACCGGCCCGCGCTACTGCCCGAGCATCGAGACTAAAATTTATGAATTTCCAAATCGAGACCGCCACCACGTCTTCGTCGAGCCGCAGACGCGCGAGGCTACGGAGTATTACGTAAACGGCCTCTCTACGAGCCTTCCTTACGACGTGCAGATTGCATTTTTGCGCACGATCAGAGGCTTTGAAAATGCAAAAATCGTCCGCCCGGGCTATGCGATCGAGTACGATTTCATCGATCCTACCGAGCTTAAACACAGCCTCGAGACCAAAAAGATCCGCGGGCTGTTTTTAGCAGGCCAGATCAACGGCACCACCGGCTACGAGGAGGCCGCGGCGCAGGGGCTGATGGCGGGCATCAACGCCGTGCTTGATTTGCACGGGCGGCAGCCTCTGATTTTGCGTAGGGATGAGGCGTATATCGGCGTTTTGATCGACGATCTCGTTACCAAGGGCACGAACGAGCCTTACCGTATGTTTACTTCGCGTGCGGAATTTCGCCTGCTGCTACGCGAGGGCAACGCCGTGCTGCGCCTAAGCGAATACGGCCGCGAGATCGGGCTTTTAGACGAGGCGAGCTACGAGCGGGCGCGCAAGTTTAAGCTTGATGTGCAGAGCGGAATGGAATTTTTGCTAAAAACGCAGATTACTCCTTCGAAACAGACGCTTAGCCTGCTGCAAAGTATCGGCGCAGAGCCCATTTCGCAAAGCTGTAGCTTGCAAAAAATCGCTTCTCAAAGCGGCTTTTCAAAGGCGGGACTGCTCGCTCTGGCACCGCATTTTGAGGGCTTTAGCGATGAGGTTTTGGATGAAATTTTAACGCAGTGCAAGTATCATTTCTACATCGCGATGCAGCGCGCCGAAGTCGAGAGGATGAAGGGGCTGCTTGGCGTTGCGATCCCGCCGCAGATCGATTTTAGCAAGATCGGAGGCCTTAGCAACGAGATCGTGCAGAAGCTAAGCCGCTTTGCGCCGCCGACGCTTTTTGCCGCGAGCGAGATCAGTGGCGTAACGCCCGCCGCGATCGATATTTTGCATATCTACATCAAGCAAAATTTTGGATTAAAATAAGCTGTGGCTTGGCGCGAGAAGGTAAAATTTAATGCGCTTGCGGTAAATTTTGCTTTTGCGCGTCGCTTTGCGCGGAATTACGTTATATAAACGACAGCGCGTATGCTCTGCAAAAGGTACGTGATCAAAATGAAATTTAACGCAGATTCTCGATAAAATTTCGCGTATGTTTACGGCGCAATCCCTCGCAGATTAGCGGCGGAATTTTACGCAACCAGGGCAAAATTTTATTCGCGAAATGAGAACGGATTTAAAATTTAACCGTTTTTTCAAGCGAATTTTGCCACAATTGCGCTCAAATTTCGTTGGGGCAAAATGATGAAAAAATATACCAAACAAATCCTCGCGATGCTCGCGCTAAACGCGATCTACAGCGGCTCGGGGATCTTGATTTTAAGCTTTATCAATAAATATCTACTTGACGGCGCCGAAAGAGGCGGGCGCATCATCGCGCTATTTTTCGCACTCTTGGCGCTATTTCTGCTGCTTTCGGTGCTAAGCCGTATCATGCTTTGCAAGATGGAAAACGACTTTGTATTCGATCTGCGCACCAAGATCATCAAGCAGATCATCGATACGAAGTTCGAGCGCATCGAGGCTGCGTCGAAGGCGAACCTGCTTGCGTCCCTTTCCAGCGATATTTCGCGCCTGACCGAGGGCTTTATGCGCATATCCGAGCTTATCCAAGGCGCGATGATCGTGCTATTTTGCGGCATCTACGTGCTATACATCGCGCCTATGATGTTTGCGTTTTTATTCGTTTGGATCGGCGCGCTGATGGTATTCAACCGCTTTTTGATGAAAAAAGTCATGCAAAATTACGATCTGTACCGCCAAAACGAGGACGTTTTGTATAAAAACTACGCCGCGGCGATCGAGGGGCACAAGGAGCTGTCGCTAAGCCTAGCCAAAGCAAAGAGCCTATACGAAAACGACTTTTTGCCCAATGCGCAAAATTTACGCCAAAGCTCGCTGCGAGCTGAGGTTTACGGCGCGTTCGCGAGTAATTTTATGAACGTGATGATGCTCGGCGCGGTGGGCTTTGTGCTTTATTTTGGACTAAGCGGCGGCAAAGCGGAGCTCGCAAACGCCGTAACGATCGCGCTTACGGTGCTTTTTTTGCGCGCGCCTTTGATGATGCTCATATTCTCGCTTCCTAGCGTACTACGCGCCAAGATCGCCTACGCAAAGATAAATGAGCTAAACTTAGATCCGTTCGTGCAGGGCTTCGAGCTTGCGCAAATGCAGCCGTGGCGCAGCTTGGAGCTTAAAGACGTAGGCTTTTCGTATCCAGACGGGAAATTCGGCATCAAAGGGGTAAGCTTACAGCTAAATGCGGGCGAGACGGTGTTTTTAATCGGCGAAAACGGCAGCGGAAAATCGACGCTTTTTATGATTTTAGCGGGCCTTTATACGCCGCAAGCAGGCGAAATTTTGGTGGGCGGCGCGGCTCTTAAACCCTCTGATCTGCGCGCCTACAGCAACAACATAAGCGCGGTTTTCAGCGATTTTTATCTCTTCGACTACGCTACTGGCGATGCGGAGATCGCGCGCGAGTGGCTAGCGCTTACGCACCTGCAGGATAAGGTTGAGCTAAAGGGGGCAAAATTTAGCACCACGAGCCTATCTAGCGGGCAGCGCAAGCGCTTGGCGCTCGTAAGCGTGCTGATGGACGGGCGCAAATTTTTGATGCTCGATGAGTTTGCGGCCGATCTCGATCCGCAGTTTCGCGCGGAGTTTTACGAGCGTATTTTGCCCGAGCTGAAATCGCGCGGATACACGATCTTTGCGATCTCACACGATGATAAATACTTCAGCGCCGCAGATAAAATTTATAAGATGCAAAAAGGTGAAATTTCGCGCATAAAGTAAAGCAGTTAAATTTTAAAATTCTACGCAGAATTTCGCGATGGAATTTAGCGTCTAGATGAAATTTCGCCTTAGAATTTCGCTGCGAAATTCTATGATTGAAATTTCAGCGGGAAGGTAAAATTTGCTTAAAATTTTACAGCGCAAATTCCGCTTCAAGCCCCTATGCTAAAGTTCGCAGTAAATAGAATTTCGCCTCTTTGGCGCAAATTGCAAAAATTTAACCGAAATTTACTAAATTTTGATTATACTGCACCCACAATTTAAAAAGAAAGGATAGGAATGAAAAAAGTTCTTATTGCATGTGCTGCGGTTGCGGCGTTTAGTTCGAGTGTATTCGCCGCTGACGGCGCTACTTTATATAAAAAATGCGTGGCCTGTCATGGAGCCAACGCCGAGAAGCCTTATCTTGGCGGCAAAGTACCTGCGCTAAACACCTTAAGCAAGGAAGATATCATCGCTAGTCTAAAAGGCTACAAAGACGGCAGCTTGGGCGAGGGCAAGGGAAAATTTGGAATGATGGGCGTTATGAAGGGTCAAGCAGCTTCGCTTAACGACGAATCGATCGAAGCGCTAGCCGATTTCATCGTTTCTAAAAAATAATTTCAAACTTCATTCGGCGGGCTTCGCGCTCGCCGAGCTTCGATTAACCTTAAATTTCAAAATTCTACGCTAATATCACGTAAAAATTCCAAAGGCTCATAATGTTTAACGGACTGATCAGAGAGATCGCGCAGGTCGCGAGCTTTAGCGGTGATTTGCTGCGACTGCGCGCGAGATACCGCCCCGCGCTCGGCGATAGCGTCGCGGTAAACGGCGCATGCCTGAGCGTGACGCGGCTTTTTGCGGATGGATTTGCGGTACAGCTTTCGAGCGAAACGGCGCGCGTCATCGTCGCACAAAACCTGCGCGGCTCTGTGCATATCGAGCCAGCGATGCGGATTGGAGATCGCATAGACGGGCATTTGATCCAAGGGCACGTCGATGCCGTGGGCGAAATTTATAAAATTTCAAAGCTTGCAAGCGGCGTCGATTTTTTTATCCGCGCGCCGCTGCATATAGCGCCGCTGCTAGCGCCGAAGGGCTCGGTAGCGATCGACGGCGTGAGCCTAACGATCAACGAAGTGCTTGCGGGCGGCGGAAATTTTATTCGCAAAGAGCTGCGCGACGCAAATTTTAACGGCGCAAGCTTGCGCGGGCAAAATTTTAGCGGCTCAAATTCCGTTCGCGATCCAAACCTCTTGGACGTAAATTTAAAAAGCGAAGCGCAAAGCTGTGCCATTCGCCTTACGATCATCCCGCTCACGCTCAAAGATACGCTTTTTGGAACCTACAAAATCGGGCGCCGCGTAAATATCGAGACCGATCTGCTCGCGCGATACGTCGCGGCGCAGCTGCGCTTTGCCGGCGGACGGCCCGCCAGCCGCGGCACTGTTGTGGCGCGCGATACGAGCGCCGAGGGCGAAAAAGACAGGCTTTCGTGGGACGCGGTAGATAAAATTTTGAGCCTGTATTAAGCGGCGCGTGATGGCTAAAATCGAAATTTGCAGAGAAAATCTTGAGTTTGTATTAGACGGACGCGGCGTGCTGGCGGGCTTTAGCACGCGGCTTGGCGGCGTAAGCGGCGGAGCCTACGCAAGTCTAAATTTAGGGGATCACGTAGGCGACGATCCGCAAAACGTCGCGCAAAACCGCGAAATTTTAGCCGCTGCGCTCGGCATCGCGCCGCAAAATTTAAAATTTATGCGTCAGATCCACTCAAACAAAGTTGAAATTTTACGCGCAGCTAGCGATGAAATCCTGCCCTGCGACGGGCTCGTGACCGATCTGCGCGGCGTGGCGCTGTGCGTGCTGGTAGCGGACTGCTCGCCTGTGCTGATCGCGGACGAGCGGCGCGGCGTGGTTGCCGCAGTGCATGCGGGGCGCGCGGGCGTGATAGGGCGGATCTGCACTAATGCGATAAATTTGATGTGCGAGCGCTTCGGCTGCGTCGCTACGGAGCTGAAGGTATTCGTGGGTGCGAATATCAAGGTGCGAAACTACGAACTTGGCGGGCTTGATCTGGGCAAGTTTGAGCGCTACAAAACGCAGGGGCATTTCGATATGAACGCCGCACTGCGCGACGAGCTCGCAGCTGCGGGGGTACGAAACGTTAAATTTGATCCACGCTGCACCTTCGAGAACGAGCGGCATTTTTCATACCGCAGAGACGGCGTCACGGGGCGCTTCTGCGGCTTTGTGATGAATAAGCTATGTGGATGAAAAGCAAAGCAGGGTATGTAATTTCTCCGCAATGCTGTTGAAATTTTCCGAAACTCTATAAAATTCGACGTAGAGGCGCTGTAAAACGAAGCGGCGAAAAATAGGCGAGATTGCGGCGTGACATTGTAGTCAAAATAAGCTAAAAACATAAAATTTAAATCAAAAACTCAAAGCAAAGGAGAAAATATGCTGTTACTTAAAAATGCCGATCTATACGCGCCCGAGCACGTCGGCAAGAGCGACGTTTTGCTCGGCGGAGGTAAAATTTTAGCCGTTTCTAAGGAGCTTGATTTTCGAGTCGAGGGTCTTGAGGTTTATGATCTCGAGGGTAAAATTTTAGCGCCCGGACTCATCGATCAGCACGTGCACATCACGGGCGGCGGCGGCGAGGCGGGTTATCATTCGCGAACGCCCGAAATAACGCTATCTGGGATCATCCGCTACGGCACCACGACGGTCGTAGGCACGCTGGGTACCGACGGGTGCACGAGGAGCTTAGAGAATCTCTACTCAAAGGCTAAGGCGCTCGAATACGAGGGCATCTCGACCTTCATCCACACGGGCTCTTACGCGCTGCCTAGCGTCACATTTACGGGCTCTGTCACGCGCGATCTGGTACTCATCGACAAGGTCATCGGCTGTAAGATCGCGATGAGCGACAACCGCGGCAGCTATCCGACCGCGCAGGAGCTCATCAAGACCCTGACGCAGATCCGCATCGGCGGCATGATCTCGAAAAAAGGCGGCGTACTGCATATGCATATGGGCGGGCTTGCGGATAAATTTGACCTGATTTTTAGCGTGATCAAGGATTATTCGTTCCCGGTTAATTACTTCTCGCCGACGCACTGCGCGCGAACGAAGGAGCTCTTTGACGAGGCGATCAAATTTCAAAAAATGGGCGGCTATATCGACATCACGAGCGGCGGAAGTAAATTTGCCCCGCTTCACGAAGTTATCGCGTACGGGCTTGCTAACGGGCTAAATTTAGAGCGCTTAACGATGAGCTCGGACGGCAACGGCAGCGTGCCTAGATTTGACGAAAACGGCGCGTTAGTGGGCTACGGCTGCGCTTCGTGCGAGACGAATTTAGAAGTCTTGCAAGCCTGCGTGAAAAATAAAATCCTAACCATCTCGCAAGCACTAAGCATGATGGGCAAAAACGTCGCAAAATACCTAAATCTAAGCGGCAAAGGCGAGATAAAAACGGGCTTTGACGCTGATTTTGCGGTATTTGACGAAGCTCTAAACCTAGATAGCGTGATCGCGAAAGGGGAGTTTTGCGTGAAAGAGGGCAAGCTCGTGAAAAAGGGATTTTTTGAGTGAAATTTAGAGCGAATTTGCCGTTTTCTTAAATTTGGCGGGTTTTAAATTTGACGAATAATCTCGCTTGTACCTCTTGCAGCCGTCTCATCTTTACGGCGCAAAATTTAACCGCGCCTACGCTTGGATTATATTAAATTTAGCTTTAATTTAGCTATTTTTAAATATAATCTCAGCTTCAATTCACACACACCAATCCTAAAATTTGGTTGCGTTTGTCAAAAACAAATGTTAACGGGTGTGGAGGAGAAACCTAAATTTCGGGGCAACCCACAAGGAGAAAACTCATGGTAACAATGAGAGATTTGCTAGAGTGCGGCGTTCATTTCGGACACCAAACGCGCAGATGGAATCCGAAGATGAAAAAATTCATTTTCGGCGAGAGAAAAGGTATCTACATCATAGATCTACAAAAAACTATTCGCTACTTCCGCTACACTTATAATATAGTTCGCGACGCGGCTGCCGAGGGTAAAACCATACTTTTCGTAGGTACCAAAAAACAAGCCGGCGCGACGCTAAAAGAGTACGCCGAAAAATGCGGCATGCCTTATGTGAGCCACAGATGGCTAGGCGGCATGCTGACGAATTTTTCCACTATCAAGCAATCGATCCGCAAGCTCGAAGTAATCGAGACTATGGAAGAGGACGGCTCGATAAATTTACTAACTAAAAAAGAGGCGCTAATGCTTCGCCGCAAAAAAGAGAAGCTTGAGCTTTATCTAGGCGGCATTCGCAATATGAAGGGCCTTCCCGATATGATCTTCGTCATCGACGTTGTAAAAGAAAAGATCGCCGTAGCGGAAGCTAACCGCCTAAAAATGCCGGTTATCGCGCCTTTGGATACGAACTGTGATCCGGACGTAGTCGATTTCCCAATACCCGGCAACGACGATGCGATCCGCTCAGTTCAGCTTTTCTGCCAAGAGATGGCTGAGGCGATAAACGAAGGCAAGGCGCTTCGCGATCAAGATGCGAGCGAGGACGGCGAGCAGAGCGAGGCCGTCAGCGACGAAGAGAAAGAGGAAGTCGTAGCCGAGGCGATGAGCGAAGAGGATTTTGACGTAAGCGAGGACGAAGAGTAATGGAAATCAGCGCGCAAATGGTAAAAGAGCTCCGCGAAAGCACCGGAGCGGGGATGATGGACTGCAAGAAGGCTTTAGTTGAAACAGACGGCGATATGGATAAGGCCGTCGATCTGCTTCGCGAAAAGGGCTTAGGAAAGGCTGCTAAAAAAGCCGACCGCCTAGCTAGCGAGGGCCTAGTGAGCGTCGAAGTGGGCGCGGATCACAAGATCGCAACTATAAGCGAGATAAATTCCGAAACCGACTTCGTAGCTAAAAATCAAAATTTTATAAATTTAGTTAAAAATACCACTCTACATATCCAAAGTAAGGGCATTAGCAGCATTGATGAGCTAAATTCCAGTGTCATCGACGGCGTTAAATTCGATGAGCATCTAAAGAGCCAGATTGCTACGATCGGTGAAAATTTGGTCGTTAGAAGATTTGAGACGATTAAGGCGGGCGCAAACGGAGTAGTAAACGGCTACCTGCACTCAAACGGCCGCGTAGGTGTAATCATCGCAGCAGCTTGTGACAGCGAGCGAACTGCGGAGGGTGCGAAGGAGCTTATAAAAAATCTCTGCATGCATGCAGCCGCGATGAAACCTCAGGTTATCAGCTATAAAGAGCTTGATCCCGATTTTATCGAGAAGGAATTTTTGGCTCTTAAAGGCGAGTTTGAGAAGGAAAATGAGGAGTTTGTGCGCTTGGGCAAACCGCTTCATAAGATCCCGCAGTTCGGCTCGCGCGCGCATCTAACAGACGAAATTTTAGCCAAAGAGATCAAAGTTTTAAAAGACGAGCTTCGCAAGCAAAATAAGCCTGAAAAAATTTGGGATAAAATTTTACCGGGCCAGATCGATCGCTTCATCGCTGATAATACCCAGATTGATCAGCGCCTCACGCTGCTAGGGCAATTTTACGTGATGGACGATAAGAAAACTGTTGAGCAGGTGATTGACGAAGAAGCTAAAAAACTAGGCGGCAAGATCGAGATTGTAAAATACGTCCGCTTCGAAGTGGGCGAGGGTCTAGAGAAAAAGAGCGAAGACTTCGCAGCCGAAGTAGCGGCTCAAATCGGCTAAATATGGAACTTCTAAAGGGCGTAAATCTTACTCACGCGTATGATTATACGCTCTTTGAAAATGTAAGCTTAAGCGTTCAAGAGGGGGAAAGCATCGCCATTTTGGGCGTTAGCGGCTGCGGCAAATCGACCCTGCTTCATATTTTATGCACGCTCTTAAAACCGAACTCGGGCGAGGTAATCTATAACGGGCGCAGTATTTACGAACTAAACTCCGATGAGAGACTTAAAGTCCGCCGCAACGACTTTGGCATAATATTTCAATCCCACTACCTTTTTAAGGGTTTCTCCTCTGGCGAAAATATTGAACTCGCTGCTAAACTTACGAATAATGCGATAGATGATGGAATTTTAAAAAAGCTTCAGATCGAACATACTTTAAAGCAAGGCGTGGGCGAGCTTAGCGGCGGGCAGCAGCAGCGCGTGAGTATCGCTCGTATACTTTGCAAAAAGCCGCGCATAATCTTCGCCGACGAGCCTACTGGAAATTTAGATAAGGATACCGCAAACGAGGTCATGGGCGTGATCTTTGATTACGTAAAATCCAGCCGTGGCGCACTCGTGCTTGTGACTCACGATGAGAATTTAGCGCAAAAATGCTGCAAAGTTTATCGCCTAAATAACCGAAATTTAGCGCAAATATAAGCAATTAATAACCAAAAATATCTTACAATAGCCCAAATTCTTTCTAAAAGGTCATAAATGAAAATTCTACTTGACAATCACAATGAGCAGGTTGCAAGTGTCGTAAATATTTGCTGCGAGCGCATCGGTGCGGACCTGGTAGCATATAGTGCAGACGAGAGTGAATATGATTTGACGATAAAAAATTATGAAGATGGCGATGATATTTCAAAATTTGATCTTAATAAGACGCTGTTTCTGACGCCTAAGAATGTCTCGGTGCCAGGAGCGCGATATACCCTTACTAAGCCTTTTTCGCCGCTTGAGCTCATTACATTTATCAGCGAGTTTTCGGTTCAAAATATGAGCGTGCAGGCGAAAGAAAAAATGGCGAAAGAATTTGCCGATGCAAGCTCTGTAATGAAAGAGATCGATGCGATTGACCAGGCGAATTCCGCTTTGGGCAGTAATTTTGAAGAGCTTGTGGATAGCTTTTATGACTCTGGCAAAGATATACCGCTTTCGCAGCTGGCAAACGATATAGCGCCCGAGATTGCAGATGATGTGCCGCTTTCGCAGTTGGTAGGTGATATGCCGCGCACGGACGAGATCGCAGATGATATTCCGCTCTCACAGCTTGCAGATGAAGCGGCTCTTGCGGACACCATCGCCGATGATACGCCGCTTAACGCCGTCGCAGAAAAGATTGCGGATAATATCGCAGACGATATGCCTCTAAGCTTGGCTGCTAGCGATATCCCTGAGGATGTGCCGCTAAATAGTATCGGCACAAGCGAGCCTGCTGAAAATAATCATACGCTCCAGGGCGAAATTCCACTCGCAAAGGATGACGCTCCGATAGCTCTAGCGGCGCTAGATGATGAAAATCCTAAGAATTTCAAAACAGATAAATCGCAGACAGAAGATGAAATTCCTGCCACACGGGCAAGCGAAACTCTACCGCTTGCGCAGCAAGACGAGCTGCAAAGAGCTGGCAGCTCTAATGAAGCTGCTGTTGAAAAAGGGGTAGACGCTGCGCCTAATCTAGAGGAAGCGAAAGACTCTGCGGACGTTACGCTTGAACAGCATGAGTCAGACGGCTCATTTGCCTATAAAACAGATGAAAAAAATTCTGCCTCGCAAGTAGTGCAAGATGCAGCCGGCGCGCCTGTTAACAGCGGATTTGATATGGATTTTTCCAGGCTTTTCGATAGTGCCGGCATGCCCGTGGAGGAGTTTGGCGGATATGATAATTTTGCCGCGGCTGCGTTTGCTTCTGATGAAAAAGAGGATAAAAGATCTGCGCATGATAAAAATAAAGCGGCTACGGATTTTCAAAAAACGCAAATTTCGTCTCAATACGAGGTCGCTTCAGATACGCCGATTGCGTTAGCGGGTGCGGGCGATATACCTCGTAAAAATCTTTATAACGCCGTTCCGTTTCAAAGCATGGAATTTACTGGCGGGCTTGCACAGAATACGCCTATGTCTGCTCATAATGAAGCATGGAATTCAATTGGCGCAAATTTCGCAGCTTCTGCAAATTCTAGCAATACCGGGATTATAAATTCTACTCCTACACCGAATTTTTCGGAGCTAAACTTACCACACATATTAGACGCCTCAGATTTACCGAAGCAAAGAGAACAAGCTGATAGCGTTGCTGGCGGGTTTGCGGACGGATTTTTGCGCGCTATGGAGGGCGATTTCGCAAACTCGTTTGCCGCAAGCTCTGCTGATAGCGAGCAATTTAAATCCGACAAGCTCGCAAAGAGTGCCGCGCAGCAGATAAAATTTAATGCTTCAAAGCCTTCGGAGCGCACCGAATTTAAAGCGCATAAATTTGGTGCGTCCGAGCAGGTAAATGAGATGAAATTTGGCGCACAAGCTATGCCGAATGAGCTTGCCGCTTCGGCTGCGGCGGAGTTTGCCAGCCTTATGGCAAGCGAGTTAGAGCCCAGCGCCAAAAGCGAGCCGCTGCGTAACGAGCACGGTAAAAAACCGAGCGCCGAGGAGCTGAAAACCAAACTGCGCGATGATCTGGAAGCGGGCATCGCAAACACGATCGAGAAATTTGCGGGCAGTAAGGACGCTAAGGACGCGCTGAAGGACTTTAAGATCAATATCGACATATCGTTTGGAGATCGGTAGTGCGGGGCAAAATTTTGCTCGTCTCCGGTCCCAGCGGCAGCGGCAAAAGCACGCTTATAAAGCGTCTTATCGCAGAATTTGGCGAGCAGATATACTTCTCGATCTCCTCTACGACGCGCGAAATGCGTGCGGGCGAAGCGGACGGCGTGAATTACCATTTCATAAGCGAGAGCGAGTTTCGCGCAGGCATCGAGCGCGGAGAGTTTTTAGAGTGGGCGTTGGTCCACGGCAAATACTACGGTACTTCGCTAAAAGCTGCTACGAGCGAGCTTGAGCGGGGTAAGATCGTGATTTTTGACATCGATGTGCAAGGATATGAGATCGTGCGCAGTAAAGTGCCTAAAAGCGAGCTTACTAGCGTATTTATTACTACGCCGAGCTTGTCAGAGCTTAGAGATAGGTTGCGCGCTCGCGGCGATAATGATCCTGCCGATATTGCTTTGCGCCTACAAAACGCGCAAGAGGAGATGGAGTGCCTAGGTGAGTATGATTATTTCATAATAAACGACCGCCTAGAAGCGGCGTATGAAAATTTAAGATCAATCTATAAAACTATCAAACTAGAAACGGCAAGCCGCGACATAGGCAAGCTAATCGAAATTTGGAAAATTTAAAGGAGAAAAAATGGGCGTAAGCGTTCAACAACTGTTAATTATCTTAGCGATTATCGTGTTACTTTTCGGAGCTAAAAAAATCCCCGAGCTCGCAAAGGGCGTAGGTAAGGGCATTAAGACCTTCAAAAAAGAGATGGAGGACGATACGCCTGAAAAGGTCGAGAAAAAGGCAGAGGAAGAGATCAAAGACGCCGAAATCAGCGATACTAAAAAGGCGTAAAGGATTTGAAAAATTTAGTCTTAAATGAAATTTTTAAAATTTTATCTCGCAAAGTCGTTTTAGAAAAACCCAAAGATAAAAGTTTGGCTCATTACGCCTCGCCCGAGGCTTTTGCGCTGGCTAAGGAGCTGCGAAAGGCGCCTAAACTCATCGCCGAGGAGCTTGCGGCTAAATTTAAAGATAGCGAAATTCTAAGCGCTACGGCGGTGAACGGCTATCTAAATTTTCACCTAAAGCCCGCCGTGTTGGGTGCTCTTGCTGAAAATGCTCTTAGATTGGGCGGTGATTTTGCGAAAAACGACGCCGAGCTTGGACGTGGAATTTTACCAGCTTCGGAAAAGCTTTGCGCGAGTGAGCCTGTTTGCAAAGACTCCGCTGCAAATCTGGCTATAAGCGGTAACGACGCCGCTAAATCGCAGAATTCCGCCGCTAGTCAAAATTTTATTTCGCAGAATTCTGCAGAGGCGTCAAATTCCGTCGTAGCATCAAATTGCGATGAGGCGCGGAATTCCGCCGCTATGCCGCAAAAAATTTTGCTTGAATACATCAGCGCCAATCCGACCGGTCCGCTTCATATCGGGCACGTGCGCGGCGCCGTTTACGGCGATACGTTCGCGCGTATCGGAGGCTATCTGGGGCACCGCGTCGATACCGAGTACTACATCAACGACGCGGGCAATCAGATCGAGCTTTTGGGCACTTCGATCGCGCTTCGTGCGCGCGAGCTCGCGGGCGAGGACGTGAGCTACCCCGAGAAATACTACCGCGGCGAGTATATCGACGAGATCATCCCTCTTGCGCGCGCCGAGCTTGGCGATGAAATTTTCCGCGACGAATCGCGCGTTTTGATCCTTGCGGAGTTTGCTAAAGATGAAGTGCTAAAGATCATCCAAAAAGATCTCGCAGACGCGGGCATTCACATCCAAAACTGGGCTAGCGAAAAGAGCCTCTACGGCGAGCTTGAGCCTACGATTAGGAAGCTTGAGCGCAGCGGCAAGATGTATGAGCAGGAGGGCAAAATTTGGATCCGTTCATCCGAGCTTGGCGACGAAAAAGATCGCGTCGTCATCCGCGAGGATGCGCGCCCGACCTATCTTGCGGGCGACATCGTCTACCACAACAACAAATTTGAGCGCGGTTACGATAGATGCATCAACATCTGGGGAGCCGATCATCACGGCTACATCGCGCGCTTAAAGGCCGCCATGCATTTTCTGGGCTATGACGAAAGCAGGCTCGAGATCATCCTAATGCAGATGGTAAATTTGCTCAAAGACGGGCAGGCCTACAAGATGAGCAAGCGCGCGGGCAACGCGATTTTGATGAGCGACGTGCTCGCCGCGATCGGCAGGGACGCGATGCGATTTATCTTCATCAGTAAAAAGGGCGAGACGCCGCTTGAGTTTGACGTGGACGAGCTCGCGCGCGAGGATAGCAGCAATCCGATTTTTTACATCAACTACGCCCATGCGCGGGTCAATCAAATTTTTACCAAAGCGGGCAAGCGCGAGGCGGACGTCTTGGGCGCGGACTTCGGCACGCTAGATGAAGCGGGGCTCGGCCTAGCTTTTGCGGCGCTTGGTTTGAATGAAATTTTAAACGACGCATTTAATTCGCGCGGCTTGCAGAAGCTGCCCGATTTCCTAAAGGCGCTCGCGGCGGACTTTCACAAATACTACAACGAAAACCGCGTCGTAGGCAGCGAGAATGAGGATGCGAAGCTCAAGCTGTTTGCGCTCGTGGCGCTTAGTATCCGCACGGCGTTTGCTCTGATGGGTCTAAACGCGAAAGAAAAAATGTAGCCGCACAGGCTACATTTCGCGCCGATCGCCCTAAATCTCACGAACGAAATTCTATGATTTAAATACAAAGCGAAATTTTACGGCGGAATCTGGGATGAAATTTTATCGCGAAATTTGACTTAAAATTCTATCGCTATAAAATTTTAAAGCTAGTTCTAAATTTGCGGCTCGTAAAATTTTGATTTTAGAATTTTGCGAGCGATTTCGCGGTATTGCTACTGCACTGGGCCTTGTTCGTAAAATTTAAATTCGGTCGTAAATTTACCGCTTGCGGAATTTTGAAATTCTAAAATTTTACGGCGCGGAAGCTTTAAGTAAAATTTTAAAACAAGGCTTGAGGTACTAAAATTTTGCGCAGATCAAATTTCATGTGAGGGAATTTCATCCGCAAAATTTACTCGGACGGGATTTGTCTGCAAGACCGCTCCTTAAGCCCCGCGGCGCATCGCCGCAAAAAGGATAGATATGAGAAAGATCATCGACATAACGGCACTTTCTATCGCCGTTTGCGTCTTGGTTATGGTGCTTTTTTTGCCGTCGCCAGTTTTATCATTTAAATGCTACCGCGGCGACGGCGTAAGCTGCGCGCAGCTGGGGCGCGACAAGCTCTCCCGCGGAGATTACGATGGCGCCAAGCTCGCTTTTGCTAAAGCTTGCGAGGCAGGCGAGAAAGATAGCTGCTTTGATTTGGGAGCCATATACGACGGCGAGGGCAATGCGACGCAGGCAGGCGTATTTTATGACGCAGCGTGCGATAAAAACGTCGCCGTAGCCTGCCACAAGCTAGGCAACCTGTATCAGCGAGGGCACCTGAGTAGGGACTTCGTTGCCGCCGCGCAGCGTTACGTTAAGGCCTGCGATTTGGGCTATGCCAAGAGCTGTCATAATGCGGCCGTGGTCTATTTCACGGGCGGTTTTGGGCTCGCGGCGGATCCTGCAAAGGCGGTGGGCTTTTTCGAGCGAGGTTGCGACGGCGGGCTAGTGGATAGCTGCTATAATGCCGGCGTTGCGTATGATAAGGGCCTCGGCGCGCCGCAGGATCGCGACAAGGCGGAGAAGCTTTACACCAAATCCTGTGAGCTGGGCTACGGCGACGCCTGCAATAATTTAGGCTATTTATATGTGAGCAAGGGGGATCTGCGCGGATTTTCCAAGGGGCTTGGATGGGTCAAAAAGGGCTGCGACGCGGGCAATAAAAAATCCTGCCAGCTCTACGAATTCATGAAAGAGCAAATTTTAAAGAAGTAGGCGCTTGGTTGCCCCGCTCATGTTTCGGTTTATACTGCCTGCCGTGCGCGCCGTCTGTTTTGTATTGCTCGCCGTCCGCCGTATGTCGTATGGCGTCTATTGTGCTATACGCCTTGCATCGCATATTTATACTGCTAGTCGCGCGGTATCAGTTTTTTCGATGGGCTTTGTCTGCGATATTGCCGCGGCGGATTTGTGAGCTTTTACGGCGCGGAATTTCGCCGCGATTTTGTGACGTGCGCAATTCGACGAGGCGCAGATAGTTCATGCATGCGATTAGTTAAATTTAGCGGCGAAGTTTTACTTGAAATTCTATCGCTATTAAATTTTTTAAGGCTTAGCTCTAAATTCAGGGCTAGCAGAATCTCAACTTTAAAATTTTATGGGCGGCGCTGCAAGCAAGACAAAATTTAGATTTTAAAATTTTACGGCGCGGAATTTAGCGCGGAAGCAAAGCGCAAAGCTGTTTGAGGAGGTAAATTGGAATATGAGATCACGGGCGAGGTTCGAAATCTCCGCGTCCACGCTGCAAGAGGAAATAGCAAAATTTGGGTATTTTTCGAGATAGACGGCGTGAAGCTGCGCGGCGAGTTTAACGATATCCCCGTGGAGGAGGGCGAGCTTGCGCGCGCGTATTTCATCCGCGGAGGATACGCGGGTAGCTACGTGATCACTCGAGTTCAGGTGGTACGCAAACCAAGCCCTTTGCGCCGCAAGCTGGGGATCGCGACCGCCGTGTGCACGCTGGGTTTCGGCGCGGCGCTGTGGATCGTAGGCTTTGGGATTTTAAATGTCGGCGGAAGGGGCTCGCTAATTAATTTTGTCTGTATTGCCGCGGCAGGATTTGGGGTGCTAAAAGAGGGCGCGGGCAATCTGAGAGCATGGCTGAATCAGCGCACGTCCGAGTAGATCGCCGCCGCGACGTAAATTTCATAAATTTAATCCGCCGAATAAAATTTACTCGCGCCGCCGTATCTTTGCGGCGTAAATTTTGCTAAAATTCGCTCCGAGCGCGAAATCCGCTGCGTAAATTTAGAAAAAGGTAAAATTTTGAATCTAAACGAAGCGATAGTTGCCACCGCAAAAAAGCAAAAAGAGTGCCGGCTAGCATTTGTAAAGTATCTGTTTTTGGGAATTTTATTTATAATAGCACTGCCTGTAGGCGGCGGGTTTGCCGTAGGGCATCTTTTTGAAAATCGCCTTGCACCGCTATTTTTCATCATTATCTATATTCCGTTTTTTCTCGCCGCGCTAATGGCTAACAGAGGCCGAGTGACCAGCGAGCTCGGGGATTACAAAGCGTTTTATAAAGACGTTTTCGTCCGCGCCGCCATCCGCGAGGTTGGTCCAAATTTTAACTACGATCCATTTGCCGGCATCAGCCGTAAAGAATTTCGCAAAATCGGCATCTATTCGCCCGATGAGTTTCGCGCCGAAGATCAAATCAGCGGCATTTACAAAGGCGTCAAATTTAACCTCAGCGAAGCGATCCGCATTCCAAACGGCGCGACGCTGGAGCTAAGCGATTCGGCGGCGCTAAATTTACTATCCGCGATAGTTTTTGCATGGGAGGCGATGAAGGATATGCAGGCGTTTAGCGGCTCGGTCTTGGTCTGCGAGTTTTACAAGAAATTTAGCGGGCAAACTATAGTCGCGAGCCGCACGCTAAACACCAGATTTTTAGGCGAAAAAGAGCAGATGGACGACCTGTTTTTTAGTAAAGAATTTCGGGTCTTTGCGGACGATAAGGTTGAGGCGAGGTATCTTTTGACGCCCGCGTTTATGCAGCGTCTGCGAGAGCTAAAGGAAAAATTCGCGGGGAAAATGGGGGTGAGTGTGGCGTTTATGGACGATAAGCTTTATCTATTTTTAAACGGAGCGAAAAACAAATTTGAGACGATGCTCTTTTCGCCGCCGCCTAGCTTAGGGGACGCCGCGGGGATCAAAAAGGAAATTTCAGAGCTTTTATCTATCATAGACGAGCTAAATTTAAACCCGGATTTAAGCGAAGCGGCGATTTTGGCTGATTAACGCGCGCCGCTATTTGGCGGATAAAATCCGCTTGCACTGTGAGAGAGTGCATTACTTGTCGCCTATCGAAATACATTGCGGCTCGAGTGCTATTTCTCCGCCAGCCAAAATGTGCTACGCTTTGGTCGTATCCTTCCACTGCCTATCGAGATGCGCTGATCGGATCGCTCATTTTCGCTACCGACCGGGGCGCGCTTAAGTAGCTCCTGTTCGCGAGCGAATAATCTACAAAATTTCTCCCAGTCGTGCAGATAGACGAGCCTATGCTCTTTGCCGCTTTCGTCAATGTATATGCCCTGCGTCGAGCCAAGACTCATCTTTTGCCAGTAGTCGAAAAACGGCAGCGCCTCGATGTCCTCTTGCAGCACACCTCGCATCATGCCGTTATCGTAAATTTTTAGATCGTAGTAGGTCCTTTTCATTTTAACCTTTCTAAATTTTACCGCGACGGAATTTTATCGTGATGGAATTCTTAAATTTGCATCGCGATAAAATTCTGTCTTTTAGAATTTCGCGCGTCGCGAGATTTACCGCGAATTCCGTGTCTTTAAATTTTGCGGCGTCAATCCTCGATAAAATTCTGTAGAATTTCACCGCAAGTAAAATTTAGCCCGCCAGTGCCTTTAGCTGATTGACGTTTAGCCCGTCAACTAAAATATAGCTCGCATCGATGAAGCGGTAGTTTTGCTTCGGCAGGCGCGCGATAAACTCGCCATATTCCAGCTCGGCGATGGCGCGGTAGTTACTGGCGTCTTTTTCGTCGCCCTCTATGCCTATGAGCGCGATCTGCCAGCGCGCGACGTCGCTATTTTTCAGCATCTCCGCGTTTTGCCACTCCACAAACGGCTTGTAAGACAGGATGGTGGGTAGGTCTTGCGTGAGCGCGTATGAGCCCATTATCGCGCCGTCATCTCCATTTCGGTAAAACCTCTGGTGCGCGCTGTAAGCGTCTAGGTACTGCACCTCGGTTAGCCGCTTGCTAAACTCGGCGGCGGGGTTGTATGAGGCTAAAATTTCATCCATCATCGCGCGGTTTATCGCAAAAGGCCTCTGCACCCCATAGCAAAAATTTATCTCCGTATCGCCGCTTAAATGCTGATCTATCGAATGTAGCCCCGCCGCTATATCGCGCTCGTAGTCGAATTGCTCTATCCTGTCGTGAGCGTAAATTTCGCCGTTTTCATCCGTGATCTCGCTTCCTAGCTGCTTAGATAGCGCCTGCAGATATGAGATCGCCAAAACCCAATCAAATACCGTCGCGGGCGTATTTACGCGCACGGCGTAGCTTTGCTGCTCCTCGTCATATCTTAGCTCCATTCCGCGCCCGCTCTTGCCCCACACGCCCAAAATCAAACATTCATACTCACTCAAAGGCGATTTAAAAAACGCCCTCTCGTCAAAGTCCTCGGCGCTCTCGTCTATGCCAAATACCGATAGATCGGGCAGGAAATCCAATGCTTTGCTAACGCTCATGGCGTCCGAATACCCCATAAATAGCGGTCGCTTTTTATTTTTGACGCGAAATTCTACGCTCACCCTTTTCTCCTTTGTTAAATTGGCAAAATTATAGCGAAATTTTACCTACCGCAGCGGGCTAAATTTGCGCTCGCCGTTCGCGATAGCTTGCGCATTTTGCGCCTCCCTGCGCATATATTTGTGTCCGCTCGCGCCGTATTTTAGCTTGCCTGTAGGTTTTTTTACATGCCCGCGGTACAGCCTGAATATTTGTGAGTTAAAATTTTACCGCGATGAGGGCTTTTGTAGCTTTTTCAAAATTTAGCGCGTAGCTTGGTGTTTATCGCCCGCATTTAAAGCGCAGACTGCGCGGCGGGTGCTTGAGCGCTAAATTTACGAGCGCAAGTCCACATTATCGATCACGCGAATGCGCGCCGCAGCCCGCACAAAACTCACTAATAATCGCGAAAGCTTACGTGCCGATCGCGTCTTTTAGGCTCTGTGCGCACAAGCCCGCATCATTTAGCTTGCGCAAAATTTCACCCATCAGCTCCTCTTTGAAAACGTCCAGTATCATCGCGCCCGCGTCCAGCTCAGCATAGCGCAGAGCGGGCTCGCTGAAGTTTTTAAGCTCTTTAAACCGCCGCTCGCCCCGCCTAGCAAATCCGAGCCGAACCTCGTTTGGGCTAAGGCTCAGCATGCCGCCCTCGCGAGCGAAATTATACACGCTAAAGCCGTAAAGCTGCGGATCGGCGGCTCTTGCGCGCACGCCCAAAATTTCCTCCAGCCGCGCCTTTGTGCCATTTAGATCGAGCCTCGTTTGCAGCGCGATTTTGCCGCCCGTGTCGAGCCGCAAAAGCGCCAAAAACGAAGCGAAATCCTGCGCGATGATGCTTTGCTCGTCGCATTCGACGTCGATGTAGGCGACCGCAGGCTGTTCGCTCGCGCGGTAGTCCAGGCACAGATACCAGTGTCCGTCGCCGCTAAACGGCACCAGCCCGTCAAGCTCGAAGCTCACGCACTCACGCTCCTCACCCCAGCAAAAGTGCGTAAGCGACGGATGCGCCTCGCCGATGCCGCTGATGGCGTCCAGCGGGTAGCCCTCTAGCTCGTAGCGCAGGTAGTCGCCGTTTTGGATGCTTAGCATCATGACTAGCTCGCGCGGCAGGGCGTGCCCTAGCTCCTCTTCTGCAGCTCGCAGCGCCTCGGGCGTGAGCGGATCTTGCAGATAGGGCAGGTAGATCGGCCTACGCCAGATGTTTGCAAGCTCGTTTGCATTCATTTTCGCTCCTTTAAATTTGCGGGTTAAAATTTCAAGCGCACCTTAAATTTCAAGCTCGAAGCCGAAATCTCGGGCTATAAAATTTTAAAATTTTACGGTGCCAAATTTTTCACGGCCCGCTCGCTGTATTCGGCTCACCTGCATCTATTCGGCTCGCCTCTCGGCGGCTTAAATTTAACCTAGATCGGAGCGCGCCGCCGTTAAAATTTAATCCGCACCGAGCGAGCTCAAGGCCGAGTGCAGATAAAATTTCATCGTAAATTTACTCGCTCCCGGCGTCCGTTTAAAGCGGCGGAATTTTGCGGGCGAGCTAAAGCCTTTCGCGCGCCTAATCGAAATCATAATACAGGCTCCACGCGCCGCTTTGCGGGTTTTTAGCAAACATCAAGCTGCCGCCGTCTATGACGTTAAAGCCCGCCTTTTCGTCTGAAGAGACCTGAAAAACGAACTGATAGCCATCGCCGAAGCTCACTCCCGACTGGCAAAAGGAGGGGTAGCCGCCGAATTTCGTGCAGTTATAAAACTCCAAGGCGATGTCGTCGTAATACTCGAGCCCCTCCGTCTCCTCAAGACGCAAAATTTCATCTATGGCGTCCGCATCCAGCCCGCCGCCGTCCCAAACGGGCGTATCGTCCGCGGCAAATTTTGGCTGCAAAGGAAAAGGCCTTATCTGCGAGCGCGGATTTGTAAGCTCCTTTATGACGAGTTCCTCCTCGTTTTTATACTCGCGGACCTTCCACAGACCGTCCATCTGCTCAGGGGATTTGCCGATGAGATCCTGCGAGATGAAGACCGCAAGCAGCTTGACGCCGCCCAAGACCTGCGGCACGTAGGGCAGCGCGGGCAGGTAAAACTGCGCCAGAGGAAGCATTGGCGCGCCGTTTTGATCCACAGGCAGCTCCTCTTCCGCCGCGCAGGCGAGCACGCGACCGATCCAGCACTCATCGATCGCGCCTCGCGGCCTCACGCCGCCCGTCTGGAAATAGGTGATTTCGCGCGCGATCTTGCGTTGCAGCTCCTTAATCTTTTCTTGCAGATCTGTTTGCATTCGCGTCCTTTTTGGTTGGAATTTTAGCGCTTTTGTGAAATTATAGCGAAATTTTACCCGCCGCCGTGAGCTAAATTTGCGGCGTAAGGAGTTGCGAAAAGTAAGCTTAAAGCTTTTTGAGAGTAAAATTTAAACAGACCCACATAGGCGGTAAATTTAATCAAAAGGAGCGAAGATGACGAAGGATAAGTGCTGCGTTTTAAAGCATTTGACGGCGGGCGAAACGGATGGTTTTGAAAAGATAGGCGAGCTTGATGACGGCGAGTTTTGGGATGCGCTTATCGGAAAAGGGCTTGTTTGGATACTTGACTGGGCCGGCGAGGACGAGACGGGCGATGTGGGTAAATTTATCCGCTCTAGGCTTGATGCGCTGCAAAGCGGCGTGGCTCTAGAGTGCGATAAAATTTACGCAAGGCTCGAAAAAGAAGCGGAAAAAGAGGATTTCGAGCGCGGCGATGCGAGCCTATTTTTGATGAACGAGTTTCAAAAGGCGCTCAAAAAGAGCGATTTTAGGCTCTTTACTTTGGAGCTTCATAGCGACGCTTATTATCTGCTCGTCGCGCACAAGGACGCCGAGAAAGATTTTAAAAAGCTAGGCAAGCGAGAGGAGCTATTTTGGGACATCGCGCCGTGGGGCAAGCGCCGCAAAAGGCAGATCCTTTACGTCATAAACTGCGAGTGCGGCGAGATGTCAGCGTGGCAGCTGGATGCGGACGAGCTCTCTCCTAGGGACGAGGTTTGCGAGGTGTGCGGGCGGGTGCTTTTTGACGCAGACGGCAATGCGATGCAGCCTTTGGAGAAGGAATTTATATAATATTGCTTATCGCGGCTTTGCGTGCAAAGCTTCGGCCAGATGAAAGTCAAATTTTATTGCGCAGCTCGGTAGGATTTGGCGCGCAGGTTTGGTTTGCAGCTCGGCGGCGAAACGCGGTTTAAATTTAAGGCTCGCTCGGGCGATGAGATGCGGTTTTGATTTGAGGCTTGCTCTGGTAGTAAAATACGCTTCGGCGCGGCTTGGTTGATTTGCTGCTCGCATTGACGGTAAAATTTTGCGGCTTACATTTGCGTCTTAATAAGACTTCGGCGTAAGACGCACTATATTAGCGTTTGTATTCCGCGCTTGAGTTTTTATCTAGCAAGTTCGAAGTCGCGGGCGCATCTACCTATGCTGCGCTAAATTTTGATTTTAATGGTTATGGACGCCGAGCTCGCGCCGCTAAAAATCAAAATTTTGCCCTGCCGCGAGCGCTAAATTTATAATCCTGCAAATTTAGAATTTTAAGAGTGAAATTTTGAACTAAAATTTCCCAAAATCTCTAAATTTTAAAATTTTAAATGCAATACGAACTTGCCGGCTCGTTTACCATAAGGCTAGTAAACTCCCCCGCTACAGAAACAGCGAACTCATTCGATTTAAAGATAAGGCAAAATTTTAGCTAGCGCGCCCGCGCAGAATTTCGATACTAGCGCGCCAGCAAACGCGCCGTGTTTGAAATCCGAAACCGACGAGGTGCGACGAGGCTAACTGCGAGCTTTGGCGATGCACGCCTCGATCGCCGCCATTACCGCTGCGCGAAACCCCGCCGCCTCCAGTGCCGCGAGCCCCTCTATTGTCGTGCCCGCAGGCGAGCAGATGGCGTCTTTGAGCTCCGATGGGCGCCTGCCGCTTTGCAGCAGACGCGCCGTGCCCTCTACCGCCGCCGCTACCGCGTCGTAGCATAGCGCCCGCGGCAGTCCGCCCCGCACGCCCGCATCCGCCGCAGCCTCGATAAAGGCGCACACATACGCAGGCAGACTCCCTGCGATCCCCGTAAATGCGGCAAAACCAGCCTCGTCTATCTCGTAAAATTTGCCGATTTTGGCGGCTAGCGCTCGTACGATCTCCCGACTGGCCTCATCAAAATACTCGCCGTAGCACAGCGCCGTAGCCGACGCGCCGATGCCCGCAGCGACGTTTGGCATCGCGCGGGCCACGAAAACGTCCGCACCTACGATATTTTGGGCGCGCTCCAGCTTGAAATTAGGCGCCAAAAGAAGCAGGATTTTGCCCGCGAGCTCGGGCGCGATCAGGTGCAAAATCCCCTCGTAACTGGCGGGCTTGGTCGCGAGCACGATAATATCCGCCGCGTGCGCCAGCTGCGTCTCGCCCTCTAAAATTTGCACGCCGTAGCGTCTGCGCAAGGCTTCGTTTTTGCTTCTAGCGCAGGCTAGAACTTGAAGCTTCGTATCGGAGCCGGACAGCACGCAAGAGGAATTTTGCCCGTCGCTAACGGAATTTTGCATATTGGACTCGGAATTCCGCACGCAAGCGGTAAAATTTTGAGCATCGGACATAAAATTCCGCCCGCCGTGCGCGGAATTTTCTTTATCCTCTGCAAAATTTTCTCCGCTCGCCGCGCAATCTCGTCCGCCGGCTCCGCAAAGTGCTGCGATCATCGCCTCGCCCATATTTCCGCCGCCGATAAATCCCACTTTCATTTTCGCTCCTTTTAAAGCTAAATTATGCCTCAATGATAGCTCAAAATTTCTTTATCCGCCCTTGCGGCGCGCGGTTTATCTGCATAAAAGCAAATTTTAGCTACAATCTCGCCTAAATTTTTAAAAAAGGATGCGTTATGGCAATAAACGTTTTTTACGACAAAGATTGCGATTTGGGTTTGATTAAGGCTAAAAAGGTCGCTATGATCGGCTTTGGCTCGCAGGGACACGCTCACGCCGAAAATTTGCGCGATAGCGGCGTAGAGGTCATCGTGGGCCTTAAAAAGGGCGGAGCGAGCTGGAGCAAGGCCGAGGCAAAGGGCTTTAAAGTAATGAGCGTCGGCGAGGCTACGAAGGCCGCAGACGTCGTAATGATCCTAACGCCTGATGAGTTTCAAAGCGACATTTTCAAAGCGGAGATCGAGCCGAGCTTAAGCGAGGGCAACGCGATTGCGTTTGCGCACGGCTTTAATATCCACTTCGGACAGATCGTCCCTCCAAAGGGCATAGACTGCATTATGATCGCTCCGAAAGCCCCGGGCCACACCGTTCGCAACGAGTTTGTAAGCGGCGGCGGCGTACCGATGCTGATCGCCGTTTCGCAAAACGAAAGCGGCAGGGCCAAAGAGCTTGCTCTAAGCTATGCAAGCGCGATCGGCGGCGGTCGCACCGGCATCATCGAAACAACCTTCAAAGCAGAGACCGAGACCGATCTTTTCGGCGAGCAGGCTGTGCTTTGCGGCGGACTTTGCGCGCTCATCAATGCAGGCTTTGAGACCCTCGTAGAGGCTGGATATGAGCCTGAGATGGCGTATTTTGAGTGCCAGCATGAGATGAAGCTGATCGTGGATCTCATCTATCAAGGCGGTATGGCCGATATGCGCTACTCGATCTCAAACACCGCAGAATACGGCGATTACGTAAGCGGTAACCGCGTCGTAAACGAAAGCAGCAAAGCGGCGATGAAAGAGGTGCTAAAGGAGATCCAAAACGGTAAGTTTGCAAAAGACTTCATCCTCGAGCGCAAAGCTGGCTACGTGCGAATGAACGCCGAGCGCAATATCACGGCAAATAGCTTGCTTAGCAAAACCGGCGAGAAGCTTCGCGCGATGATGCCATGGATCGCTAAGGGTAAGCTCGTAAATAAAGATAAAAACTGATTTCGGCTAAGCTTTGGCTAATACAAATCCACGCGGGCGTCGCAAAAAGCGCCCGATCAATTATATAGCGATCGCCTTTGTCGTAATCTTATGCTTTTTAAGCGGTGCGGTTACCTACGCGGTTTTGGATCTCGTATTTTCGGGCAATAAAGCCGCGTTGCAGCAAAGCTCGCGCAAACAAGCCCCCGAAAGCACTTCTGATTCTCACGGCAAACGACCGCGTTTAAGCGCTGCACAGAAGGAGGCGCTGATTCAAAAGGAGCTTGATAAGATCGCCGAGCAAAACGTAACTACGCCTAAGATGAGCATCGAGCCCGCACGGCAGAACTCCGTAGGAGAAAATTCCGCAAACGACAATTCGCAAAATTCCGTAAATTCTATGGCTTCCGCAAATTCCGTCGTCGCAAATTCGGCTAGCGGCGGACCTGACCTAAATTTTACCGCGGCAAATTCCGCGCCAGAAAATTCCATAAATTCTACCGCACAAAGCCACGTTTCTAGCGGCACGGACGATCTTTCTAAATCGCCGCGTAAAGCACTGCCTGCAGGCTCTCGTGCAAAGCTAGCAATCATCATCGACGACGTAGGCACCGACGAGCAGGCGCAAAAGATCGCTGCGCTGCCCGTGCGCGTGACGCCGTCCATCTTCCCGCCCGAGTATCAGCGCAAGGACACGCGCTCGCTCGCTCGCAGCTTTGAGCATTACGCTATCCATCTGCCGATGGAGGCGAGCTCTGCTAAAAATAACTCCGCGACGCTGCGAGCTTCGGATAATTACGAGAAGCTAAACGGCGTCATAGCGAAGCTGCGCGCGGACTTTCCGAACGCTAAATTTATAAATAACCACACCGGTTCCAAATTTACAGCCGACGAGCGCGCGATGCAAAACCTGCTGCGCGCGATGAACGAGCATGGATTTTTATTTATCGACTCGCGCACGAGCCCCGCTACCAAGGCTAAGGCGGCGATGAACGGGCTTGGTATGCGATATGTACATCGCGATGTGTTTTTAGATAATCAAAACAGCGTCGCTGCGGTGCGCAAAAAGCTGCGTGAAGCCGTCGCGCTTGCTAAAAAGCAGGGTTACGCCATCGCTATCGGCCATCCCAAAAGCTCCACTCTGCGCGCACTCGCAAACAGCGCCGATATCCTAGGCGAGGTCGATTTAGTGTATTTGGACGAAATTTATGAGTACTACGAGTGAGCTCGGTTTTAAAATTCAAAGCCTAGCAAGGCTCGGTGCGAGCGAGCCCGCGCAGCTGTATTTTAGGGGCGAGCCGGCGATGTTACAAAAGCGCCGCATCTCGATCGTAGGCTCGCGCAAGATGAGTGTTTATACTAAAAATTTGATCCTGCGCCTCGCGCGCGCTTTGAGCGATGCGGACTTTTGCGTCGTAAGCGGCGCGGCGATCGGCTGCGACATAGCCGCGCACGAAGGGGCGTTTCCAAACACGATCGCGGTTTTTGGCAACGGCCTTGATCAAATTTATCCCGCGCAAAACGCCGCTATGATCGGCAAAATTTACGAACGCAGTCTCGCGCTTAGTGAGTATGAGGACGGCGTGAGCGCGCGCGGATTTCAGTTTTTGCAGCGCAACCGCATCGTCGTGGCGCTGTCCGAAGCGCTGATCGTCGCTCAGGCAGAGCCTCGCAGCGGCTCGCTGCAAAGCGCGCGCCTAGCTCGCGAGATGGGCGTGCCCGTGTACGTGCTGCCGCACCGCATGGACGAGAGCGCTGGCACGAACGATCTGCTCGCAAAATCTCAGGCGCGGCTGATTGCGGATTTTGGCGAGTTTGTCGCGTCTTTAGCTCCGCAGACGCCGCAAAGCACCGAGCGCGTGCAGGATGAGGTGATGGAATTTTTAGCGCTAAATTCCGATCTGCAAGCGGCGATCGAGCGCTTCGGCGATAAAATTTACGAATATGAACTTGAGGGCAGGATCGAAATTTTAGGCGCAAAGATCGTGGCAAAGTAGCCGGCGGCAGGCGCTTGCTCGCCGTGGTTTGATAGGCGCTGCCCGCCGGTGCGGCTTGTTTGTACAGCGCGTAGTCTGCGCGGCCGGTGTTTAAATTTAGAAAAAGGCGGCTCGGTAAAATTTTACCTTCCGCAAGTAGCACTTGAGCTTAAAACAAACCCGCGCGGCTTGTTTGTGCAGCGCCGCTCGCCTCCGCTTGCGGTAATGATCGGTTTGTGAATGCTTCTCGCGATCTATAAATACTTTGCGGCGCGGAATTTAAGTGTTAAAATGCATGAAATTTTCTGAAATAGCGTTTTAAATGTTTGCTTGCCTATCGTGCTAAATTTTTGCGGGTAAATTTGGCTGCAGATTTCAGCATAAGCGTGGTAGGCTGAATTTGTCGCAAGAGAAAATTTTGGTCACGGCGGCAAAATTTTACGAGTTATAAAGCGTAGGGGGGGCTTTTTTCTGCTCCGTCGCGTGAGTGCGGGTTTGCTTTAAAATTTTGATTTTGCGTGGGGTGGGTTGGTTGCACGTCCGGCACCTGCATGGCAGGATTTATGCCCGCCGTGAGTTTGGGTGTCGCTTACGTGCAGCTCGCGTGGACTCAGTGCGGATGTACCTGCCAGGTGCAGCGATCGAAATTTTGGAATTTGAAGCTCGTGGCACGCTAAATTTAATAGCTCGCAAGCGGCGCGAGCGAGTGAAATTTATTATGCCTATTTTGTATGAAATTTCATAAAATTCCACGGTGGAATTCTGCGATGAAATTTAGCTATGAAATTCCGATCGCGGAATTTTGGTGGCATAATTTTAATGGCGAAATTCCGTAAAATTCCATAAAATTTAATGTAAGTAAAGGATGAAATTTGATAGTTGCGATCGATCTTGGGCTTAAACGTATCGGCGTGGCGGCGGCACCGGATGATAAGACGCCGCTTCCGTGCGATCCGATCCTGCGCAAAAACCGTATCCAAGCCGCGCGCGAGCTAAGCGAGCTGCTGCGCGAAAAGGGCGCCAGCGTGCTAGTGCTGGGCGTGCCGCGCGGCGGGGCGAGCGAGGAGGAGATGAGCAGGCGCATACGCCACTTCGCCTCGCTGCTGGATTTTGACGGCGAGATAAAATTTCAAGACGAGAGCTTTTCGAGCGCCGAAGCGGCGGAGTTTGCGAGCAAAGGGACTAAAGGCGGCGGCAAGGATCCGCGCTTTGATAGCATCGCTGCAACGATAATTTTGCAGAGGTTTTTGGCGAGTAAGGGCTAGGCGCGTGTGCAGCAACGCAATTTACACGCGGCGACGCAAGAGAGAATTGCCATTCGTCTGTTTTGCCGATCACTTAATGCTTGCAAAATTTTATCTTGCCCGCCTAAACGGACGGAATTTATGCGCGTCAAAAGTCGGTAAAATTTTCATCGTCTGCTAAAGCTCGGCAGAATTTTGATTTGCCCGCAAAGAGTCTGCGGAATTTATTTCGGAGCATCCGTAAATGACGCTTTAGGCGGTTAAACCGAGTGGAGATTGACGGCGGTTTGAGCTTTAAGTAGTGAGGCTTATGCATTTTGGGATCTGTGCTCGCGCGCACGGCTGCTATTTAAGTTCTCGCAAAGCCTATTTAGACGCAAAGAACACTAAGCAAAATTGCAAAAACGCGGATGCATCATAGAATAGGGCGCAAATTTGCGATAAATTTCATTTAGGGAGCGGTTATGTTTAAGATCACGATGTTAGTAAAAAGGGCGCCGGGTATCACGCAGCAGGAGTTTTTGGTGCACTGGGCGGCGCATTCGCAAAAGGTTTTGGCTAATCAAAAGGCACTAAATATCGTCCGCTATGCAAAAACCATGCCCGTTTTCCCCGAGGGGCAAAGCACCAAGCGCGAGACGGCGGCGTTTGGCTACGACGCGATGGGCGAGCTATGGTATGAGAGCGTGCAAGCGTTTGCGGATGCGCGAAACAGCGAGGTAGGGCGAGCGGTGCTAGCGGAGCTGATGGCGGATGAGGCGAGGTTTTGCGATATGAAAAACTCCGTGATGTGGTTCGGCGAGGAGGAGGTTGTGATAGAGTTCGGCTCTAAAGAAGCGTAAATTTAAAGACCGAGAGGATAAAATTTCATGGATCGTGTAAGCGGCGAAAAGCGGGAATTTATTGCTCGCGGTCGATATGCTTTTTTGGCATACAGCGCGCGGAATCGCGGCAAATATAGTGCTCATGGATGATGTGTGGGTGCAGCATACACATATGAAATTTACGTACGCGATACAGATACTGCGCAGTCTTGATTATTTTAAGACTCACCATATCTAAGTGGCGTGGATCTAAGAAGCCTGGGTATCGGAGCAAAAAATGCCTAAAGACGCATTATGCCTGCGATTTTGGCATAGAAAAGCCTATTTCTAAGATAAAACTTAAAGGCTGGCGGCGTAAAATTTTTTAAAATTTCTAAGCAGCAATGCGAAATTTTCAAAAGTTTTCTAGGGCGTGGCAAGATGCTTGCTACGGGCTTGGTATGCGACAAAATATTTTACACACTAGATTATCGCCCTGATAAATCGCCATTGCAGAGGCTGCAGGTGCTTAAGACCTCAAGGATTAAATACGTTTTAGTCCTATTATAAATACTATAGCCGTGGACAGTCATATAGACGTGCGAGTAAAAATTGAGGCAAGCCAGCCATAAAAATAATCTTGCAAGTAAAATTTTAATTTGCTTTTTTAAAATTCCGCTCAAAGCTCCGTTTAAAATTTTATTTAAAATTTTGCTTGGGATTTTGATAGAAATTTTGCAGGAATTTCGCCGCAAATTTCACAGCTATTATCAAAAATTAAAATTTTATCCCTCGCTTTTTGCTATAATTATTTTTAAAATTTAAAAGGAGCAAAAATGAAAATTTTAGCGTCGATTGCCGCACTAATCGTAGCAGCCTACTTGCTCGCGCAGATATTTTTCCCGCAGGCGATTTCGTTTGTCGGATGCGGCGTCGGTAGGGCTAATTCGTGCGAAGACTATGGAGCATATTTGCTTGAGGAGCGCGATTATGAAGCAGCAAAAAAGCCATTTGAAAAAGCTTGTGAAGCAGGGCTAGAAAATAGCTGTGCTATCGCGGGGGATTTATATTACGACGAGCAAAATTTATATAAAACTACGAAAGATAAGGGCAAGTCCGCGCGGTTTTATTCCAAAGCGTGCGAGCTGGGAGCTGCCAAAGCTTGCTACAATGCCGCGATAATCTCTTATAAAAATGCTGATAAGAAAAATACATTCGCATTTTTTGCCAAATCATGCGATTTGGGACTAGGCGAGGGCTGCTTGAACGCTGCGGTTGCTAGCTACGAAGAGAAAGACTATCAGGGCGCTCTTAAGTTTTTCCTCAAATCTTGTGATGCCGCTTTGGCAGAGGGATGCCAAAGGGTCGGGCTAGCGTATTCAAAGAAGGAATTTGGCGAGCCGGATCTGGATAAGGCGATGATCTACTACGACAAAGCCTGCAAGCTGGGAGCTGAGTTTAGCTGCAATGTAGTAGCCGCGATGAATAAAATAAATGCAAGCGAGGCTAATGCGACTAAATAGATGGCAGGGCTAGCTAGATGATAATACGGTGAGATCGAAATTAGCGTAGAAATTTTGCGGAGCTTTATGAATTTTATGAAATTTCGTGGAATCTCATTTTTAAATTTTATTGCTGAAATTTCGCATATTGCGATAATATCTATAGATAGTGATTTTAAAATTTCAGTATCTTGGAAGTTTAGAATTTAATCTATGCTGTGGATTTTATTGACAGAATTTTAACTTGTCATAGACTTACCCATCGCGATATAGGGATTTCATCATAATCATGGTGCTAAATTATATATCGTTGAAAGAGAAAAAATTGCGCAAACTAGCGAGTAGCTATGTAATCACAGCTGATATGGCAAAAATATCCGAAGAAGATCGCACGGGATAATTAATTTGCGAAGTAAATAAAATCAATTCACAAGGGAATGGGAATTTGTCAATAAATAAGTAAAATTATTCATTGCAAGGCAAATAAAATTAATTGCAAAGTAAGCAAAATTGATCTGTAAATGGGTAGATCAAGCTTAAAACTAACTCGAAGTAGCCTGTAAATAAGCTAAATTGCAAGCAAGATAAATTTTAAGTAGGCATATTGTAAGAAAGTAAAATTTTAGATGAGATAAGTGGGATAAATCGATTTCAAATCACCGTAGAAGTTGGATGACGATCCTAATTTAAAGCCCCATTTTTCCGGGATTTAAGATACCTTTTGGATCGAACGCCCTTTTGATCGCGCGAAATAGCTCCATCTCCGCTGCACTAAAGGCTAGTGGCATAAATTCTGCTTTGCTTAGCCCGATGCCGTGCTCGCCGCTGAGCGTACCGCCAAGATCAACTGCAGCTTTGAAAATTTCGGTGATTGCGTCATGTCCGCGTCGCACCTGACCTTCATCTTTTTTGTCGGCGACCATGACGTTGGTGTGGACATTGCCATCGCCCGTGTGCCCGAAGCAGGGCACGTGCACGTCGTATTTATCGCCGATGCGCGCGATACGGCGCAGTAGCTCGGGCAGCTGCGAGCGCGGGACGGTGATGTCCTCATTTAGCTTAAGCGTGCCGTAGATATTGATCGCCTGCGAGCAGTTGCGTCTCGCAAACCAAATGCCCGCACGCTCCTCTTCGCTTTCTGCGACGCGAAAGTCGCTCGCGCCGTTTTGAACGAAAATTTCTTTTATGAGTGCGAGCTCTTCCAAAAGCACTGCTTCTAAATTGCCGTCTGTTTCGCAGATCAAAATCGCGCCCGCACCCTTCGGCAAGCCCTTGTGAAATTTCTCCTCGACCGCGGCTATGCACAGCGCGTCTAAAAATTCCATCGCCACGGGCGTGATACCGGCAGCCATCGTCTTATACACGGCATTCATTGCCGCATCTACGCTAGGAAAGACGCCCATCGCGGTCTTTTTAAGCTTTGGCATCGGGATTAGTTTGAGCGTGATTTCGGTGATGACGGCAAGTGCACCTTCGCTTGCGATTAAAATTCCTGCCACGTTGAAGCCTGCGACATCTTTGATAGTGCGTTTGCCCGCTCGGATCACCTCTCCATTAGGCAGTACCGCACGCAGTGCCATTACGTAGTCTTTGGTGATGCCGTATTTTGCGGCGCGCATACCGCCGGAGTTTTCGGCGACATTGCCTCCTAGCGTGGAATAATCCTGGCTTGCGGGATCGGGCGGATAAAAAAGCCCGCGCACTGCAGCTGCTTTTTGCAGATCGATATTTATGCAGCCGGGTTGGACTACGGCGAGTAGATTTTGCATGTCTATTTCTAGAATTTTATTCATATGTTTTTCAAATGCCAAAATCACTCCGCCGTTTGCGGCTAAAGATCCACCCGTAAAACCGCTACCTGCGCCTCTTGGAACTATGGGGATTAAATTTTCGTTGCAGAATTTTAAAATTTGACTGACATCGTCCTCACTTCGCGGGAAAAGCACGCCGTCCGGCAGACAGCGCCTTTTCGTCGCGTCGTAGCAGTATGCCGTGCGATGAGCCTCGTCAAAATAGGCATTATCCGCGCCTAATAGACTTGTAAAAAACGCTCGCGCGACGCTATTCATCGCCGTCTAAGCCCAGCAAATAGCGGTAGTGTTTGTCGTAATCGCTGATCGGGCCATTAGTAAAGTCCCAAATGACGGTCTTTATCTCGCCCACGCGTGAGTAAAACGGCAGCTGATAATAAGCCACGCTGCCGCTAGCGAACGTGCGCAAAGGCTTGAAGCTGACGCAGTCGGCAAATACGCCTTGTTTATCCATCGCGATAAAAATCAGTCCGGCGCTGTTTTGCGCGCAAATTTTACGAAAATCGTCTCGGCTAGGATTTGGCTTGTGATTGTAGCTAAGATAGGCGCCGCCAAGATCTGGGTGGATAAAATTTATATTTGGAAAAGCCTTGATAACCTGCTCGTAAATTTCAGCATTAGGCGCGACGATTATGGCGCGGTCATAGAGGAAATTTAAGATCACTTTATCGCCGCTTGAGGGTAAAATTTTAGGCAGTGGCAGCGCCTCTTGAGCTAACATATCAAAAACCTCAAATCGCACCTTTGCCTTGCCTGCGCTTTTTTGCGTCACGACGGCACGCGCGATGATGGAGCTTGCGCCGCTACCGAAATTATGCATCACCACTCCGCTGCTACCTACGGCAATCGTAGGGCTATCTGTGATCTCGCCAGAACCATCCGTTACGCTAAGTAGGGCGGTTTCGTATCGCGGCATGTTAAATTCCGCTCCTATCGCCGCACTTAAAAATAGACCTAAAATAAGTAAAGCTTTTTTCAAAATTCTGCTCCTGAATAAAATTTCGGCTAATTATACATAAAACTTTGAAATTAGCGATAAAATTCCGCGGTATTTACGAAATATAAGCGTTTTTTCGTTACAATCCCGCCTTAAAATAATATTTTAAAGCGGTTTTTATATGACTAGAATTTTTATATTGCTTTTTCTGTGGATAGGCGTAGTTTTTGCGAACAACCTCAGCGTAGAGAAGTTTGCCTGGCCCGATGGTGTAAGTCTGCTACAATTTATGGAAACTGCGGGCATTCCCGCGTCTGTATATTATGACCTGGATAAAGAGGATCAGGAGCTTGCCGCCGAGGTACGAGCTGGCGTGGAGTGTCAAATTTTGCGTGATCCAGCAGGTCGCGTCTCTCAGCTGTTAATTCCCGTCAGCGAGGAGCTTCAGATCCACATCTACCGCGATAAATTCGGCACTTTTAGATTCGTTTATACTCCGATAGTTTATGAGGAAAACAGCTACTCTTTAGGAATTCAGATCGAAAGCTCGCCCTATCAAGACATCATCAAAGCTACGGGTAATGCGGCTTTAGCGAATGAGTTTATGCTTGTTTTTAAAAACGAGGTAAATTTTAAAAAGCTGCAAAAGGGCGATAGGCTCGTGATCCTATACGAGCAAAAAACGCGCCTTGGCAAGCCTTTTGGCGGAGTAAATATCACCGCAGGAATGATCGAGGAAAATAAAAAGCCCAAATCGCTATATTTTTTCGATGATAAATACTACGACCGAAGCGGCAAAAAGGTCGAATCTTTTCTGCTGATTACACCGCTTGTTTATACTAGAATTTCATCGTATTTTACCCCTAAAAGATTTCATCCGATTTTAAAGCGATATCGCGCGCACTTAGGCGTAGATTATGCAGCCCCCAAAGGCACTAGGGTAAATGCCGCAGGGGCGGGCAAGATTAGCTTCGTAGGGCGTAAAAACGGCTACGGCAACACCGTAGAGATCAACCACGGCGGCGGTATCAGTACGCTTTATGCACATCTTAGCGGCTTTGCTAGCGGCACAAAAGCAGGCGTTAGTGTCAAGCAAGGTCAGTTAATCGCCTATGTGGGCTCGACCGGGCTTAGTTCGGGACCGCATCTGCACTTCGGACTTTATAAAAATAAGCAGGCGATAGATCCGCTTAAGGTAGTCAAGATTGAAAAAACTAACGTTATAAGCGCCGAAGAGCTTAAATTTAAAGCTCTCGTCAAAGATATGGACGCCAGAATGGCTGCGGCTAAAGACGGCTCGAAAAACCCTACTAAATTTGAAAACTACGAGTCGCTTATCACGATAAATTAAGGCCAAAAATGGAAAATAAAGAGCAGCTAGATGACGTCGAGGAAGCCAAAGCGCTTCTTGATGCGCATCTAGGCGATACGCTTGAACATGAGCTAAGCGCCGCCGATCTTACGGAGCATTTAAAAACTCTAAAGAAGCACGACGAAGAAAAATACGTAGAATTCTTAAAAAAGCTAGATCCTGAGGATCTTGCTGATGCGGCGCTCGAGATGCCCGAGCATATGCTCGAAGACGTCATCGAAACTCTACCTCACGAAAAGATCGTCAAAGCGATCGAGGAGCTAGAAAGTGACGATCAGGCGGAGCTTTTGCAAAACATCGGCGAAATCGACGAGGACAAGGCCGAGCAGATTTTCTATGGGCTTGACGAGGACGATCGCCACGATATTCTTACTATCTCCAAATATAGCGAAGATGAGGCGGGCGCGTATATGCAGACCGAGGTCTTTAGTGCGAGGCAGGATCAGACTCTGGGACAGGCGGTCGAGATGCTGCGCGTTATGCGCGAAAAGGATGAGATCGAGAACGTCTTTCAGCTCTTTGTGCTCGATAAAAAAGGGCACCTGCTTACGAGCTTTTCGACATCCGATCTGATTTTATACGATTTCTCGCTCACGCTGGAGCAAATTTCACAAAAATTCGGCGCCGAAAATAAAATCCACTTCGCCACCGATACCGATAAGATCGACGACGTGATCAAGGATTTTGAAGAATTTGACCTTAACGTCATCCCTGTTGTCGATGCTAACGGCATACTCATCGGGCGTATCACCGCCGATGATATCCACGATCTCATCCAAGAGCGCGCCACCGAGCAAATTTACAACCTCGCGGGCGTCGATGACGAAGCCGAAGACGACGAGACTACGATCTTTAAGGCGGGTCGCGCGCGCGCTGTGTGGCTAGCGGTAAATTTATGCACGGCGATCGTAAGCTCCACGATCATCGGACTTTTTGACGCCACTATCGAAAAGCTGGTCGCACTTGCCGTGCTTATGCCAATAGTCGCCTCCATGGGCGGCAATACCGGCACGCAGGCGCTTACCGTAACCGTGCGCCGCCTAGCCCTGGGCGAGATAGCGTTTAAAGACAAAAAGCAGGTTCTCTTTCGCGAGATCACGATCGCTTTCGTAAACGGCCTGATCTTTGCTACGCTGATGGGGTTTGTGGCGTATTTTTGGTTCGGCATTAAGCTTTTGGGGCTGGTGATTGCGATGTCGATGGTGCTAAATTTAACGCTCGCGGGGCTTTTCGGCGCCGTCATTCCGATCACGCTTAAAAAATTAAATATCGATCCCGCCGTCGGCAGCTCCGTGCTGCTTACCACGGTGACGGACATCGTGGGATTTTTTAGCTTTTTAGGACTTGCGACGTGGATACTACTATAAAAAATTTTAAAATTTCGGAGCTTAAAGGCTCAAATTTCGTTAAACCATTTCGCCTAAATTTCGAAATGGACGGCGTGGCGCGCGCGTGGGACTGCGTCAAGGTGCACGATAGCGTCTCGATTTTGCTTTATCATACGCAGCGCGACGCGCTTTTGCTCGTCAAGCAGTTTCGCCCCAGCGTGTGGTTTTATCAAGAGGAAAATTTAATAAATTCGCCCGAGAAGGGCTACACCTATGAGCTTTGCGCGGGCATTTTGGACAAGGGTATCAGCGAGGAGCAAACGGCGATCGAAGAGGTGCTCGAAGAGACCGGCTATGCCGTGAAGGATCTGAAATTTATCACGAGCTACTACAGCGCCCTGGGCTTTGCGGCAAACCGCCAAATTTTGTACTTCGCGTGCATCGACGAATCTATGAAGCTAGGAGCCGGCGGTGGCGTGGATGGCGAGAATATCGAGCTTTTCTACCTGCCTGCAGCCAAAGCGCGAGAGTTTATGTTCGACGAAAAGATCGTGCGCGCGCCGGGGCTGATCTTAGCATTTCAGTGGTTTTTGAGCGAGTTTAAAGTTTAGCGGCTAGGCGGAATTTCGCGTGCCGCCGCGCGTTTTTGCGTCTCGGTTTTAAATTTAAAGAACGGCGATGAGGGTTTTACTTAGGCTGTGCGTTATCGCGGCGTGTGTTTATGTCTGCGTGTTAGCGGGACTTTATATCTTTCAGGAACGGCTGATATTTTTGGGCGAGCCGTTAGATAAAAACTTCAAATTTAGCTTTGAAAATTCCGAATTCATCGGACTTGTAAACGCGCCCGAGAGCGGCGAGCATTTAGAGGCATTGACGTCCGCTACGCAAAATAGTGCGGCGACAAGCCGCGTCGCGGACGAAAACGCTTCTGTGGAGGGTGGCGTAAAAGAAAACGGCGCCGTAGCGGGCGAGATCAAAAACAAAAACGCTCAAACTAGCGGCGAGCGCGTCGGCAAAAACGCCGCAGGAAACGGCGCTGCGGGTAATAATGCAAACGCTGCTGCGATAAAATTTCAAGAGATCAATATCCCGTTTGAGGGCGGATCGATAAACGGGCTGAAATTTAGCGCGGCAGAGCCTAAAGGCGCGATTTTGTTCTTTCACGGCAACTTCGGCGATGTGAGCGGTTGGGGCGTATACGGCGCGGATTTCGCGGCTTTGGGATACGATTTTTATATTTTCGATTACCCGGGCTACGGCAAATCGTACGGCAAAATTTCATCGCAGCAGCAGCTTTTTGCGAGCGCCGATGCGATGAGCCGCTACGTTTTGGCGCAGCATTCGTCCAAGAAGCTCGCGATGATCGGCTACTCGATCGGAAGCGGCATCGCCGCGCAGCAGGCTGCGAAGTGGGATGCGGCGCGGCTGATTTTGCTCGCGCCATATTTTAGCTTCGAGCGGCTTGCGCACGAAAAAATCCCCTTCGTACCGAAATTTTTGATCCGCTACAAGATTCCGACCGCGGAATTTTTGCAAGCGGCACGCGGTACGCAGATCACGCTCATCCACGGCGCCGCCGACGAGCTGATACCGGTGCATCACTCGTATGATCTTGCGGGATCTCTTAAGGCGGGCGATCTATTTTATGAAATAGCCGCCGCGCCGCATAATGGACTGCTGGCAATGCCCGGCATTTGGGAAATTTTAAAAGAGCGGCTGCGCTAATCTAGCGGGGGCTCGGCGTAAAATTTTACGCAGAATTCGACCGCTAAATTTTAAAATTTTACGTATAATTCCACTCGGGCTAGGTCATCGTAAAATAAGATGAAATTTTATGGCGCCAAAACACGGCGCCAAAACAAGGGCGCAATTTCAAATCAAAATTTATGCGCCGTTAGCTGCCAAATATAAAGCCGGTCTCGTTGGCGCTAAATTCTTTCTAGCTCAGCTATGCCGTAAATTTAAAGCTAAAATTTGCGCCAGACCGCGACGCCGTATGTTTTAGCCGCGATAAAATTCTGTGAAATTTTATCTCACAGGCATTTATAAATTTCAAGAAATTTCAAGTCTAAATTTTATATTTACGCGGAAGCGACGCCGTATTTTAGCCGCGTAGAATTCTGCCGCGTAAAATTTTATCTAGAGAAATTCTGTTTCGTAAAATTCTATCTCGTAGAATTTTAATTCGCCGCGCTCAAATTTTATCCGCCGCTCTGAAATTTATCTCACCGCGCCTAAATTTCTCCCGCCCGTCGCGCTTTACCCAAATTTATATTTAGTTGTTGTAAAATGCGTTTTTAAAAGGATTTTAGCGGTTTGTGATATGAGTATTTTAGAGTTTACGGAGTGCATAGGCATCGCTTCGGCGGCGCTTAGCGGGTTTTTATTCGGCGTAAAGAAGGGCTGCGATTGGCTTGGGATCTTTATTGCGGCATTTTTGACGGCGCTTGGCGGCGGGATCATGCGCGACACCTTGGTAAGCCGCGAGATCTACTCATTCACGCACTACGCGCCCGTAACCATCGTGCTTGCGGTAAGCGCCGTAGCCATTTTTGCCAAACTTTACGAGAACCGCGATTTGGAGGGTAAATTTTTATTTATTCTAACCGATGCGATCGACGTCGTAAGCTTTTCGATCGTCGGGGCGATGGTTGCGCTAAGCTATAATCATAACGTTTTCGGCGTGGTGCTGATCGCATTTTGCAACGGCGTGGGCGGCGGCATCTTGCGCGACGTGCTGCTGAACGAAGTGCCGTGGTTTTTGCATACGGGGCTTTATGGCACGATAAGCATGGGCGTGGGCTTGATATATTTCGTGCTTGATGGATTGGGACTTGGCGGCGTAGTTTCGGTGCTTATTTTGCTGGTTTTAGGGGTTGCGTTTCGCATGGTAGCTTATTACAAATCTTGGCATCTGCCTAAAGTGGAGTACAAACAATGAATTATTTGATGGATAATTTCGCGCGCGTAAACGTGGCGCTAGTAAGAGGTGAGGGCTCGATAGTCTATGATGAAGCGGGCAAGGATTACGTGGATTTTGGCGCGGGCATCGGCGTAAACTGCCTGGGGCACGCAAATGAGATCGTGCTGGAAGCGATCGGCACGCAAGCCGCGCAGATCATCCACGGCTCAAATATCTATAGAATTTTGCCTCAAGAAGCCCTGGCTCAAAAGATTAGCGAGCTTTTGGGATACCGCACATACGCGGTGTTTTGCAACTCGGGCGCGGAGGCTAACGAAGCTGCGATCAAAATGGCGCGCAAATACGGCACCGTAAATTTCCCTAATAAAAAATTTGAAATTCTAACTCTGCGAAATTCTTTCCATGGTCGCACGCTAGCGACGCTACAAGCTACCGGGCAGGAGAAATTTCATCCGGAAATTTTCGCGCCCTATATGCCCGGGTTTAAATTTTTCGACGATATCGACGATATCATCGCGCATATCGATGAAAATAGCGTCGCCGTGATGATCGAGCTAGTCCAGGGCGAGGGCGGTATCAAGCCTCTGGATAAGGTGAGCGTGCAAAGGCTGGCGGCTGTTTTGAAAGAGAAAAAGCTGCTTTTAATAACCGACGAGGTGCAGTGCGGCGTATATCGCACGGGCGAGTTTGCGACGTCGCAAATTTACGACATCCGCCCCGACATCATCACCTTTGCCAAAGGGCTTGCGGGCGGCGTACCGATCGGCGCGTGCGTGGCGCAGCAAAACATTTTCGCTCCGGGCGAGCACGGCAGCACCTTCGGCGGTAACTTTTTGGCGACCTCTACGGCGCTTGCGGTGCTTTCGCAGCTTCAGTTTTTAAAAGCGAGCGGTAAGCTTGATAAGACTATAAAAAGATTTATCAAAAAACTAGACGCCATCGCCGCAGACTATCCTAGCCTGATCGAAAAGCGCGTGGGGCTCGGTCTGATGCAAGGCCTCGTGCTACGCGATGAAAAAAATCTGAGCGAGATCTTTAATAAAGCCCTGCAAAACGGACTTTTGATCCTAAAATCCGGCAAGTGCACCCTTAGATTTTTGCCTGCGCTAAATATCAAAAAACCGGAGATCAAAGAGGGCTTTGCGCGCCTACGCAAGAGCCTGGACGAGATAGTGCGGGCGTGAAATTTAGCGATTTTTTCGAGGGCTGGCTAAACGAGAGCTACTACGCAAATGCCGCTAAAATCGGCAAGAGCGGTGATTTTTACACTGCCGTAAGCGTAGGGAGCCTCTTCGGTATCTGCATCGCGCGCGAAATTTTACGCCTAAGCGCGGATTTTTGCGCGACGCAAGAGTTAAGCTTAGACGCCGCGGCAAGCTCGGGCGTATCGCGGCAAAATTTTGCGGTGGCATGCGAGCTAAATTTAGATGTCGCGCTTGCAAAAAAACCGCAAAATAGCGCCAAAATCGCTATCGTAGAGATCGGCTCGCACGACGGGCGGCTGCTTTGCGACATAGCGCAAGCTATCTTTACGCTGGGCGGCGCGGCGGCGCTTGATAAATTTAGCTTTGCGATCATCGAGCCGCACGAGCGCCTGCGCGAGCTGCAGCGGGCGAGCTTTGCGGAGAGTTTCGGCGACGAAATCGCGCTAAAGCATTTCACAAGCGCGCACGAGGCGAAATTTAAAGACGCGATCTTTGTGGCAAACGAGCTTTTCGACGCCTTTAAATGCGAGGCGGTGGACGGCGAAAATATGCTTTTTATCGAAAGCGGCGCGGCAAAATTTGCTCCCATAAAAGAACGTGAAATTTTAACCCTTGCGCTCAGATTCGGTATCTCGCGCGGCGAAATCCCGGTCGGATATTTTCGCTTTGCGCGCGAAATTTGCGCTAGCGCGCAGCGGTTTTATTTCATAGCCTTCGATTACGGACAGATGGGCGCTAGCGGCGATTTTAGCCTGCGGATTTACCGAAACCACGAGGTTTTTAGCTTCTTTGAGGTGCAAAACTTGAGCGATTTTTACGGCAAGAGCGATCTTACCTACGACGTAAATTTTGAAATTTTGCGTGCTGCGTTTGAGGACGCGGGCGCCGTCACGGCAGATTTTAAAAGACAGATCGCGGCTCTCATAGACTTCGGCGCGGTCCAGCTTTTAGAGCTTTTTATGCAAAAAAGCGGCGAGAGGGGCTATCTAAACGCGCTTTTACAGTTTAATCACCTGCGCGCGGAGTTTGGCGAAAAGTTTAAGATGATAAAATTTAAAAAGGGACTTTGATGAAAGCTTTTATCGATTGCGACTGCGAAATTTTACAAAAGACGCTGGAGCTGTTTTTAAAAGATCGTGCCGCAAGCGCGCAGGATTGCGACTTTGTGATAAGCGATGAGCCGCACAGATCGGCAAAACCGCTATTTTTGATCGGCGAAGACGGAGATTTGGCGCTGCCGTTTTCCAAGCAGATGTTGTTATCGAAGTTAGAGGATTTTCAAGGCGAGCTAAAGCGGGATTTTAGCGAATACGACGCGACAGAAGCCGAAATTTGCGCGCTATTTGATGAGTTTAAGGCAAGAATCATCGAAATTTTAAGAAGGCAAAATGGCTAAATTTTCCAAGCTTGGCGGCACGCTCTTTACGCAAATCTCAAGCGGCATCTATAAGGGCAAAAGGCTCGCTCTGCCCGCGCTTTCGAGCACGCGCAGCACGAAAAGCATCGTAAAGGGCTCATTTTTTGATACTTGGCGAGCGGAGTTGCGCGGCGCGGCGTTTATCGAGTGCTTCGGCGGTAGCGGCGCGATGGCGCTTGAAGCGCTAAGCAACGGCGCAAAAAACGTTTATGCGATCGAAAAGGACGCTGCCGCGCATAAGATAATGCGGAAAAATTTTGAGCTTTTTGGGCTCGGCGCAAACGCGATTTTGGGTGATTGCTTCGAGGAACTACTCGAAATTTTGCACGAGCTGCAAACGGATATAAACGGACGCTCGGGCGCGAATTTGCCAAATTTAAGCGGCAAAAATTTGGACAAAGACTGCGCTGTCGACGCCGCCTACTGTGAAAATTTAGGCAGCGAAAAAGTGGGCTGCCGCAAAAGCTTTAGTGGCGTAGAGCAGGGCGAGAACGGATACCACGCCGAGCAAAGCGTAGAAGCGCAAAGCGGCGTGAAATATTTGGCAAAATGTGGCACGCGAAGCAGTATGTCTGACAGAGTGCAAAATAGCGCACAGGGCGGCGCAAATGACGATTGCGCGGGCGAGGGCTTTGGCGATTGTGCCCAGATTGTCGATTATGCGAGCGCTACTAGCATAAAATACTGCATGAATTCGCTAGCCACGGACGTCGCGAGCTTTAGCGAAAAGTTTGACGATAACTGCGCTTCTCAATACGACGCGAGCAGCACCGAGACCGCTAATTGCAACTTAAATTTAAGCTCAAAATGCGGCGAGAGCTCTAATTTTGACGCAAATCGCAGTACGGGCTTAGGCGCGAGCTGCGAAGAGAAAGAAATCTTAAATTTAGGCGAGAATTTTAGCACTAGTTGCGGAGAAAGTTTATATTCAAGCGCAAATTTCATCTATGATTCAAGAAAAAATTCCACTGCGAATTCTAGTGGTAATTTTGGTGCTAGTTGCGAAGAAAATTCGCGCCCAAACGTAAATTTAACCCGCGGTTCAGGAAAAAATTTCGCCGCTAATTCCCACGAAAATTTTGCCTGCAGTTTGGGCGAAAGTGCTGCCGCAAACGATTTAGGCGAATGCTCTGCCGCAAATTCTAGCGAAAGCCATGCTGTAAATTCCGGCGAAAATTCCGTCTCCGATCCCGCGCGCAGAGTGTTTGTCTATCTGGATCCGCCGTTTGCGATCAGGCAGGGTTTTGGTGGGATTTACGAGCGGGTGCTGGCGCTGATAGCGCGCCTGGGCTCCGTGCAGTGCGAGCTGCTAATCGCGATTGAGCATATGAGCGAGCTTGAGCTGCCGCCTAAAATCGGCGATTTCGCGCTGCTTAAATCACGTAAATTCGGCGCTACGACGATGAGTTACTACGCAAAATGAAAAGCTTAAAGCAAATTTTAGATTATTACGCCGATTTGAAAAATTGCGACGCGGATCTTTTCGGCGCGCCCGATCCGCTGCAGGTCGCAAAGGGACATCGAAACGACGTAGTAGCGCTTATCTGCGCGCTGTTTGCTTACGGGAGCGCGGCTCAAATTTTAAAATTCCTCCGCTCGCTTGATTTTTCGCTTTTGGACGCGAGCGATGAGCGCATGAGAGCGGAGCTTGCGGGCAAAAAATATAGATTTCAAAGCCCGCGCGACGTCGCTGAAATTTTTATAACTTTAAAGCGGCTTAAAAACAGCCTTAGTATCGAGGAGAGCGTGCTTTGCGGTATGCAAAAAAGCGGACGGATCGAGAATGGGATAAATTTTTTAATCGGCGAAATTTACAAATTAAATCCCTATCGCAGCCCGGGATATGAGTTTTTTTTCGGGCGTGGCTTCGCGCAAAAGCCCACGTCGCCGTATAAGCGTTACAATCTTTTCCTGCGCTGGGCGGTGCGCGACAGCGACATCGATCTGGGGCTGTACAAAAAGATCGAAAAATCGCGCCTCCTCATCCCGCTCGATACCCACACGCATAAAGTTTCGCTTAAGCTTGGGCTGATCGATCGCAAGAGTTACGATTTCGAGGCGGTTTTGCAGCTTACACAAAGCTTAAGGCGCTTCGATCCGAGCGATCCCATCAAATACGACTTCGCGCTGTACCGCCTCGGACAGAGCGGCGAGATAGATAAAATTTTGGCTTTACTAGCCGATTGATTTCAGTTTTAATTGCACATACCGAGTGGACCGAAGCATTCGGTGAATAGTCTGTTTTTTTGAATTATATTTTCTCCTGGATAGATAATAATTTCATGTCCTTTTTTTTGCCAGATTTGTCCATTTTTCGCGCTTATGGTAGATACATCTAAGTGAGATGTCGAGCCATAGACTAAATATATTTTGTTGAATTTGAATATATCGCTATAACCTAGATAATGAAAAAACGGTGCTGCAAATGTGATCTCTGTTAGTTCTGTCAGATTACTGTCTTGGGCGACGCAATTGGATTTATCAGATGGTTTGTAGCCGTTTTCAATGAGCTTCTTTTCTGTTATGCCATTGGTAGAATTTAACTTTACGTAATGAACATAGCAGATTTCATCTAAACTATCTGCAGCGTTTGGTTGAATTTTTCTACGATATAAAAGCAATCCATCCATATCTGCATTATCTGTTAAAGCATTGAGTTCCTCAAAATTATTATTCTTTACATTCCAAAAATCGCCATACGGCTTTAAATAAATTCCCGCTATAACCAATGCTATTATTAATATAATGATTGTTCCTAAAATAGATACACTTATGATGAAAATTTTTAAAATTAGATCGATGATTTTTTTGAAACCATTATTCATTCTTTATCCTTATTTTTTACTATTATAGCATACGATTTGTTGTTGCGATGTACGGCGGTTAAAATTTAAGTTCACCTTTTGTAAAATATTGGAAATTAAAAAAGGACAAAAATGGAGCTTGAGCTTTGGCAGTTTGCGGTGCTTTTTACGGCGGCGTTTTTCGGCGGATTTATCGACTCGATCGCAGGCGGCGGCGGGCTGATATCGCTGCCTGCGCTGCTTGCCGTGGGCGTTCCGCCGCATGTAGCGATCGCCACAAATAGATTTCAAGGCAGCTTCGGAAGCTTCACCGCCGCTTTAAATTTCATCCGCAAGGGCTATGTCGATGCGGCGGAGATCCTGCGCGGCGTGATTTTTACGTTCGTAGGCGGGCTCGTCGGCGCTTATGTCCTGCTTCTAATCGATGCGAAATTCCTAAACTATCTCATTCCGATCCTGCTGCTGGCGCTTTTCTTTTATATGATTTTTTCGCCGAACCTAGGCGAAGCGCCCGCAAGGCCCAAGATGTCAAAAAAGAGCTTTTACGCGATTTTTGGGCTTGTTTTAGGGTTTTACGACGGATTTTTCGGTCCAGGCACGGGCTCGTTTTGGACGTTTGCACTCGTGGGAATTTTAGGGCTTTATATGAAAAAGGCGGTCGCACACACGAAGGTTTTAAATTTCACCTCAAACATCGTCTCTTTGGGCGTTTTTATCATCGGCGGGCAGATTTTATGGCTCGTCGGAGCGGTGATGGCGGTCGGACAGATCGCGGGCAGCTTCGCAGGCTCAAGCCTAGTGATGCGATGCGACGTGAAATTTGTGCGTAAGATGCTTCTATTCGTCGTTGCCGCCACGATTTTAAAGCTACTTTACGGACTAATCGCAAGTTGATTACAGACTGGTTGAGGATCGATCTCGGGCCGATCTCAAGCCAAAATCATAGAATTTTATACAGGATTTCGTATAAAATTTCGCGTAAAATTTTATGAACCCTCGCCGATTTGCCGCAATGACGCCGATCTTGCTGCCGCAGTAGCGCAGATCTTGCTGTAGGGTCGCACCAGTCTCGCTTCGATGGCGTCGATTATATCGTAGCTTCGCGCTGATCTTGTCACGACTACGCTAATTTCCCGCTGCTGCGATGTTGATTCTGTTGCCGTTGCGTCGGAAGCCTCGCTTGTCGCGAGGTCTTTGATTTTATTATTTTGGTAGCGTTAATTTTGCTCCGCTACATCGACAACTTCGTTGCCGCGCTTGCTACCGCGAGGATTTTAATTGCGTTGCGCGGTGTCGCACTGGCTTATTAGACGGCGCTGTTCTTTCTGCTGCGATGGTGACGATTTTGGCGCTGCTTTTACCGCCCCTCTGCCCGTATCGCTACCGTGGGCGGGCTCAGTTTTGCTGTCGCGACATTGCGATCTTGATGGTGCTAGGATTTGATTTGATGCCGCAACGATGCTGATGAAGTTTCGCCCATTCGCGCCAGTTAAATTCCACCGCACCACCCATATCTATTTCGTCGTATCGCCATGCATTCATGCGGTCTGCCCGCCGCCGATAGAGTAGTCGTATTGCCGAGTGCACAATGCTATCGTACCCGTGCTATGAAATTTTATATGTTTATGCCCACAAAATTTTAAAATACCGCTCCATAGATCATTTCGTCGTGCCGCCCGTACGTACTACCAAATCCACTCGCAGCGATTAAATTTAGCCGCACTTTCACGCGCCGTTTTCTGCACCCGTCAGCTATTTTGAATTTTGTCGTTTCGCCGTCACGGCTCGCCATTTCGCGCTAACTACCTCCCGCCATATTGCTCGCTGTATTTGTGCGATAAATTTAACCGCACCGCTGCGCCCGCCGTTTCGCTCTAATATCGTAGGCGATTGCCTATCCATGCCATTTAAATTTGTCGCATTGCCGCGTATCTGTTTCGCCTCGCCCGCCGAAATTTAGTCATTACCAACCGCCAATTAAATTTCATCACACCCGCCGCATCCACGCCCGTCCGCCCGTAAATTCCGCCGCCTAAAGCAAAGCTAAAATATTTTGCGATAAAATGGGCGAAATTTTTTACAAAGGATTTAATATGCAGATCATCTCGACTCCCGATGCGGCGCAAGCCATCGGACCGTACTCCCAGGCGATCAAGGCGGGCGGACTCATCTTTACCTCGGGGCAGATCGCGCTTAAGCCGGACGGCGAGTTCGTCGCGGGCGGCGTGGAGGCGCAGGCAAGGCAGGTTTTGCAAAATCTCGCCGCGATCCTAAAAGAAGCGGGCGCTACGCTGCAAGATGCCGTCAAAACGACGATTTTCCTAGCCGACATGGGCGATTTTGCCGCGGTGAACGAGATATACGCAGCGGCGTTCGGCGAGCACAAGCCGGCTCGCAGCACGGTGCAGGTCGCCAAACTCCCCAAAGGCGCGCTTGTAGAGATCGAAGTAATAGCGCTGGCTAGGGCTTAGCGCTAAATTTAGATCGCTAGAACTCTGCCGGTTCGCGTTTGCGGTTGAAATTTTATGCGCAGGCGCTTGAAATTTTAAACGGCTCGCTTTGGTTTTGAAGCTGCGCGAGCTTTTAAATTTAGATTTTAAAAAGCCGCGCCAAACGTCCGCGGGGCGCAGCGACATAGAGCCCGCGTGGATCGCGCAGGCGCAGCGGCGGCTAGGCTTTGCGCTGCCTGCGAGCTATAAGCAGATGCTGTTAAGATACGCTAGTATCAGCGCGGCGGGGACGGAGCTAAAAACGATCGCGCCGCCCGAGTTCGCGGATAGTGCCGATACCGACATCTGCTACACGTATGAGGTAAATCTGAAAAATGGCCTATTCGCCGCGGACGAGCTCGTGTTTTTGCAGCTCGAGGACGAGGAGTATTATTTTAAAATTTCGCCCGCAAGCGACATAGCGGACGGCTCGCCCAATACGGCGCGCGGCAAGACTGCGGAGAGCACGAGCGGCGAAGCTGCGGGTGAGACAGTGCGCGATACGGTCGTCGCGACAGTAGCCGATAGTGCGGAAAATAGGGCATCGGACGACGAAGCGCGCGCGGAGAGATCGCCGGATACGGCACGCGATATGAATGCCGAAGCAGCAGACGAAACGACGTGCAAAACTGCGGGCGCGACAACGAGCGAGATGGCAGACGAGACAGCAGGTGGGGCGACGAAAGAGATGGCAAGCGAGCGGGCAGACGATGCGCCGTGTGAATACAAAGTCTATGTGCGCGACTACGCGCAGAGCGAGGATAGGCTTTTTGCAGACGATTTTTATGGGTTTTTGGAAAAATTTTAAAACGAAATTTAAGACAAAATCAGGAGCGATAAATGGGACTGTTTGACATTTTTAAAAAGCAAAAATTTGACATCGACGTGCGTGCGGACGGCGTTTTTATTGGCGGCGTAAACTGCGAGTTTGATCTAGCTAAGTTTAACGAAGCCTTAGGTCAGCCGCGCGTGATCAATGACGGAGAGGGCAAAAGCCGCTATTTTTGGGATGAGGCGGGGATTTTCGCCTTCGTGCGCGCAGGTGAGCTCGCAGAACCGAAGCTTTCCGAGATAGTTTTGATGCTTGAGGTCGCAAAGGGCGTGCAGCACGAGGTTCCGCGCAAGCTCTACGGCGGCGCATTCACGCTTGAGGGCAGGCCGCCGCTTGAGGCCGTGCCTGAGCAGGAGCTGCGCGGCGCATATATAGGAGCTTAGCCTAGGCAAATTCGAAGTCTCGCTAGCTCTAGCCGAGGCCGTGCAGGAGCGCATAGGCACGATGGACTTCGCCGAGCGCTTCGCTAAGCGCGATACGGACGAGATCGCAGACATCGTGCGAGCTGCGAAAATGCCGATAGGGCGCGTCTGCATCAATCAAAAAGAGAAAAAGGTAAAGCCGATGCCGAGCGATAAATTTAAGCTTCCGCGCGCGGCTGGCGAGACGCTTCTGTTTAAAAATTTCAATTTCAAAATCGCCGTGATGAACGAGCTGATGTATGAAAAAGCCTTGCTGGAGCCCAAATTTGATGTGTTTGAGTACTGCGAGGAGCGCGGCATCGACCCGTATGCGGACTTTGGCGCGCTGCCGCAAGCCAAAAAGTGGTTTAAGGACTATCCGGTCCCTGCAGATTTGGCGGAGCGGGTGAGCGAGCTCTATCTTGACGGCGGAAATGAAATTTATCTGCAAATCGCGCCTGATTGGGACGGCGAGGACGGGCTTTTTGACATCAAAAATATCGATGCTGTCGAGCTTGCGCAATTCAAAAATCTTAAAAAAATCGAGACGACCGGCATCGGCATATCTAAAAAGGCGCGAAAAGCCTGCACGGATGCGGGGATTACAGTAGTTGATTGAGTGCGGAAGTGAACTTTGAGCCTTACGGAGCGCGGTTTTAAAAAGCTGAAATAGGCTTTTGAGCTGCGGTGTGCGCTCTTAAAGGTCGTAATTGTTGCCGCGCCGCGCAAAATTCTACTTATAGCAAGCACTATAAATGAGCTTTGAAAGGCGCTTGGCGAAGCATCTGACACGTCTAATTTGGCGCGCGTTACAAAGCTTTGAGAAAGCTCGTTTGCAGCGTAAGAGCCACGCCGCTAAATGTGCGAGATGAGTGTGTTACGCGAGTAAAAATAGTTCGCTTTTTGATTTTGGAAAAAATCGCTGCGTAACAAGGTGATTAAATTTACCGCTTTTAAATTTTAAAATTTACAAAGAGCGGCGCGTGCGGCTTTGAATGTGCGGTTAAATTTAGACTTCATAGCGGCTTAAATTCTAAGTGCGGTTAAATTTGCGTCTTTAATTTTGCTTGCAGCCTGTGTCGCACTGCAAAACAGAGTGTGAAAACAGATCGCATTTGCGCGCGATCAGCGCGGATCAAATTAAAATTTCGTCTTTGGAATTTAGTCTGAATTTGCAGCTTGCATCAAGAAAGTATTTTTTTGTAAGCCGATATTGAGTAGCCAAGAAGTGTCTTGAAACTTAGCATCGGCGGCTTGGAAAGTATTTTGAAATCCGCGCCAAGAGTGTGTTTTAAAACAACAAGGCGCGGCACTACTTTGCTATTTTAAAACGCCGCTTCGAGGCTAAATTTCATAGCCGCATAAAGCCGTCGTCGTAGCTACCTTCTAGCTTGCGGCGCATATCCTCGCGCCATTTTGGCGTAAGCGTCGTAAGTAGGTTAAATTTTGCTAACAACTCTTCATCGATACGATCGCCATAAAATAGATGATTTAGCTCCATCACGCTCATCATAGCGGGGTCGCGCTCTACGACGTAGATCTCGTCGCCCGCGCGGCACGAGCCCGCCTCCAGCACGCGGTAGTACCAGCCGGTAAGTCCGCTGCGCGCGATCTCCGCCGTCATCTCCGCGTTGCCCCAGCGCATCGAGAGCTTGTAGCAGGGCTTGCGCGGCTGGCTTACTTGCAGTACCAGCGAGCCTATGCGGTGCACATCGCCGATGCATACGTTTTGCTCGTGTAGTCCGCTGATCGTGAGGTTTTCGCCCATTGCGCCGTAAGCTAGATTTTTAAGCCCCAAAAACCTCTCCCACGCGGCGTAATTTTGCAGCGAGTTGGCAAAAATCGCCTTTTCCGTGCCACCGTGATGCAGCGTGTCGGCTACCGCATCGCCCTCGAACCCAAGCTCGTTCGCGCGCACTTCGCCCGCTCTGGCTTGCTTAAAAATCGCCGTCTCCCAGCGCCTTTTTAGAGGCTGCGTGGCGCGCTCGTCGCCGTAAGCGCGCGGTTGCCCGGTCAGCAATGCCTTTAAAACGGGCATTTTTCGCTCCTTAAAATTTGCATGCGTTCTCCTTAAATCATAAAATTTAGGCTAAGATTTTAGCTAGAAAAGAATTTTAAAATTCTAAATTTTGCGCTAAATTTCAAGTGCGAGCTTGAAATTTAGCGCGCGGCGTCATTTGTAGTCGTTCGCGTCGTAGCTTTTGCCGTCGTTAAAGTCGCTCAAAAGCCGCACGACAACGGGGCTAAGTAGGATGATTGCGATTAAGTTGGGGATCACCATCAGTCCGTTAAACATATCGGCTAGTCCCCAGACTAGGTCGATCTTTTGCACGCTTCCTATGAATACGAATGCGACGACTAAAATTTGCAAGAGCTTGACGAATTTTGCGCCCAGGAGGTATCGCACGTTGATCTCGGCGAAGTAATACCAGCCCAAAATCGTAGTAAATGCGAAGAAAAACAGGCAGATCGCCACGAAGCCGTAGCCGCCGCTGTGACCTAAAATCTGCGATCCGAAGGCTTCCTGCACCAGCGAGATGCCCGAAAATACCGCCTTGCCGTTTTCGAAGGTGACTACGTCGGTGCTGAGCACGACGAAAACGGTGATGTTAAGCACGATGAATGTATCGACGAAAACGCCCATTATGCCGAGCACGGCTTGATCTACGGGGTGTTTGACGTTCGCTGCGGCGTGTGCGTGCGGCGTCGAGCCCATGCCCGCTTCGTTTGAAAAGAGCCCGCGCGCGATGCCGTATCTCATCGCAGTAGCGATCGTAGCGCCCGTAGCGCCGCCCCAGGCAGCCGATGGATCAAACGCGGCTTTGAATATCAGCGCAATGACGGATGGAATTTTATCGAAATTTGAGCCGATGATGACGAGACCTACCAGCACGTAGCAGATCGCCATTAGTGGCACGACCTTTTCGGCTACGCGCGCGATCGCTTTGACGCCACCAAAAAAGATGACGCAGCAGATGAGCGCTAAGGCTGCGCCGCTTGCCCACTTCGGGATTCCAAATGCACTGCTAAAGCCGTCGGAGATGGAGTTTGCTTGCACCATATTGCCCATGAAACCCAAAGCAAAGATGATGGCTAGCGCAAAAAACGCCGCTAAAGGCTTGGCAAGGGGGCTTTTGAGTCCGCGACTGATGTAAAACGCGGGCCCTCCGATCATATGTCCGCTGTCGTCCTTGGTGCGGTAAATTTGAGCCAGGCAGATCTCTGCAAAGTTCGTTGCCATGCCTAAAAACGCCGCGCACCACATCCAAAATATGGCGCCCGGCCCGCCCATCACTAACGCGGTGCTGGCGCCTACCAGGTTGCCCGTACCGACCTGCGCCGCGATTGCCGTGGCGACGGCTTGGAACGAGCTCATACCACTTTTGCCCGCAGCCTCGCCGTGCAGGGAGAAGTTGCCGAAGAGCTTGCGCGCACCCATTCTAAATTTAAAAATCTGCACCAGGTGCAAACGCGCCGTAAAATACGCGCCGGTACCGCAAAGTAGGGCGATTAGAAAGTACGGACCCCACAAAAAGGAGTTGATTGCGTCAATTGTGGCGGTGAGTTTGTCGAGAAAATTTTGCATGATCTTTTCCGTGAATTTAAGATGCGAAAATATATTTTAAAAACTCTTAAATTCCTATAAATCGAGGTAAATTTAAGCAAAATTTTAAAGCGTTTTTATAATTTTACTCAAGCATTAAGCAAAGCGGTATGTGCTGTTTGCTCTGCATGCCAGCTTGCCAGATAAGCAGCTTAGAATTCGCGCCTTAGCTGTCGAAATTTGAAAAGCAATCAACTGAAATTTTTAAGCCTATTCATCACCGCCGATTTTGAAAACGAACATCTTGCACGCGTTGCAAAAAGCGGGGATTAGGCTAAAGAGGCGCCCTTTGAGGCTCCAGTGGCTTTTATACATTTTTAGCATCGCGGCCTCCCTGACGAATCTGATATGCGCGCTATCCCAGTCCTGTACCTCCGCGCCGCCGCCGATGCCCATTTTAAAGGGCGCGTTTTGCATGTGTCGCATCGCGTCGTGGCGCTTTGAGTCGAATTTTCTAACCGAAAACTCGCTCATAAAGTCGCTCAGCACGTAGCCGCGGAATTTTTGCGCAAGCGCGATAAAAAATTCTTTAAATTCCTCCTTTTCAAAATACATACTCACCCCCTCTAAAATGAAGATGTAGCCCGCGCTACCGTGCTTTGCGGCCAGCTCGTCCATCCACGAAAGGTCTAGCATCGAGTAGGGCAGGCTGAAATTGTTCTTTGCTTTGGGCAGCAGTGCGTCGCGCATGGCGATGACGTCGGGCAGGTCGAGGTCGTAAAATAGGGCGCTCGGTAGGGCGTGCTGGAGCCTAAGCGGGCGGGTGTCGAGCCCTGCGCCAAGTTGTACGATGATAGGGCGGTCGAACTCCGCCGCGAGTCGCAGCGTCTCGTCGTCGAAAAATTTCGCGCGGATCACCGTGCCCGTCTTGCTAAGGCGCGCGTCGTTAAATTTCGCAAAATCATAATCGATCTGCTCTACGACGGCGCTTGAAAAGGGATCATTTAGGATCGGATCCTTGTCTTTAAAATCCAAATGGCGCATATAGACGTTGATTAGTAGCGTCTCGGAGACGTTATCTTTAAAATTTAACTTTTGCATGAAGTGCCTTTCTTGCGGTGTCATCGCGAGCAAAATACCGCTTATTTTTAATATGCATTATTATATCCTTGCTAAATAAAATTTCAATGAAATGATATGAATTTTTATTTAAAGACAGAATTTTAAATTCGCGCCACGGGTTTTGGCTATAATTTCGCCGCATAAGGCTCAATAAATTTTTGAAATTTTACGCGATGCAAAGCGCGGGTAAAATTTAGAATTTTAAAAGCTATAAAATTTATTAGCTCCGGCGACCTAGATGCGCAGCCATAGTGCGGATGGTAAATTTAATCCGCGCAGCTTTATCTTTGTCTAAATATTTCATTGTATAATTCTTAGCTTTTGGAGGTTATATGGAAAAATCGCGGCTGGGACTACTGCAAACCGAGGCTATCGCCACGCTTAGCGACGAGGAGCTTGCAATGTTCGAGCACCAAGTCATCAAAAAAGGCTATGTTTTTTATAGCGAGGCGCCCAAAGTTTTTATTTTTAAAAGCGGGCAGGCGAAGCTTTCGTTTTTTGAAGACGGCGAAGAATTCATCATCAACTACCTAAACAAGGACAATATTACCATTCTTAATGAAATTTGCGCGCTTGAGTTTTTAGAGGACAGCGAGATTTATACGATCGATGCGAGCGGACTAGGGGAGATCTTGGCAAATCGCAGCTTTTGCGAGGCATATATAAAAATTTTAACAGAGATAATTCTGCTGCAGCGCAAAATCACACGCTCTATACTTTTTGAAAATGCAAAAGGGCGCATCGCGAGCTTTTTGATCGAGCTTGCAAACGAGCAGAATTTTCATCAAAATGGCTACAAATACGTCTTTTTGCCCTTTTCGCTAAAGGTGCTTTCATCCTTCGTGGGGCTCAAGCGCCAAAGCGCGAGTACCGCGTTTAACGAGCTTGTAAAAGATAACGTAATTCAAAAAATCAGTCAGCACGAGTTTTTGATCCTAGACTACGACAGATTGCTTAGCTACTGTGTTTAGGCTCGGGCTAGAGTTTTAAAAGCATTTATGCGGCTTACGTTACGGCTTAAGCGCGAAATTTGCCTAAAGTCAAGGCGCAGGATTTTGCCTAGATTTACAGCGTAAAATTTTTATCAAGAGCTTGGTTTTAGAATTCCATCCCGAATTTCGTTAGGATTTCGTCTAAAATTTTAACTTATATAAAATTTGGGTTTGTGGTCTCGTTTAAAATTCTGTTTTGAATTTGCTTAAAATTTTAACACGTAATTCACTTTTGCATTTTATCCGCTATCCTAAAACGCAAAGCTTTGGAATTTTAAATTTAGTGGCAGGCTATGGAATTTAAAATTTTAAATCAAGCTGGAATTTTATGGGTTGCAATGGAATTTAAAATTTTGGATCGAGCGAAATTTTATGTATGAGAATTTTTAAAATTTTAGAAATTAAAAATGCGCGGCAAAGTGCCGCGCCGTATTTTGTTTATATCGTGCTGAAGCGCGATAGATTAGTCTTTCTTTTTCATATCGTATTTATTTACCATAAATCCAACCAAGCCTACGAAAAATAGACCGCCGCAGATGTTGCCTAGCGTAACCGGGATCATATTTTTAACGATGAAATTTCCCCAGTTTATTGAATCTATTTGAGCTGCCGTTACACCGTGAAGCGAGCTTGCAAGAGCGTTTACATCGCCACCTGCAGCCGCAAGGTAGTGGCCTTTAGCGATGATGCCTTCAGTTAGGATAAACATATTTGCCACGCAGTGTTCCATCGAGCAAGCTACGAATGCGCCGATCATCCACATAATTGCAAAGAATTTACCCGATAGATTGCTCTCACTGGTCGCAGTCCAGATAGACATACATACAAACACGTTACAAAAAATTCCGCGGATGAATAGTTCATGAAAAGGTGCGTTTATTTTGCCTGCTGCTGCAGGAATGAAGTGCTGCAAGATGTAGCCATCATATTTAAGCGGAAGTCCTGAGTAATAATACATATACGCGATTAACGCGCCGCCTACGAAGTTAAAGCACCAAACGATAGCCCAATAGCCGATAGTTTTACCTAGCGGTAATTTGCCATCGGCAGCAGGCACACCCGTTAAAACAGAGCTGGTAAATAGATGCCCACCGTAAAAAACCACCATCATCAGACCGCAGCTAAAGGTAATACCACCGATGAAATTCGATAAGCCAATAGATTGCTTTTCAGCCATTCCGACGGTCGAGTGAGCCCAGAAAATATCGCCCATAGCGATTGCAGCGCCCGCCATTATAGCTAGAAAAATTATGCTAATTAGCGGGGTATGCGCCTTGTGTTGCATCGAACTAGACACCGCTTGCGCGGTTTCTGCAGGATTTAACATTTACTCCTCCTCATTTAAATTTGAATCAATTTCTAAGATACGCTCATAAGCTTTTTGCGCACTTTTTTTTGCGCTCTCGCTTAGCCCTTCTTTAAAATCAAGGACGTTATCGAGCAGCACACTTATGCCCAAAAACAATGTCTTTGGGCAAATTTTGCGCAGATAGCTTAGAAGCACCGGCGTAGGCAGGTTATGCGTCGAGTAGATATAGTCGCGATCGTTGCTGAGGTCGAAAAATTCTATCTTATCCTCATCAAAGCCGCTCATCGCATCTACTACGATCAGAATTTCAGGGGCAAATTCCCTAAGGGCTGCAAATTCGTTTTCGGGCACATCCTGCCCATAAAAAACGCGCCAATCTTTTAGGTTCGCCTCGACTATTCGCCCTGTTTCATTGCCCACGTCGTCGTCGCCGCGAAGGGGATTGCCGATACAAAGCAACGCCTTTCGCATCAAAAATCCTTCCTTAGCACGAAATATCCTTCGCGCATATTTTTTAGCAGATCTTTAAGCTCACATTCGCAAAGCTGAGGGATTAGCTTAGCTGCGTGCTCGGCAAAAATTTCAATCTCGAAATACTTGCTTAGGTTACCGATCTTAAATTTAACGTAGTCGCCCGAGTTCTCGATGATGCGTTTAAATTCTTCATCGTCTATCTCAAGTACCTTTTCGCTAAAATCTATCGTACCTACGCCGTGACCGACGCAGGTGGAAAAAACCTTGATATCCTTTAGCTCTTTAGGTAAATTTTCGTTTTCGTCCATATGCCGCTTTGTAAGCTTAAAAACCTCAATCATCGTTTGCTCCAGACCTCTTTTTGTGGATCGATCTTAAATTCCTCCGTAGCGCGGGCGTATTTTAGATATACGTCATTGTGCAATAGTGCCATACACTCCGCGTATCTAGGATCCTCTTCGGTGTGGATAGCGTTAAGTAGAGCCTCGCGAGAAGCTTTTGGATCGTGAACGTCAGATGAGGTTTTGATCGCATCCATATATTTTGCGAATAAAACTCTTCCGAAAATATAGCTCATCAGCCTCTTAGCTTCAGCTTGCAGATCGCGCTCGAATAAAATATTGCCGATAACTGAACTCTTAACCGGTGGCGGAAGAGTGCTATCTTGCTCATAGCTCTTCTTTTGAAGCTTTTGATCGATGATGCCAAGCGCCATGCCAAGACCATAGATGATGCTAGCAGGATGCGGAGGGCAGCCGGGGATATAAACATCCACCGGTACAATCTTATCTATACCACTCCATACGCTATATGCGTCATGAAAAATTCCGCCAGTACTTCCGCAGGCCCCAAGAGCTACTACGATCTTTGGATCAGGTGCAGCCTCATAAGCGCGGAGCAGCGGATAATACATCTGTCGAGTAACCGGACCGGTGCAGACTAAGATATCTGCGTGGCGAGGGTTGGCTACGAGTTTAAATCCGAAGCGCTCCGGATCCCACATCGGCGTGATAGAAGCAAAAATTTCGATTTCACAGCCGTTGCAACTTCCGCAGTCGATACGATAAACGCTGAAGCTTCGTTTGATATTTTTTAAAAGCTCCAATTTTGCGGTTAGATCGTTTGCGTTTTTAATATTTTCGGGGACTTGATACAAACTCATTTTATTGCCTCCTCTATACCTTTGGTCACTCTTTCGACCGCTTGAGCTTTTTTGCATTCAGGACAGATATAGAGATATTTTTTAGCTTCTTCTAATCTGCCTGGAAGCAAATTTGCCGTACTTAGCTTTTCTAGCGTGTAATTGATGAGCCTTTTTGGGGTCATCGGCTTGCCGCAGCAGCTGCATTTTTCCATCTCAAGCTCGCCGTGTTGGATAAGCGCGCTTTTATCAAATTTTACCGCTAGCTCAAAGCTATTGCCTAGCCTTACCGCTCCCGTAGGGCATACTTCGTCGCAGCGACCGCAAAATATGCAGCGTCCGCAGTCAAATTCCCAAATAAGCTTGGTTTGAGCTTCATTCATCTTAAGCTCAATCGCATTGGATGGGCAGGCGATACCGCACGCGGCACAGCCTATGCAAAGCTCATAGGTGTATTCAGGCTGCCCGCGAAAATTCTCGGGCACGATGTATGGCTCAAACGGATAAGCATAGGTCGCCTTACCATATTTTTCGGTAATGTCGAATAATTTCATCATCTTAAATCCTTTTTGCTAACCTTGCCGTCTTGGCAAAATTTCTTAAGGTCTTTTTCGGTTAGAATTTTACTCTTTCCGCTATTAATATCGACTAAAGTTACGCGCTCGGTGCATGAGTAGCACGGATCCATCGAGCATACGATTAGCGCCGCATCGGAGATGTTATTTCCGCGGAATTGAAATCTTAAGCTCGGCCAGTTGTTATACGTAGCGGCGCGACATCTCCAGCGGTAAACCTTCTGAGCGTTTCCTTGCATGATCCAGTGGACATTTTCGCCGCGTGGCGCTTCGTCGTGACCTAAAGCGTAGTTTTCCGGTCTGATCATAGTCTGTGGATCGATCATTATCGGAGTTTGCGGCATTTGATGCAAGCACTGCCTGATGATGTGGATCGATTGTTTGAGCTCTTTATACCTTACGACTTCGCGGCTGAATACATCGCCACCGTGCTCTACGGCTACTTCGAATTCTATCTTGTTAAAGAAATCATAAGGGTGATCGTAGCGGTTGTCGCGTTTAAAACCGGAAGCTCTCATATTTGGACCTACCGGGCTAAAATCACGCGCTACTTTGCGATCTAATACGCCTACGCCTTTCCAGCGACCGATTTGGCGTTTATCCTCCATAACAGCGTCCCAAATTTCTGAAATTTGAACGTCGAGCTTGTTGATGATCTCGATGCTCTTGCGAATTTCATTATCGGTCATATCACGGCGAAGTCCGCCCATAATGACATTGCCGTAGGTCTTGCGGCCGCCGGTTACGAGCTGAGCTAGCTCCATGGAGTATTCGCGCACCCTAAAGATATGCATGAAGGCGTTGTAGTTACCCGTTACCTCGCAGGCTAGACCGATATTTAAAAGGTGGCTGTGAAGGCGCTCGATCTCAAGGCAGATGACGCGGATAGCTTGCGCACGAAGCGGAATTTCAAGCTTGATAGCTTTCTCTGCTGCTTCAATACACGCAATCGCGTGAGCGTAGCCGCAAATTCCGCAGACGCGCTCTGCTAAATAGCCCATCTGATCGTAATTCATTCGGTTTTCAGCTAGCTTCTCCATACCGCGGTGCTGATAAAACAAGCGGTAGTCTGCATCGATAATCTCATCGCCGTCGCAAAATAGTCTGAAGTGTCCCGGCTCATCACTCGTTACGTGAAGAGGTCCAAGTGGAACATCTACTACGCCGTCGCCGCTAGGAAATAAAAACTCTGCATTAGGCTCGTCTTTATGATCTACAGGATCGGGTCTATAGCGGTAGTCCATTGCGTCTTTGCGAAGTGGATGAAGCCCATCGGGCCAATCGTCGCTTAGCACCAAGCGGCGTTTATCAGGCAAGCCTTCGGCGATTAAACCAAACATATCGAAGGCTTCTCTTTCGTACCATACGCAAGCAGGCACTAAAGGAGTAACCGACGGGAACGTAGGATCCGATCCGGGAATTAGCGTCCTAACGGTGATGAAGCATTTATCCTCTGCGGCGAAATCCTCCGCTTCGGTCATCTTACCACCTTCCATAGATATCGCATAGTAAAGCGCGAAATTTCCGTTTAGCTCGCGCTCATCGTTAGGGATCATCGTGCTGATAAAACCGCCGATGTCATAATATAGCGTCTTAACCGCAAGCGGCAGATCATTTCTATCCACTAAAACGGTGATTTGATCCTCGGCTTGGCGGGTAACTTCTAAGACCTTGACTTTGGTCTTTAAAATTTCTATAAATTTATCGCCTCTCATTTTTAACCTCTCATCATTATTCTAACGCCGTTTTCGACGAGCATCCAAAAATCACCTACGTGCCATACGCCGAAAATTATCACTAAAGCGCAAAGCAAGATTAGCGGTAAATTTTCAAACAAGCTCATCTCTTTAGCATAAACCACTTCACCTTTAGGCGTACCGAAGCTCGCTAGATTAAAGTGCGCGAAGTCCGCAATGAAAATAATTACGAGCGCGATCGCAAATAATGCTACGGCTATGTATTGACCGCTGGCTATCGCGCCTTTGAAAACGTTAAATTCGCTTACAAAGATCGCAAACGCAGGAACACCTACGAGCGAGCAAACCGCAGCACCAAACATTATCGTAGTAAGCGGAGCGATTTTTACCATACCGCCCATTCTAGTCATATCTTTGTGACCGTAAATTCTAGCGATATTACCGGTAGAGCAGAATGCAAGAGCCTTAGTAAAGCTGTGAGCTAAGCAGTGAAAGATCGCGGCAAGCAAGCCAAAATATCCGCCGATACCTAGCGCAAATGCAATAACACCCATATGAACGACCGAGTGGTAAGCAAACATCCTTTTCACGTCGTGCTGGCGAACGAGGAAAATTCCTGCTATAAATAGCGTGATCGTGCCCGAGATCAGCATCACGTGCTTAACGAAGTCTGGCCCTACCGCTTCGGCGGTTACCGCGTAATATCTAAATATCGCTAGCATCGCACATTTTAAAAGCACACCCGAAAGTAATGCTGAAATAGGAGCCGGACCTTCTGCGTGAACGTCAGGAAGCCAAGTGTGAGTAGGAGCAAGTCCTGCTTTAGTTCCAAAGCCTATTAGAGCGAATATAAAGATAAGCTTAGCGGCATCTTTGTTTAAGCCTTTGGCGTGATCCATAATGCTAGTCCAAAGCATCGAAGCCTCGCCATCGCCCGTGATTTTGAATGTAGCCGCATATAGTAAAACGGTCGCATAAAGCGCAAACGCTAAGCCGATCGAGCAGATAACGATATATTTGTAACCGCTCTCGGTAGATTTTTTGTCTTTATGAATAGCGACCAAAAATACCGATGCTAACGTAGTGGCCTCTACTGCAGCCCACATAAACGCAACGTTGTTACAGATCACGCTAAGCGTCATCGTAAAAACGAAAACGTGGCAGAGCGCGTAGTATTTTCTAAGATCGCTAAGATCCAGATGACCGCCCTGTATCTCCCATTTCATATAGGTGGTGGAGTATAAATTTACCAAAAAGCCCGTTACGGCGATTAGCACTAAAAATACGCAACCTAGGCTATCTAGGAATAGAAATTTATCGTATGCGTAAAAAGCCTCGAAGTTGCCGCTGATAAGCTTGCCTACGTTACAGAGTAGCCCTGCGGATGTAACTGCAGAAATCAAAACGTGTAGCGAGCTTAGGAGCTTGAAATTCTTAGGGCATAAGAATAATATCAGCGCTCCGAGCAACGGAAAAATTAATATAAAAGCTAAACTATTCATCATTAACCCCTTAAATTCGAAGCTTTAGACGTATCAAGCCCGTCATAAGCTTTGTAAAATCTAACCGCCAAAATGCTCATAATAATAACCGCAAAGATTGCATCGGTTAAAATTCCAAGCTCGACTAGCTCGTGAGAGTTGTAAGCCATAAGTGCAAGGCTTAGGTGGATGCCGTTTTCAAAGAGGCAGTAGGCTAGAATTTGCTTGATGAAAGAATTTCTTAGCATGAAGCCGAAAATTCCCATCATAAATACGGTTACCGCCGCTATTAGAACGATTCTTTCTTGAATAAGAGAGAATTTAAGCAAGATCGGATTGATTGTCATCGCAATCGCTAGCGAAAATCCCATCGCAATAACGGGGCTTACGAAAAAGCCGCCTACCGGCTCATCCTCGCTGATCACATCCAGCTTTTTAACTAGCCAAAATAAAATTCCTGGCACGAAAATAACCTTCGTAAAAAACGCCACTATCGCCCAAATTCTAAGCTGCGGCGCATTGAAGTTAGAATATAGCATAAAAAATATGCTTACCAAAAGTAACGTCTGAATCGCGTAAATTCCGATCGAAAGCTTTAAATTTCTAAGTCCGAATACCGCAAGTGACGTTACGATCATACAAATTGCTAAAATATCGATACTATTCATCTTAAAATCCTACTACGTAAAGCGTTAATGCCGCAAAAGCGATGGCAAGAGCACCGCATGAAATTTTGCGCATGCTCGAAGTCATTCTAAAGCGCGGTCCAAAGTTGTCGATGAAAACGGCTGCTACGTAAAATACGCCAGTTTTTAGCACAAAGATTATGATTGCCAAAAACGGATTGCTAAAATTCCACGGCTCAAATATCGTTAGGAATAATCCGATCATCGCAAACTGCTTCAAAATAAGCGCCGCTTGCACTAAGCCGAGATCGCTGCCTGCGTATTCGCCCAAAAGTCCTTCTTGAAGCTCTTGCTCGGCTTCGGCAAGATCAAATGGCTTTCTGCCGGTCTCGACATACATACACCATAAAAATGCAATCGAGGCGACGGCAAAGCTTGGAATTTGATAGCCGATCTGACCGCTGCGTACCATCTGCTGGATCTCAACTAAATTTGAAGTTCCCGCAGCCATCATTACTACGATTAGGCACATCATCATCACAGGTTCGACAAAAACGGCAAGCATCTGCTCGCGTCCACCGCCGGTTGCCGCAAAAGGGTTACCGCTATCTATCGAAGCCGCACCGAATACGAAGCGCAAAAGCGCGCCTAGATATAGGATAACGAAAATATCCGAATACGCTCCGAAAAGGGTATCTTTGCTGTATGTAATAGGAATAGCCGCCAAAATCGCTGCCGAAGTAGCGAAAAGGAAAAACGGCGCCCATCTAAATACCCAGTGGCTGCACGCAGGAACGGTTCTGCCGCGCTTAAAAAGCTTAATAATATCGCGGTAAGTCTGGAAAAAATCGCTTCCTTGTTTCGACTGAAGTTTGGCTCGAAGTTTTCTCGCCATACCGTCGAAAAGTGGAGCGACTAGGACGATAACCGCGACTTGAAATATCATTAAAAATATAGTTTGTATAGTCTGCATCTTAAACCTCCTAGATCAAGAAATATCCGACGCCCAGTATCGCGCAAAGATAGATTAGGATGTAAAGCGTATATAAATTTGCATAGCCGCTTTGAATAATTCCTATCTTATCGGCGATCTTCTTACTCCAATCGATTACCGGTTGATAAATCATCGTCCACCAAATGTCTTGTGGGTGGTTGTGATACTCGATCGGTCCGAAGTAGCCGTTTTGCTCTATTCTGCGTTTATGACCTCTAAATAACCAGTCCATAATCTTTCTTAAATCGCCGGTAAAAGGACCGCCGGTCATCTGCATGCGAGGGCTATATTTAAAACCGCATGCCCAAGGATCTGTCTCACGAGGTTTGTCGCGATTTGCTTTCATAACCGCTAGGATGATAAACGGAAGCAACATTGTAGAACACAAAATCACTGCAATAAGAGGAGTTGAAACGATACTTCCCAAAGGTGAAGTGATTGACGAAGCGCCTAGGCTTGCGACATAGCCGCTATTGGAAGTGATAGAATTTACCGCCTGCATGATGTAATCGACTATGAAGTGTGCGCCTACACCAAATCCCACGCAGCCTATCATCAAAATGATCATTCCTAAAACCATTCCTAATGGGCTTTCTTTTGCATTTTCCCAAATTTTTTTATCCCTTGGGGTTCCTGCGAAGATTACCGCATAAAGCTTAAGGTGCATACCGACCAAAACGCCGGTGAGTGCAAGAGCGACCACTGCTAAAGAGAAGGCATATCTAATGAAAATTCCGCTTTCCTTAGCACCTTGAAGCATTCCTTGATAGGTAAACCACTCTGAAACGAAGCCGTTTACCGGAGGAAGCGCTGCGATACCCATGATACCGATAAACATACCGATAGCGGTTAGAGGCATTTTTTTTGCTAGCCCTCCTAGCACGTCCATATTCTGCGTATGAGTAGCGTGGATTACAGAGCCTGCACATAAGAATAGCAAGCCTTTGAATATCGCGTGATTTACTACGTGGTAGCAACCTGCTAAAAATCCGACTGCGGCTAGCGTTACATTGCCTGCTGCGACGCCGTAAATTCCGGTGCCAAGACCCAGCAAGATAATGCCGATATTTTCAACCGAGTGGTATGCAAGAAGCGCTTTAAAGTCGTGCTGGCACAACGCGTATAAAACGCCAAAAAGCGAGCTGGCTGCTCCTAGGATCAAAACTGCAAGCCCAAAATAAATGCTTAGTGGTAAAAATAGTGTAAATTTAACAAGCGTAAAGAGCGCTACTTTAATCATAACGCCGCTCATCAGCGCAGAGACGTTCGATGGAGCCGCAGGGTGAGCTTGCGGTAGCCAAACGTGAAAAGGCCACATTCCCGCTTTTGAGCCGAAGCCGACCAAAAATAGCACGAAAGCAGCCACGGAAGCGCCCATCGGCATATTTACTTTTCCCCACTCCGCAAATTCGAAGCTGCCTGCGTAGTTTGCAATGATAAGTAATCCACAGGTGATACAAAATGCACCGATCTGCGCTATACCTAGATATACCATAACGGCTTTGAGCGTGCCTTTGCCATCGTTTACTATGATTAAAAATGACGAGATTAGCGTCATAAGCTCCCATAAAACAGCGAAGCAAAATACATTATCCGCACTGATGACTAAAAGCATAGATAAGATGAAGGTATTAAATAAACATGCAAAAACGCCGATATTTGCCTTTCCGATATATTCCTCGGCGTAGCTCATACCGTAAACGCTGCTTGCAAAGCCTATAAAAACGACTACGAAGCTGAAGAAATTTCCAAGCGGGCTTAAAGCAAATTTTGGCGCATATAAGAAAGTGCCGCCCAAAACGAAGCTATCGCTTACGCCCATATTGGCTACGAAATGACACATCGCATAAAAACAGCTGATAGCACCTAATCCAAATCCTACCTTAACGGCAGTTTTTGGAGCGCAGTATAAAAGGATACTAATTACTGCACTGACGATAAATAAAGTATAGACGCTTATCATTTTGCGCCTCCTTCTTTTTTGGCGACGCAACTGATTTCGCCGTTTAATACGTCTTTTGCAAAAGCATTAGCCGCATCGTAGTCTATCGCAAAGCCCAATTTATGCTTACCTTCTTTAGGATCTATCATAATGATAGCGCTAGTTGGGCAAACCTCGACGCATGCAGGACCGTTCTCGCGTCCGTTGCATAGATCGCATTTGATGGCGGTGCTTTTGGCGCCCGCTTGGCTTTCGATCTCGAGATAATACTTCGGCTCGACCGCATAATTTACTGACGGCATAAGCTCGGCATTCGAGCTGATCGCGCCATAAGGACAGGCGAGCGTACACATCTTGCATCCGATGCAAATTTCTTCGTGTAATTCGATATAGTTATTATCGAAGCGAAGTGCACCGGTAGGACAGACGTTTGCGCATGGTCCGTCATCGCACTGCCTGCACTGCGTAGGCATAACGCCGTAAGCCTGTCTAAGCACGGTAAGTCGCGATTTAGCAAGCTTACCGCGCTCGTAGGCACTTGAGTAACAGGCTGCCATGCACGTCGTGCAACCGATACATCGTTTGTAATCGCAGATTACAAATTTATGTTGTTTCATACCTTTCTCCTTGACTTAAGGAATTTTAAAAATTTTTTACTAAAAATTTTGGTGTAATTATATTTAAGTCCGTAAAAAAATTCCGTCATTTATCTGACGATATTTGGAATTTATTTGATAAATTTGCTTTCAAAGCTTAAATTTAAAAACTAATTTCTTTTTTAAACAGGTTCGTTGATTATTTGCTTAAAAAGTCTAGTATATCACTATTAAAGTATATTTTAAAATTTAAATTACTACTTAAATTACCCCAAATTACTCCTAATTATAATTGAAAAAATTCTTTTAGCTTAAGACAAAATTTCAATTTTATTTTAGGTAAGAATTTATATAATTGTGCCGAAATTGCATATATGGTAATTTTGCATGTTTAGTATTTTCGAAAGGAGAAAATATGGCGAATAAAGGCAAGGTCATATGCCCTTATTGTGGCACAGGCTGTCAAATCGAGCTGACTGCGGAAGACAATTATATCAAATCCGCAACCGGCGTAAGCGACAACCCCGTAAATCAAGGTTGTTTATGTTTGAAAGGTTATTACGGATGGAATTACGTAGGCTCTAGAGATAGGCTTACTACTCCGCTAATTCGTAAAAAGAATGGCAAATTTAGTAAAGACGGCGATTTGGTCGAGGCTAGCTGGGACGAAGCGCTTGATTTGGTTGCTAAAAAGATGCTCGAAGTTAAAGAAAAATACGGCGCCGACGCGATAGCGGGAAACTATTCCGCACGCTGCACCCATGAGGATAACTACGTAGCACAAAAACTACTTAGAATTTTAGGCACGAATAATATCGATCACTGCGCGCGCATTTGACACGCTCCGACAGTAGCAGGACTTGCTAAAACAATCGGAAACGGAGCGGCTACAAATAGCTTCACGGAGATCGGAACTCACAGCAACTGCATTATGATGATCGGCTCAAACCCGGAAAATGGTCATCCGATCGTAGCTATGCACGTTCAAAGAGCGTTAAACAGAGGCGCCAAACTCATCGTCATTGACCCGGTTAAGACGGAATTTGCAAATCGCGCAGATATCCACCTCCAACTTGAGCCGGAGCACAATATCCCGGTTATAAACGCTTTAATCCATGCTATTATCGACGAGAATTTGGTAAATCAAGAATTCGTTGAGAAATACACCAAGGGTTTTGAATATGTAAAAGAGGCGGTTAAGGATTATTCGCCTGAGGCCGTAGCTAAATACACAAGGTTAAACGCTGAAGATATTAGAAAAGCGGCTAGAATTTACGCTACTACGCGACCTGCGGTCATCACGCACGGAATGGGTGTAACTCACTTCAACCACGGCGTGGGCGCAGTCTGCGACATTTCAAATTTAATGCTCGTAACGGGCAATGTAGGTGAGCTTGGAAGCGGCGATCTACCGATCCGCGGACAAGAAAACGTCCAAGGCTGCTGCGATATGGGAATGCTTCCTAACGTATTTACCGGTTATAAAGCTGTAACCGACGAAAGTGCCCGTGATTGGTTTGAGCGCCAGTGGAATTTACCAAAAGGTCATCTAAATGGCAAGATCGGCATTCATAAAACCGAAGTGCCTGACGCAATTCTTGATGGTAGGGTAAAATTCTTCTGGACGATGGGCGAAAACCCGGTTATGACCGATCCGAACGCAAACCACTTCTTGCGCGCGATTTCGCAGGTAGAGATGTATGTGATCCAAGATATTTTCTTAACCGAGACGAGCCGCAAAGCAGATGTCGTGCTCCCTGGAGCTTGCAGCGGCGAGAAGGAGGGCACTTATGCTAATGCAGAGCGCCGCGTACAGCATAGCGAGATTGTGGTTGCCCCTCCGGGACAAGCTAGACAAGACTGGGCTATCATCTGCGAGCTTGCCAGACGCCTAGGTCTAGGGGATTATTTCACATTCCAATCTCCAGAGCAGATTTGGGAAGAGGTGCGCAGGGTAGCTCCGCACAACTACGGCGGAATGAGCTATTACCGTATCAAAAAATACCACGGACTTCACTGGCCGTGCCCTGATGAGAATTCTATGGGCGGACCTGCATTGTATCTTGATAAGAAATTCTTTACCCCGGACGGTAAAGGAAATTTCGTCCCAGTTCTATTTGTGGATGATAAGAGCAAGATCGAAAGCGCCAAAGAGGAATTCGCAAAGCGTATGAATATGCCGAAAGATTATCCTGTAATGGCGGGCTCTGTGGACGAGAAGACCGACGAGGAGTTCCCTATCCAGCTTCTAACTACGCGTAAGGTTTACGAGTACGCAGGAGGCGCGATGACTAGGCGCTCTAAAACCGTAGAGCAGGGTGGCGACGCGATAGGACCGATTGCGGAAATGAATCCGAAACTCGCCGAGCGATACGGAATTTCACAGGGCGATTTCATCGTCGCGTGGAGCCGCTACGGCTATATCGCGATCAAGGCGGACATCACCGAGTGTATAATGGATGGTATCATTCAGATGTCTTATCACTACTGGGAGAGCTGCTGCAACGAGCTAACGAGCGGCGGCTGGGATCTAATCGCCAAAACGCCTACGTTTAAGGCGGCGATTCAGATTAAAAAGATCGATGAAGAGGAATTTTTGCGTATCCGCGAGCTTAAGCGCATTAAATTTCAAACCAATAAAGTCGTTTACGACGACTTCCACCACCATCCGATTAAATTCTAAGAATTTAATCTTATCCGTAGATTCGGGGGCTACGCTTCCGAATCTACTTTTTAACAATCAATTCAAATAGTATGAACAATCCAAATAATATGAAATTTTTAGCGATCTAGCCGTCTTGCGATATTTTAAAGATCAAAAATTTCAAGAATTCAATAAATTTCGCGGTATTAATACGCTTTTTTGCGTAGTTGCACTATCGATAAGAGGGCATAGAAATTTATCTGCTATTTCATTTAATAGATGCGGCGGCAGAGACCGGGCATTCGCGATTTATCAAATCCTAATAAATTTAGTCTCAATAAGAGCGGCGCAATGGAGTAAATTTTAAAGATAAGCATGATAATAAGACTATTTTATCGCGGCGAATCTTACCAAATTACATTATTGATTAAATTTTAACGCGCGTAGGCTAATTTTATGCGAATTAGCCTATATTGCCAAGTAGCGCTGCAATTTTAATAACGCAAATGCGATTTTTGTGATTTTGATAGATGAATGCAAAAGGCTCATAGGCTTTTTAAAATGCTAGACGCGGCTTTTAGTCTTAATGGTCGCAAATGCCGGTTTCTAGCATAACTGGAGTAGTTTCGCGCTCCGTCTGAAATCCATAAATTTTGATTTTAAAATTTTAGATTTAAAATTCCGAATTCCGCCGTGCTTGGAATTCACAATTTTTAAAATTTTGTTTCATCGCGTGTTTTTGGCGTTCTATTTCACGTGGGGGCCCTTTGCTGCGCTAGATCGCGCTGCTTGCGATGTTAAAGCTATTGCGCCAAAGCTTCTGCCTGCTTGCGGATGAGATTTATGAACTGGGCTCCGGCATTGAAGCTATTGTGCTAAAGCTGCTGCGGCAGAATTCCATTTACTTTATGCAAAAATAGTTAAAATTTCTGCCGCTTGTCGCTCCTGAGCTACTTATTGTGCCAGATCTGTTCGTCGCACCTTATTTTTATCGCTCGCAGCGCCCGCTGTTTTACTTTGTCGCTCCTAAATTTTTGCCGTCCGTCGCATTAGAATCGCTCGCAGCGCCGTGATTTTCGCTGCTTGCAGAAGCTGAGCTTGTCGTACCGCTAGGGCTTGCGGAGATTGGATTTGCTGCACTTTCGCCCGCGATGCCGCTTACGTTATTTATGTAGGCTACGGTGCTTATTTTGTTCCATTCTCTACCGATTTTCAAAAACGCGCGCTGGCTGTCTAGGATCTCTTTAAACATCGGATCTTTCGCCGCTTCTTCGTCTAAGATTTCATTCGTTGCTTTTTTAAGCGCGGCTATCACGTCTGCAGGGAAGTCGCGCACCTGCACATCCGGAAACTGCGCTTTTAGCTCCGCCCAAATGCGAGCGTTTTCGTAAAAACCCTTATTTTGGAAGTTCTCTCCGGCAAGTCTTGCTGCAGCCTCTAAGATCGCTTGAAGATCCGCAGGCAGCTTCTCTAGCGCCTTTTGATTTACCAGCAGCTGGCAGTCTCCCATAGGCTCTTGCCAGCCTGTGTAGTAGTATTTAGCCACTTTGTGAAATCCAAGCGGCATATCATAGACAGGGCTTACCCACTCGACCGCGTCGATCGTACCCATTTCTAACGCCATAAATAGCTCGCCCGTAGGCACCGTGTTTATAGTAGCACCTAGCTTACTCATCACCTCTCCGCCTAGCCCCGGTATGCGGAATTTAAGCCCTTGCAAATCTGCGACCGAGTTGATCTCTTTTTTAAACCAGCCGCCCATTTGCATGCCGGTAGATCCCATCAAAAAGGTCTTCATGCCGTATTGCGCGAACATCTTATCATTCAGCTCTCGCCCACCACCATAGTAATACCACGCGTGCTGCTCATCAGTAGTCATACCGAAAGGCACTGCCGTCCAGAGCATAGTTTTGGCGTCTTTGCCTTTATAGTAATAAAGCGAAGTATATCCTAGATCGTATTGCCCGCTTTTGACGAAGTCGAATATGCCAAAGCTTGCCTTGTGCTTGCTCGGCGTATCGATGCGGATCTGAAGCCTACCACCGCTAAGGCTTTCGGCATAGTTTTTAAAATCCTCAGCAGCAGCGCCCAAAACGGGCGTAGTCGCCTCCCACGTACTAGCAAGTCTTAGGCGATAAACCTTATCGTCGCCGAAAAGCTGCGAGCCCAAAAGCATGAGACATGCAAACAAAAAAATCTTTTTCATTTATATCCTTTCATAAAGTTTTAAATTCATAAAATTTCAAAATTTAGCGCGACGCCTGCTTAAAATTTAATCGCGTTCCGCGTTACTGCTACAAAATTCTGCTTCACGGTGTCTATTTTATCGACACGTTGCTTTCTATTCTATTTTACGACGCTTCATCTTATAAGCACTTTGCTTTGTAGACGTCTTATTTCGCGACATTTTACTTCTTAGCGCCCTGCCCAAGCTTTTTTATTTTACAATGCCTGGTTTTGCGGCGATAGAGCGCTGCGTTCGTTTTAATTTTGCCGCGGCGCGCATACTTACCTACACCTGCGTCATATCTAGCGATAATATTTTATCAAGCGCGCTTATTTAAAAACCTCTGGCAGCAGACCTATTTTGCTTAGAAACAACAAAAGTATCTTAAAATGCCATCTCTGCACTTTTGCAGATAAAATTCTCTTTTTCTTTCAAAGCGAGCTTTGTCATTATTGGCAAGCTTAGACGCTACGCCATTTTTTGATCTTAGACGGCAGAATCGTGCTTTTAAATTTAAAATCCACGATCAGCGCACTCTTTGTACCGCATCGGCAAGCGGAGAGTGCGCCTTTATATTTGAATTTTGCGCCTTAGTTGAGCGCAAAATTCCGCGCGGAGTTTTGATGCAAATTCCTCGCGAAACCTAGATTAGAATTTTACGCAGAGCTGCCCCGCGTTGTCTAAAATTTTTTGCGAAATTCCGTGCCGCAAAATGCACTTAAAATTTTAAATTTGCTATTGCGCGGAATTTCTTAGCGTAAATTCCAGGCCTTGAAATTTTGCTCTTGTTTGACGGCATAAAATTTTAAAATTAAATTCTGCAACTGCCATGCCTTAAAATTTTATTTGCAAAGCCTGCTTGCTAAATTTTAAAATTTTAAGCCTAAGTCCGCAAAATTCCGTATTTCGCATTCCGTATTTTAGAAATTCTATTTCGCAAAATTTTATCTCGCGGATTTATCGCTCCATAAATTTCCGCGCTAAATGAAATTTTACTCCGCATAGTTTGCGCTTCGCAAAATTTTATCTCGCAAAATTTCACTTAAAATTTCGCGAGCTAGCCCTTATTTTCAAATAACTCTGCGTGTTTGCTACGCAAAAACTCGACCACGGCGATCACCTCGTCCGCGCCGCTAGCGTCCGAGTTCGCAAGCACCGTATCGATGTTTTCGATATACAGCTGCGCCGCGTCGGCGAGCCGCTCGCGCTTCACGCCCGCATAAAGCAGCATCGCGTCAAGCAGGATGTTGATCTCGTAGATGAGGTCCTGCTCGGCGATTTTTTCGTCATTAGTTTTCATCTTCTTCCTTTGAAATTTGAGTTTTTTTCTCGATTAGATCCACGATTTGCGCCTTTACGGCTTCGTACGAGCTCGCGTCCTTAAAGCCTGCAAACATCCCGCCGCTCGCGTTTACGTGCCCGCCGCCGCCGAGGAGCAACTTTGCCATTTCGCTAACGTCGATTTTGCCGTCGGCGCGAAAGCTGAGCGTTTTTTTGCTCGTTACGTCGATGAAAAAATCGACATCGGGGTTTTGCGTCAAAAAGTCGTTGCCGATGACGCTTACGTTGCCGATATTGTAGGTCAAAATGCCCTTTTTATCGAGATAGCTGATCCCAAAGCGCTGCTTTTGCGCGCTTAGACGGGCGACTACGAAATGCGAGACGAGATTGCTTAGCGTATCGTCGCGCTCGCTTTTAAAAAATTCTTTCTTTATGCCGTGCAGCGCGCTATCTAGCGCGATGTGAGCGTCTGGCTCGTCTTGAAATTTAAAAATTTTTTCCAGCAAGTAAAAGATATAATCCCTGCTCTCCCGCTCAAACATGATCTTATTGATCTCTTTCGCGCCCGAGACCATGCCGAGGCAGACCTTGCCGAGCTCAAACTCGCTCTGCTCCTTCAGCCAGATGTCCACGGCGTTTACGACGCGCACGAGCTTATTCAGCCGCGGCGAGCCGCCGAACATCGCGCTGAAAAAATCATAGGTGATCTTCGTGGCGCAGCGCGATGAGTCCAGGAAATACCACGGGAATTTTTTCGCGCACTCAAGCCCACTTTGATGGTGATCCAAAAGGATCACGCGGGCATTGCGACGGGCTATCTCGCTGCCAAATTTCTCGCACTGCGCGGGCAATAAATTTAGATCTGTGATTAAAACCAGGCTTTTTTCGTCCGCGTCTACAGCGAGCCGCTCATCGATACGAGCGAGGATGAGATCAAATTTTTCGTTTATCTCCTTGCCGTAGTTGGCGTTGAAAAATTCCACGTCCGTCAAGTAGTGCGCCGCGACGAACTGCGCGCCGTAGCCGTCCAGATCGGTGTGGCTTAGGTGATATATTTTCATTTGCGCTCTTTGCCGATGATGTTTGCTAGCGTGATCGTATCCATATACTCATCGACTTTCTCTTGAAGTTCGCCAAACATTAGATTGACGCGGCACAGCGTGCGACCGTTCGGGCAGGCGTCGATCCCTTCGGCGGTGCAGTCAAATACCGTCGCCTTGCGTCTTTCGGCGCTTTTGATGATCTCGCTTAGCGTGATCTCGTCCGCATTGCGCGCGAGCACAAAGCCGCCTTTTGCGCCTTTGAAGGAATTTAAAAGTCTCGCGCGAGCCAAATTTTGTAAAATTTTAGCCAAAAAGCTGCGTGAAATTCCAAGCTCGCTAGAGATCGAATCGACATCCATCGATTCCTCCTTACCCGCGATGCAGATCATTGAAAGTAGGGCGTATTCGCTTGCTTTTGTAAAAAGCATTTATTCTCTCCTTTGGTGTCAAAGCGTGCATTTTACATCAAAAAAGCAAAAATTTAGGTTAATTAAGTATAATCGCTTCCTATTTTACCGATCAGGAGGTCATCATGGCTTTAGACACGGCTCAAAAAGCACAGATAGTTGCGAAATTCGCTAGAAGAGAGAAGGATACGGGCTCCGCGGAGGTGCAAATCGCGCTTCTTACCGAGAGGATCACGCTTCTTACCGCCCATATACAGGCAAATCCGAAAGATTTTTCATCCCGCTTAGGACTACTAAAGCTGGTAGGTCAGCGCAAAAGAATGATGAAATATCTCAAAAATAAAGACTACGCAGTTTACTCCAAGCTCGTTAGCGAGTTAAATTTAAGAGATAAATAAGCTCCTTTGCTCGCGGCGGCGTTTATTTCGCCCCGCGATTTATACACGGCGTCCGTCAAACGGCGGACGCTTTTTTTATGCCCGAAATTTTAGACAGTCAAACTTTTTCAATCTTTGAATTTTTTGAGAATTTTGTAAAATTTCTGAATTCTGCTTGGACTATGAAATTTTAAAATTTCATAGAATTTTTGAAATTTTGCCGAATTCTAATAATTTGCGCAGTTCACATCCTCGACGGAATTTTAAAATCATAGGCGGCGATAAATTTTATCCGCGCCGTCTTGCGTACAGCTAGAATTATACATTCGCGCTGTTTGAGCCATCTAATCTACATCAAAATTTAATTACAAAATTCCAAAGAATTTAGATAAAAATCCTTGCCGTATCGCCTGAAAAATACGGCGAGTATAAAATTTCAGCAAATTTTAATGGGGGGGGGCGTATTATTCACAAATTTTATTTTTAACTAAAGGATTGTTAATGGATTATTTTCACGGTATCGCAATCAATGCTAAAAAAGAAGTTCTAACAGACATGAGTAGCGTAACTAATACTACTGTAAATACTGTAAATAGTGGCGATGTAAGTAGTGGAGGCTTGGGTTATCCCTTTTTGTCTATCAATCCGTTCGCCGTTCGCGGCAGTTTTAACAGCAATACGACGACAAATACGACCACTAAAACAAGCACTACGCATACTCATATATGGACATTCCAGCTTAAGGGGCAAGGTAAAGATTTGTTTAGAGCGGTTTTAGATAAAAATTTTTTGATTTTGGATGGTGATGAGATGGCTGGTTATGTCGAAAAAATGGTGGTTATATTGATTGCGGTCTAACTAAAAACATAACTAGAAAAGTAAGCAATGAGGATCAATTCTGGGCTAATGCAGAAAGTTATAAACCCAGATTTGATTATTATGTCGTCGGCTGCGGTACTTTCATAGGTGGAATACTGCTATTTATATGTATATGTTATTTTCAAATACTTTATTTCGAGCTTTTGCCGTTTTTGGCATGTATTGGAAGTAGTTTTATTTTAACGTTCATGGTTTGCCGATCGATTTATAAAAATAAACGGCGTAAATATAAAAATATCCTAGCCGATACGAAACGTTTTTTCGGCGATTTTGAAAATCGTGTTAGCAGTGAAAAAATCGATGAAGAAACAGGGCTAATCACAAAAGTAAGCTCGCAAGTACAAATCACTGAAACAAACCAAGAAGCGCAGCAAATAGAAATGAAGTAAAATTTAGTTTAATTAGAATTTGTATCAATTATTTCTAGACGGTTAAAATTTTATGTAAAATAAAAAGGTTTTGAGCGCACACATTCCAAAAGTTGCGTGTACGAGAGGAGATTTTAGATTTTACGCCTTTGAGTACAGAATAAAATTTAAAATTTTCACTCCGTATTTTGCTTCAAATTTTATAATGCAAGAGTTTTGGAAAAGTAAAAACTTCGGAAATCATTGAAATTTTTAAATTCATAGAATTTTAAAATTTATACTTCTTGTAAATTTAAATTATCGCTATTTAAACGCCGCAAAGCTCATAAAATTTGCCCATTTAAAGATACTCTCGACGCGTTTAAAGCCCGCGCTTAGCGCCAAGGCTCGGTTTTCTGCCTCGGTGTAGGGCACGAGCACGTTTTCAAGAGCCTCACGTTTTTGCGCGATCTCGTAGCGCGAATAGCCCTGCGCGCGCTTGTAATCCTCGTAAATTTCGATCATCTGACGCGCGAGCGCAGGCTCTTCGTAGACGATCTTTTCGCTAAAGATCAAAACCCCGCCCTCGCGCAATCCGTCGTAAATTTTACTCACGAGCGAGGCCCTACGCGGCGGCCTGATGAACTGCAGAGTGTAGTTTAAAATCACGGCGTCGCAGTCCGCGAGGCTCGCATCCAGCACGTCCGATACGCTAAGCTCGAGCTTCGCGCCGAACGCCGCCGCCTTGGCGCGGGCGTTTTGTATCATCGCCTCCGAGCTGTCGATGCCGCACAGCCGCAGATCTGGGCGCAGCGCAAACAGCGCTAGTAGCGCGGTCGCAGTCGAGCAACCAAGATCGATCACGCGTGCCTTTTGCGGCAGTATCCGCGCCAAAAGCTCGCCGCTAAGCCGCGTGCTGGCCTCGTAAAACGGCACGCTGCGCCCGATCATATCATCGAAAACCGACGCGACGCTGGCGTCAAACTCAAACTGTTTTTTGATAGGCTCTTTAAAAATTTCGTCTTTCATCCGTTTCCTTTTAGTTTCGCTATTTACGCAGCACTCGATTTATACTTCCTACGCATGCTAAACGCAGAATTCTCACGCCGTGCTTTCTGCACTTACGCGACACTCTATTTGCGACCGCTACGCATGGAATTTTTGCGCTTAGTTTGCCCCGCGCGTAAGCATACCTAAATTTTAAACGCAGCATGAGCGCTTTTGATGCAAGCGAGCTACATCCCAGTTTGCGCCCAACTTCTAGCCCGGATATGCTCGATGCATGATTAAATTTCACGTCTTGCTTGATAGGCCCTAAAATTCCGCACCGCGCGAATATATCCTTAAAATTTTGCGCCGTATTTAGCGGGCTTAGAATTTCTCAACATTAAATTTTACGCCGCCAAATCTCGCACTGCCAAAACAGCTCCTTTAAATTCTTTAATTACTAACTTAAACTAAAAGCATAGTCAAAGCTCCATTAGTAGAATTTCGCGCCCATTTTGCGATTTTACATGCCGCAAAAATAGAGGCGCTTGGTAAAATTTACGTTTGACTATGCGCATAATTTAGCCGTTTGGCTCTTGCTCGGCAGCTTATCCCTGCTAAATTTTAAGGCTTCGCAGCGCAACTAAGATTTTTTATCACCCTCGATTCTCGGCGCAGCTTGCACTTGCCTCGTCTTACATAAGCCCAAGCCCAAGGTGCGTTAAAGCCATGTAGGCGGTGCGCCAAGTATTCTCAGTGACAACGGGCACACTACTTTTATACGGGACAACGCAGACGGCTCATTTAATGCGCCGTAGATGCAAAACGCGGGCAGACACATCAAATTTCAAGCACACAGCTCGCAAATTTCATCTTTAAGCTTACAAGCTGTAGATTAAAATTTGCGGCTTCGTAGTACCGCCTCCGCCTCTGAAGCGTCTTTTAAAATTTGCTCCTTAAGCTGCGCTAGATCGCTAAATTTGCGATTTTCGCGCAGGAACTTTATAAATTTCACGCAGACGAATTTCATGCTTTCATTTTGGCTCATAGCCTCTAAATTTTTATTTTCGGCGTCCATGCTCTCGCTCGCCGCAAAATTTTGTGTAGAAATTTCTACTGAATTACACGCCGAAATTTCATCTAAATTTTGCGCAGAATGTGCGGCTTGCCCCCAGTAGTACGGCGCGTGATCTTGCGCGGAATTTAAACCCGCCTCAAAGCCCGCAAAGTCCCCTAAAATGTGCGTTTCAAGCGCAAAAGCTCCGTCGGTGCTGAGCCTGTGCCCCAAGAAGCTCACGCTTGCAAATTCCTTGCTTCCTGCGCGCGCCAGGGTCGCATACACGCCGCTTTTTGGCATAAAATAGCCGCTCGCATCAAGATTTAGTGTCGCTACGAACTCCCGCGCCCCGCGCCCCTGACCGCGCACTACGCGTCCGCAGATCTCGTAATTTCGCCCTAAAAGCTCCGCCGCCTCTTCGCACCTTCCGCGTGATAAAAGCTTCTTGATCCTACTTGAATGCACTCCGCTGCCGCCCAGGCAAAACTCCCCTACGACGCAGGTTTGCCCGCGAAATTCGCGCCTTAAAAATTCCACGTCCCACGCCCGATTACGCCCAAATCTAAAGTCCTCGCCGACGATAATTTTTTGTAAATTTATGAAATTCTGCCTTAAAAGTGCGATAAATTCGCCTCCGCTAAGGCTTTTGATAGCGCGTAGATCGCAATAAAAAATCTTTTTGTCCGTAAATGCCTGCCGCGACGCAAAAGGGGTGAGTTTCGTGCCACCACCTGCTAGGATTACGATTATTGCGCCTTGCTCGCCTAGGCGCTCAAATAATTTTTGATGTCCAAGGTGCATGCCGTCGAAGTTACCGATCGCTACGGCGCGCACATTATCGCGGTTTGCGCCTTGTAGCGTTGCGAAAATCTCGCCTCGTGCGAACTGCTCGCTTAAGCGCGCACGCAGCACTTCCGCACAAGCAGGAAGCGTGCCTTGAGCTTGCGCGTCTACGCCATTGCCGCAAGTGCCGCCATAAGCCGTTTCGTTACTGCAAGCGGCGTCGGTGTCTGCTTTATCTACGCGGTGCGCATCGCCGGTTTTATTTTCACTGAGCTCTTGCCTTGGGAGTTTGATATTTTGAGATGAATTTTCTCCATTGCATGTGGAATTCTGTTCCGTAAAATTTTTCAAGCTGGAATTTTGCGCTACGAAATTTTGCTCTTTAAAATTCCGTAGCGAAGCCTCTGTATGGTCTTTACATGATTTTTGATTAGCCATTATTGCTGCTTCGTCCAGACGATTTTTTTGGTGTCGTAGCCGCTGCGCTTCGCCTTTTTCAGATAGAGGATGCGGATCGGCTCCGGCAGGGTTTTGGTGCGCGAGAGGATATACAGCTCGCTCGTATCGGCGCCGAAGATCAGGGCGTAGCGATAGTCGCCGTCCACCTGCGCCACGCGGTAGAGGGAGTCGGAAATCAGACCTTTTTGATAGAGCAGACCTACGTTTTTATCGCCTGCAAACTCCAACACGTGCTGCTCGTTTTCGATTTTACCTGAGCTTGTTTTGGCGGTTTTTAAAAGATTGATCGTGGAGTTTTTATCGATAAAGCACTCGTACGCGGTGTTTTGCAGCTCGCCGCCGCCCTTCATACGGGCGATCTCATACCAGCCGCCGCTAAATTTAGCTATGTCGAAGTTTTTTACGATCGGCGCTTTGGGGTTTAAGCTTTTAGCGCATGAGCCCAAAAATAGCGCGCAAAACGCCAATATAATTAAGTTTTTAAATTTCATCGTTCATCCTTTTTAGAAGATAGAAAAATTCCCTATTTCCCTCTTTACCCGTGATTTTGCAGGCGCTAGCGTGCAGCACAGCAAGCCCCAGCTCGGCGCATAGCCGCTCAAATTTCGCTCGCGCGGCGCACACCGCTTTTTCGTCCTTGAGCACGCCTTTTTTATTTCGCTTGATCTCCGCGCCGACCTCAAATTGCGGCTTAAATAGCACGATGAGAGCGCTTTTTGCAAGGCTTGCGAGACTTTTTAGGATCAAATTTAGCGAGATGAAGCTCACGTCGCAGGTGATGAGATCAAATTTTTTCTCGCTTGCAAACTCCCTGATGTCGGTGTTTTCGCGCACGATCACGCGAGGATCGCGCCGCAAAATTTCGCTTAGCTGCGAGCTACCGACGTCAAGCGCGGTCACGCTCTTTGCGCCGCGCTGAAGCAAAATTTGCACAAATCCGCCCGTGCTTGCACCCACGTCCAAAACATCGGCTCCCGCTAAATTTAAAATAGCTTTTTGCGACGGCTTTGTTTGTACCGGCCCCGCGCTGCTTTCTCTGCAGTGCTCGTCTGCTTTTTGACCCGATTTAGAGGCTTTTGCCGCACTTGAAATCTCTGCCGTTTGGGCGTCCGTTTGCAAAAGTCCTGCCGTCTCGGCGCCTGTGCTCATCTGTAAAAATTCCACCGTTTGCTTGCCTGCACCGGTTTGTAAAAGCTCCGCCGTATCGGCGTTAGTTTTTGCGGTACGGATCGCCTCGGTAGTGGCTTTTGCGCTCTTTGTCGTCGCGGCAGCCGCGCTTGGAATTTTATCAGCTTCGTTCGCGCCTAAAATTTTATCCGTAGTCGCAAAATCTACACTTGAAATTTGCATCGTTACTGCGCCCACTCTTTGCGTTATTGCCGCTTTGCTATCCGCGCTCTTTGCGGCACTGCGCGGCTTTGAAATTTCTGCCGCCGAGTTAGGCGAATTTTCGCCGCAACTCGCCAAAAGCCCGTTTTCGGCGAGCTCGTCCAAAAAGCCCGCAAGCTTGAGCGCGCCTCTGCTTACGTAAATTTGATCAACCGCGCTGATTTCGCCGCTCTGCTCGGGCGCGATCTGCGCAGAGGACCTGTTTTGCACGGCGCCTCGCAGCAAAATTTTATCCTGCTTTATCAGTGCGGCAGCCTGATTTCTGCTGATTTTAAGCGTATTTGCGACGAGCATATCAAATCTCATTTTGTCTTTTCTCCGCGTCGCGCGGCGGTGAAATTTTAAATCTCACGCAGTTTTTGCGCGAGCTTGAGTTTAAAATTTTATCGCGCATAGCAAAGTCTCGTGCAGTAGTGCCGCAAGGCTCAAGCTTTAACCTACGCCGTGCCGTAAATCTAGCCATACTATGCGTTGCGGGTTTCGGCTCGCCGTGCGTTGAAAATTTTATCTTGTCGCTAGCGAAAATTTTAAAATTTTTCCTATCGGCGCAGTGTTTGAGCGGCGCAAGATTTGAGATATTCTTGCTTACGACCGCATCTATCGATATCACGCTCGCCGTCTTAGCGCCGCGGCAGGTATAGCCCGCGCGCCTCGCAAAAACCGCCTCTCGGTCTGCCGTTTTTACGCACGCCTTAAAGCCTGACGATACCGCGCCGACCGCTCGATTTATCGCTTTTGCTCTTGCCGCTTGCTCGTGCGCTACAAAATTTTTAAAATTCTCGCGCTTTGTAAAACGCGCAAGCGCCGCAGGACGGAGGTTGCTTTTAAAATTTAACCCCGTGCCGTTTGCGTGCGGGTTCGGCACCAAACAAAAAACCTTCACTTGCTGCTCCCCGCGAGCGCTTCAGGCTCGCTCTTGTTAGGCGAATTTGCGCCGAGCGTCGCCAGGCTCGCAAGCGCTTCAAACTCGCTCTCGTCGATCACCCGCACGCCAAGCGAGCGAGCTTTTTGCAGCTTGGAGCCAGCGTCCTCTCCCGCGAGCACGAAGTCGGTCTTGGCAGATACCGAGCCCTGCACCTTCGCGCCCATCGCCAAAAGTCTGGCCTTAAACTCGTCACGCGGACGGCTGAGCGTGCCGGTGATAACGACGCTGCGGTCCGTGAAGGCGCTTTTGGCGGTCTGCATCTCGGGCGCGCGAGGCGTGATGATTTCGCTTAAATTTAGAATTTTTTCGCGATTTATCTTGCAAAACTCCGCTAGGCTCCTTGCCATCGCCTCTCCAAAGCCCTCCAGCCGCAAAATTTCATCCTCGCTCGCATCCAGCCAACTTTGCCCGAATGCCGCGGCGATCTTGCGCGCGGCCACCTCGCCTATGTGTTCGATCCCTAAAGAAGCGATGAAGCGCTCAAGCGGCGCGTTTTTGCTCGCATTTATCGCGCCCAAAAGATTTGAAATTTTTTTATCCGCAAAGCCCTCAAGATCCGCCAAATCCTGCGCGCCGAGGGCGTAAATATCGCCGATCTTTGAAATTTTGCCGCTTTCAAAAAGCTGCGTGATCGTCGCATCGCTTAGCCCTTCGATATTCATGCATTTTTTGGAGCAGAAATATATCAGCGAGCCTATTACGCGCGCCTTACAATCGAGGTTTTGACACTTTATGAGCGCGCCTTCGTCAAGCAACCTTTCGCCGCAAACCGGGCAGCGATCGGGGCGCGAAATTTCGCTCTGCGTGCCGTCTCTGCGCTGTTTGTAAACGCTCGTGATCTTCGGGATCACGTCGCCGCTGCGGATGATGCCTACGAAATCGTTTTTCATCAGCCCAAGCCGCGCGATCTCGTCGAAATTATGAAGCGTCGCGCTTGAAACGTTCGCGCCGTCGATATTTACGCTATCTACGACGGCTACGGGAGTGACCGCGCCGGTGCGGCCGACCTGCAGATTGATCTCGCGCAGCCGCGTTACCTTTTCGATCGCGGGGAATTTATACGCGACCATAAAGCGCGGGAATTTTACCGTATAGCCCATCTGCGCACACTTTGAAAGCTCGTTTACGCGGATTACCATGCCGTCTAGCATTAGATCTTTGCTTGCACGCATGCTATGTAGCGCCTCGTACGCACTCCTAATCTCGCTCGCGCTCTTGCAGATGCGGCAAAACTCGTCGCGCAAAAAACCTAGGCTACGCACAAACTCCATTATCTGCGAGTGCAGCGCAAAGCTTAACGAATGCTCGCCCACTCCCCACGGGATAAATTTTAGCTTCCGCTTCGCTACGATCGCGCTATCTAGCTGACGCAGGCTCCCCGCAGCGGCGTTGCGCGGGTTTGAAAACAGGCTCTCGCCGTTTGCGGCGCGCTCGTCGTTTAGCGCGTCAAAATCGCTCTTTGCGATCAGCGTCTCGCCGCGGATCTCGATCCTTTGCGCGTAGGGGATCTGAAGCGGCACCGATTTGATCGCTCTTGCGTTTTGCGTCACCTCCTCGCCTATAAGCCCGTCGCCGCGCGTCGCCGCGCTTATCAGCACGCCGCCTTCGTAGGTCAAATTTAAGCTCGCGCCGTCAAATTTCGGCTCGACATAAAACTGCGCGCCGCTCTTCTCGCCGCGAGCCAGCCACGCCAAAAGGCCCGCGTCGTCGAAAATATCCTCCATCGACCACATCTGCGCGCCGTGAGCGAGCTTAGAAAAGCCCTCGCTGATCGCGCCTCCGATGCGCCGTGTAGGCGAGTAGGGCAGCGCGAGCGCGGGGTTTTGCTGCTCGAATTTCTCCGCTTGCGAATAAAGCTCGTCGTACTCCTCGTCGCTTGCGATCGGTTTATCGTCGGTGTAATATGCCCGCGCCCACGCATTTAGCGTATCTACCGCAGATCTGTATTCATCGTAATTCATCTTGCGCTCGCATCTTTAAATTTTAAAATTCCGCGCGCCATTAGAATTTTATGCGTCGTTAGAATTTTACATTCCGCGGCGGGTCTGTGCACCCCAAATACTGTGCCGCACAGCCCATTATCGTTAAATTTTGTGGGTCCGCTCGCTTTAAATTTCGTGTTTAAAAAGGCGCGATCAATTTCCATTGCGGAACTCCTTTAGCGCGCGCTCGTAATCAGCCGGCGTGTCGATGCCGATGCTTGCAGTCTCGATACCTAGCATCGCGATCTTCTCGCCGGCGCTTATGGCGCGAAGCTGCTCGAGTTTTTCGGTATCTTCCAGCGCTGAGGCGGGCAGGGCGCAAAACCGCTTTAAATTTCGTACGCTGTATGCGTAGATGCCGATGTGTCCGAGGTAGCACTCGCATGCCGCGCGTGGATAGGGGATGAGCGAGCGCGAAAAATAGATCGCAAAGCCCGCATTATCAAGCACTAGCTTGACTAAATTCGGATCCTCCGCCGCCTGAGGGCTTATATATTTGTAACAGCTCGCCATAAATGCGCCCTTTTGCGCGATCATGGCGTTGGCGAAATCTTTAAATTTAATCAAATTTTCACTCTCGAAAAAGGGCTCGTCGGCTTGGATATTGATGACGATCTCATCCTCCGCAAGCGCTGCGTTTGCGACCGCTTCATTAATCCGATCGGTGCCGCTTTGATGCTCGCGCGCGGTGAGAACGGCGTCAAAGCCGTAATCTTGCGCGATCTTTAAAATTTGCGGCTCATCTACGGCGATTAGCACGCGGTCTGCCTTGGCGGCATTTTGAGCCGTTTTGATAAACATTGGCACGCCGCCGAACTCACATAAAATTTTATTTTTAAAGCGCGTCGAAGCAAGGCGCGCGGGGATTACTATCATTTTTTGATCCACTCCATTATGGCGTTTTTGATCTCGCTTTGCTCCACGACGCTGGAGTGAACCTGCGGCGCGCTAAAAAGGCGCGAGATCTGCGGCGGAATGTCGCTGTGAAATTCCTTCGAAAGCGCGATCATATCGGCCCTTTCGTCCTCGCAAGCCCTGCCTTTGATCGCGCCGATCATCGACGGCGTAAATTTAATCCACTTAGCGGTCGAGATGACGAGATTTAGGCGGCTTTCGTCAAGCAGCTTAAAGCAGGTCGCCGTGTGCGGATCGATCAGCACGCCGCGGCTGCTCTCTTGCTTGATAAACTTAGCGCACTGCGCATCGTCGCAAAAATCCGCCTCGAAGACCTCGCGCAGCTTCGCAAGCTCGTTCGCGCTAAGCTGATAAAATTTATCTCGCGCCAGGCTTTGCATCAGCTCGCTCGTGCGCGCATCGCCGAATTGATCGCTAAGCAGCCGCTCGACATTGGAGCTAACTAAAATATCCATTGCAGGGCTGATCGTGCGGATGAGCTCACGATTTCGTAGATCATAGATCCCGCTCGTAAAAAGCTCGGTCAGGATATTGTTCGCGTTTGAAGCGATCTTGATTTTGCCGATCTTTGCGCCCATTTTTTTGGCGAAATACGCTCCCAGCGCGTTGCCGAAATTTCCGCTAGGCACTATGACGTCGAAGGTGTTAAATTTAGAGCCCTGTTTTACGTTCTGCGCGCTGTTTGCGCCCGCTGCGGCGCCAAAATTTTTACCGCACGTCGCGCACTGATCGCTTTGCTTTAAATTTTGCTCATAGCCCAATACGCCGTGCTTTGAGAAATAGATGCTAGCATAGAGGTAGTAGATGATCTGAAATAAAATCCTGCCGAAATTTACCGAGTTTGCGGCGCTTAAATTTAAATTCGCCCGCGCGAGTTCGTTTTTGAAATCATCATCAGCTAGCAGCGATTTTAGCGCGCGTTGCGTATCGTCGAAGTTGCCGCGCACGCCTAAAATTTTAAGATTTGCCGCGCTTTGTTTTACCATCTGCTGGCGCTGTATCTCGCTCGTGCCGCCCTGTGGGTAGAGGCAGACCGCTTTGATGTTTTCGTCGTCCGCAAATGCCTCCAGCGTCGCAGGCCCCGTGTCGCCGCTCGTGGCGCACATTATTAAAAATTTTTCATTCCTGGATTTTGCGATGTTTTTTAAAAGCGCGCCGAAGGGCTGCAGCGCCATATCCTTAAACGCGAGCGTCGGACCGTGGTAAAGCTCCAAAATATAGGCGTTTTCGCTTAGTTTTTTGATCTGGACGGGGCAAGCGGGGTTTTCAAATTTATCGTAGCGCTTTAGCGCACTCTCAAAGACCTCGCTGCTTACGTCAAAATCGAAACTCTCGATGATTTTAAGCGCGATCTGTTTGTAGCTCAGATCCTCGCACTGTTTAAAAAAATCCTCGCTCAAAAGCGGCAGCCTCTCGGGGCTGAAAAGCCCGCCGCCGCTCGCGCTCGGATTTAGCAGCGCGTAGCTAAGATCCGCTTTTTGCGAAAAATCTCTCGTAGAAACCAGTTTCATCTTTTTCCTTTTTAAAATTTTAAAATTTACGCCCGCCTAGGCGCTTTAAATTTGATCGCTTACGCTTCTTGCGCGGACTTGCGGCGTTGCCGCTTTAAGCCTGCCGTCTCCGCGCTCGCGTCTAAATTTCTTCCTTTATCAAACTTCCTATGCCGCCGTCCGTGAAAAGCTCAAGCAGGATCGAGTGCGGAATTTTGCCGTTGATGATATGCGCGGCATTTGCGCCGTTTCGCACGCATTGCAGGCACGCATCGACTTTGGGGATCATGCCGCCTACAATCGTGCCGTCCCTTTTGAGTTTCGAAATGAGCGCTGCATCAAGCTTGCTGATTAAATTTCCTTCTTTATCGAGCACTCCGTCAATGTCGCTTAAAAATATCGCCTTGCTCGCTTTTAGCGCGGCTGCGATCCTGCTGGCGCAGAGATCGGCGTTGATATTAAAGCTTACGTTTTCGTCCGTCTCGCCGCCCGCAAGCGGGGCGATTACCGGCAGATAGTCCTTTTGCAGCAGGTCGTTTATCAGCTTGGTGTTTACCTCGGTGATCTCGCCTACGAATCCGTATTTTTTCTCATCGAGGAATTTTGCCTTCAAAAGCCCGCCGTCCTTGCCGCTGATGCCGATCGCTGGCGCGCCGTTTTGGTTCAAAAGCGCCGTGATCTCTTTATTTACCGCGCCGCTTAGCACCATCTCGGTAATTTCTATTGCGTCTTTATTCGTTACGCGAAGACCGTCCTTAAACTCGCTGCGCACGCCGATCTTATCCAGGGTCTGATTGATCTTTTTGCCGCCGCCGTGCACGACGATAATTTTGATGCCGACCATATGCAAAAGCACGATGTCGCGGGCAAAATCAAGCTTGAGCGTATCGTCGGTTTGCGCCGCGCCGCCGTATTTAACGACGAAAATTTTATCTCTAAATTTACGGATATAGGGCAGCGCGGAGATGATGACTTCGGCGGTTTTGCTCTTTTTTATCATAAAATTCCTTTAAAAACCTTATTTTATCATAGCTTGGTTTATGTAGTTTTGAATTTCGCGTATAAAGTTTTCGCTTAGCTTTAAATTTAGCAAAATCACCGAAATTTCCGCGCCCAAATCCCTTAATTTCACGTAATCTTTCGCCGTGCAAAGGATATGCTCCGCGCCCTCGCGCCTTAGCAGCTCTAAAATCTGCTCTTTTTTGAAATCATAATGATCGGGGAAAAATGCGTGAGCTTTTGCAAGCGGTAAAAACTCTTGCAAGCGCCAAGGTTTGGCGATAGCGCTGATTAAGATCGTGCGGGATCTCTCAAAACCAGCCTCTTTGGAATTTAAAATTTTATCCGCGGCGGCAGGGTTTAAATTTGAAATTTCATCTGCCGCGCGATTTAAATTTAAATCCGAAATTTCATCCGCAAGATTTAAAATTTCATCCGTGCCGTTTAGCTTACTTTGCAGATCCGCCGCCGAAATGATTTTAAGCTCCTGCGAAATATCGCTCGGCGCGGGTATGAAATCTGCAAATTTATAAAAAAACGGCGGGTAGCGATATGCGGCGAAGGGCAGGCAAAAGGGCAGCTTCGGCGCGCTTTGTGGGCGCAGCAAGATATCAAATTTAGAGATATTAAATTTAGAAAATCCGTCGTCCAAGATCACCAGCTCAAAGCCGAGAGTTTGCGCGCGCAATATCCCTGCGGCGCGATCTTCGCTGACGATCACGTTCGCGCCGCGTAAAAACAGCGCGTATTCCATCGCCTCATCGCCGCTTTGCCGCACGTCGCAAAGTACCCGTCCGCCGAGCGCTACTTCGAGCAAGCCTCTGCTTTTGCGCCCGTATCCGCGAAGGATGATGCAGGTTTTAAACTCCCCGTTAAATTCTTTAAAAAGCGCCCGTACTAGCGGGGTTTTGCCGCTTCCGCCGAGGGTTAAATTTCCGACGCTGATTATTGGAATTTTAAATTTTTGCGGCTTAGCAAAGAGCCTTTTTAGGCAGACGATCAGCGTATAAAGTAGCGATAACGGTGCTAAAATCACCCCTAGCGCAAACCACGCGGGGCTCGGGTCGTATAGGTTTCGCTCGATTAGGAGTTTAAACACGATTTTGCGCTATCTCTTTGATCTGCTCGCAGATGTAGCTCACATCGTCGTCGCTAAGCGCCGTGTAGATCGGCAAGGATAAAATTTGCTGATAGTTTTTAAGCGCATTCGGGAAATCATTGACCTTGTAATTGTATTTGCTTTTGTAGTAGCTTAGCAGATGCACCGGTACATAGTGCAGTGAAACGCTCACTCCACGCGAGATCAACGCCTTGGCGAAATCGTCGCGGTTTTTGTCGATCTTTACGATGAATTGAGTGTAGATATGCTCCTCGCTGTCGCTTGGAAGCGTCACGTGCGGGCAGTTTGCGAGCTGTTCGCGGTAGGCTGCGGCGATCTGCTTGCGGCGCTTTATAAAAGCGTCGGTTTTTTCAAACTGTGCGATGGCGTAGGCGGAATTTATAGCGTTAAGATCGTATTTTTGACCGATGCGATCGACGTCGTAGGTAAAGGACATATTGCCGTCTTTGTAAAAGGCGTCTCCCACGATGCCGCCGTTTCTTAAAATTTGCGCGGCGCTTGCTATCTCATCGTCGTTCGTAACGAAAAAGCCCGCCGTAGAGATTGCGTCTTGCGCTTGAGGATTGATCTGGAAGCACGATATGAGCGAGCTTTTAAGCGCTCCGATTTTTGCGCCCTTATAGGTAGCGCCCATAGCTCGGCACGCATCGTCGATGAGGATGATATTTTCGCTTTTGGCGACCTCGCTGATGGCGTCTATATCCGCAGCAAGCCCCGCGATGTGCGAGATGAAAGCGCATTTTAGCTTCTTGTGGCGGTTCTGATCTATCGTGCGAGCAAGGCTTTCGCTCGTGATGTTAAAGCTTATCGGATCGATATCTACGAAAACGGGCTCTGCGTCGAAGTGGCGGATCACTTCGGCGACATTGGGGAAGGAATTTACGGAGCATAAAATTTTATCTCCGCGCTTAATATCCATCGCGCAAAGCGCCAGATGTAGCGCCGTCGTGCCGCTCGTAGTCGATACGGCATGCTTTACGCCGAAATATTTACAAATATCCTCTTCAAAAATTTCGCTATATCTTATATCGCTGTTATAAAGGGCGCTTTTAATTAAGTCTTCCTCTTTTTTATCGATTTGAGCCTTATAAAACGGTATCTCTTTCATAAATCTCTCCTTAGTGTGCGGGCTCTATGCGAGCGACCGCGGGCGCGCGAAGCTTAAAATTATTTTTAAGAATTCTACGGACGATAAATTTTACCAGCTCTTGATTGTGGTGCGAGTTTTGCAGATATTTTAGATCATTTGCGTTTATTCGCTCGCCTGAGCGAAATTTCGTCCGCAGCGCTTCGTGCGAAAAAATATCTCTTAGCACACTATCTAAGATCTCGTAGCTGTATCCAAGCTCACGTTCGTCGCTTTGATTTTCCCATAGATCGGCGCTTGGGGTTTTTTTGATGATCGCATCGTCTATGCATAAAATTTTTGCGAATTTAAACAGATCGCTTTTGAAAATTTCTCCGATCGGATTAAACGCGCAGGCCAGATCGCCGTAGATCGTGCCGTATCCGAGCATCCGCTCGCTAAGATTGCTCGTGCCTACAACTACTCCGCGTTTAGCCGCGCTGTAATCATAAAGCAAGCTCATTCTTACGCGCGCGGCGAAATTTCCGATGCGAAGAGCGCTTGCGCCAGGATTTAAAGCCGTAAAATTTTCTACAAATGGTGCGATCTCTTGGATTTCGTAGGGGATATTAAAGGATTCGCAGTGAAAGATGCCGTCTGCCATATTTTCTAAATTTGAACCCGCACTAGGTAGGATAAGACCGTAAGTTGGGATCTCCGTAAGTGCACAAAGCGCAGAAACCACGGCGCTGTCAAGCCCACCGCTGATGCCTACTACAAAGGCGTCCGCACCCGTTTCATCGAGTCTCTCCGATAAAAAATCGGTCAGTTGCGGCAGCAAATCGTCCAAAAACATAGTATTTAGCCTTAAAATTTTACGTTAAATTGCGCGAATTTTAACTATTTTTGGCTAAATTACGGCTTTAATTTAAGCTTAAAAGGAGGATTTAAATGCAAATTTTAAAAAAAGCTTTCGGCGAATACGTGACGAATTGCTACATTCTAAAGGGCGAGCAGGGCGATCTCGTGATCGATCCGGGGCAGGGCAGCTTTGATTGGGTTATGCAAAATACGGGAAAGATCGCGGCGGTTTTGAATACGCACGGGCATTTCGATCATGTTTACGACGACGCGAAGCTGCAAAAGGCGGGCGCTAAAATTTATATCCACGAGGATGACGCCTTTATGCTACGGGCGGATCCTTTTGAGACGATGCCAGAATCCATAGAGGCGGACGTGCTCATAAAAGGGCAGGAGCAAAGCTTTGAAATAGCGGGCTTTAACGTTAAATTTAGCCTTTTTGCAGGACATACGCCGGGCAGCTGTATGATCGAAGCAGGCGGCGTGATTTTTAGCGGCGACGTAATATTCAAAGGCTCTATCGGCAGGTGGGATTTTCCCTTTTCAAGCGGCGCGCAGATGAGAGAGTCTTTGCATAAAATTTTGCAGATAAAGGGCGATTTTACGCTCTATCCTGGGCACGGAGCAAATACTAGCCTAGCGGCCGAGAGGCAAAATTTAAAATATTTTCTGCAGCTTTTTGAGCGTTGATGGTTTAAATTTAATTGCGCTTAGTCACACAAAGAGTGGTGAAGTGGCGTGAAGCTGGTCGGCGTTTGAGATTTATACCGCTTTGCTTGCAGGCACCGGAATTGATGCCGTTTTGCTCACATTGCAGGCGCCGAAATTTACCGCTTTATTTGCGGCTGCGGGCGTTAAAATTTCTGCGCCCTGTTCGCACCATGCGCTCATTGGCATGCGATGCGCAGATAAAATTTTAAAATCTATCGCCGCTTGATTAAATTTAGTAAAATTTCGCGCCGCGCGTGCAAGACGCAAAGCGTAGCGCAAAAGCAAAATTTAAAATTTGCGTCGCCGTACCGATCTGGATCGCTACAATGCGATCTAATCCAATTCGAGCTCGCTAAATTTAGCTAAATTCCGCGCTCTGTCGAATGCAAAATCATCCCTGCGAACTGATTAAATTCAGTAAAATTTACACGTTCTTAAAGGCACAGATATCATTCCATATCGATGCACGGGTACACGAAAAATGTTTTAAAGGCGCAGATCACGCTCGAAGCCGCACGTAGATACGCCTCGGGGCGGGGTAGCCCTCGATCGTGCGCGAGCCGTCGAGCGGATCTAGGAAATTCTCCAAGCTCTGCCCGTCGATCCACTCCGTTTTGCGCTGCTCGCTAGCATCCGTGGACTTTTGAGCCAAAATTTCAAAATCTCTAAATTTCGCCCGCTCGCACCAATTCTGTAGCGCGCCGACGGTCGGAACGAAGTAGATATTTGAAATTTTTGAGTAGCTGTTTTTCGGGCACAGCGCGAAATCGCCCGCTCCTTCGATATACATCGTGTCTAAAAATACCTCGCCGCCCTCATTTAGCGAGGTGCGCAGATCTTTTAGCATCTTTACGGGGTCGCTGCGGTGGTAGATGACGCCGAGGCAGAAGATCGTATCGAATCTGTGCTCGTAAAAGGGCAGATGCTCCACGCCCAAAAGCTCGAATTTCGCGCCACTGCGGAGGAATTTCTCGATGAAACGAAACTGCAGATAAAATAGCGCGCTCGGGTCAAACCCCACTAGCCGCGCAGGCGCTAGAGCGCTTGCGCGAAACATATAGTAGCCGTTGTTACAGCCCACGTCGGCGACGGTTTTGTCGCTCAGATTTAAAAACGGCCGCAGCAGGTTAAATTTCATGAAGCTTCGCCACTCGGTATCGATAAAAAGATCATTCAGCGCAAAAGGCCCCTTGCGCCACGGCTTTAGCGCTCGCGCGATACGCAAAATTTCATCTCTCTGCTCCGCGCTAGCGCTAAAGCTTGCACGCACGACGTCGCCGCAGTCGCAGTCGCACTTGTCTATTTGCAGCGCCTCGATCGCGCTTAAAATTTCGCGGTTTTGCCCGCTTTGCAGCTTTTTAAAGTTCTCGTCTCTGATTTTTTGCAGATCCATTTTTAATCCTAAAATTTCAAATTTAGCGCCATTTTAACATAAAATTTTATCCATTTTAAGGCGCAAAGAGATAAAATCGACTTGCAATTCAAGCAAAAGGAGCAAAAAAATGCAAGAAGCAAAAACGAGAAAATTTAGTCTCAGGTTTAATCACGAAATTTCAAGTGGTGGTGCAGAGGTGCGGCTTTGGCTGCCGTTGGTGCTACAAGAGCCGTATCAGAGGTTGCTTGGCGAATATCATGCTCGCTCAAATGCGCAAGAGTCGGCTATCTGCGGAGATCATATAAGCACGTACTACGCGCGCTTCGCACCCGATAAAGAGGCAAAAGCAGGCGTCGGCAAATACGGCGAGCAAGGTGTCGTAGGCGAAGATGACGATTATTTTGAGCTTAGCTTCGATATTGAAATTTCGGAGCGAAACACTGATTTTAGCAAGGTAAGCTTTAATGAAAACGAGCGCTTGAGCCCAGGGATTGAGGAGTTTTTAAAGCCTTCAAAGCTAATTCCGGCAAGCGGCGCTACGAAACAAAAATCAGACGAGATCACCGGCTCGCTTAAAGGCGATCTGGAAAAGGCACGCGCGATTTATGAGTGGGTCGCAAAAAATATGAGCCGCGATAATAGCGTGATCGCATGCGGCAGCGGCGACGCAGCGACGATTTTAAGCAGCGGCAAGCTAAGCGGCAAATGCGCCGATATTAATAGCGTGTTCGTATCGCTCTGCAGGGCAGCTGGCATTCCTGCTCGCGCTATTTACGGCATCCGCACGGGCGCAGCGCAGAAATTTTCGCCCGAAATGGGCGTCATGGGCGCCCTAAGTGGCGGTGCGCTTGAAATTTCGGGCGCGCAGCACTGCAGAGCGGAATTTTATCTAAAAGGCTATGGCTGGATCCCCGTCGATCCCGCGGACGTTACGAAGGTGCGACTCGGCGAAGGCTTAAGCGAGGATGATTCTAAGCTGGCGCGGGTGCGCGAGTATCTTTTTGGCAACTGGGAGCCGTGCTGGCTGGGCTTTAACTACGCTCGCGAAATCGTGCTAAATCCGCGCCCAGCGCATGTTCCGATCGAAATTTTTTCGCATCCGTATTGCGAAGTGGGCGGCACGCCGAAAGATCCGTACTCGCCTAAAAATTTTATCTACGAGTATTTTTCGCGAGAAATTTAATCCTCTGACGGCTTGCATTTTACCGCCGCGATTTGCTTAAGCTAAGCCGCCGCACTTCGTCGAGGCTCAACCGTTTCATCGAAGCGCACGTTTGGCTTTTGCGACAGCGGCGCTTTTTGCGTGGTTTAGCCTACGCCGCCGATACATATTGCCTGCGCGCCTAGGTTGCGGGCTATCATGCCCGCTTTGGCGAAATTTCGCGCCGTGTCTTTGGGCGAAATTTTGAAATTTTAAAATTCCGCGGCGAGCAAAATTCTAAAATTTTAAAGTGAGCGAAATTTTGAAATTTTAAATATGGATAGAATTTTAAAATTTACGGCTTGCGGAATTTTAAATTTAGCGATTTCAAAGCCACAAAAGGCTAAAATCCACGCGTAATTAGGGCTAAGGCTTAGCCATTTTATTTTGAAGGCATTTCATGCAAAGACGCGATTTTTTAAGAAACACTGCGATTTTAGGCGCCGTTATGGCAACTCCGAGTACCATTTTGGGTGGGGAAGAAGTCATTGGCAAAAAGAGAACTTTTGGGCTATCGCTAAATCACGAAATTTTGGAGAAGGGTAAGCAGACGCGGCTTTGGATACCGCTTCCTCTCATCACGGAGTATCAAAAGGTAAGCGACATAAAATTTGACGGCAATTTCAACGATCCGTCCGTGGACTATAGCGAAATTCCGACGCTCTATGCCGGCTACGTCGGTGTGGCAAAGCCCACGCTAAACATTAAATTTAGCGTCGAGACCTTTGAGCGTAACACCGACTTTAGCAAGGTAAAATTTAATCCGAACGAAAAGCTTAACCCCGAGGTAGCGAAGTTTTTAGAGCCTAGCGCGCAGATTCAAATCGACGGCATCGTCAAGCAAAAATCAGACGAGATCGCAGGCGGCATCAAGGGTGATCTGGAAAAGGCGCGCGCGATTTATACGTGGGTGGCAAACACTATGCAGCGCGATAACAGCGTGCTAGGCTGCGGGCTAGGGGACGTGAAGCAAATTTTAAGCAGCGGCAAGCTAAGCGGCAAATGCACCGACATAAATAGTGTTTTCGTTGCACTTTGCCGCGCGCAGGGCATCGCCGCAAGAGAGATGTTTGGCATCCGCGTCGGCGCGTCGAGATTTAGCGCTCAAATGGGCGTCGCACCAAAAGACGGCGTCAGCCATATCTCGGGCGCGCAGCACTGCAGGGCGGAATTTTATCTAAAAGGCCACGGCTGGATCCCAGTCGATCCCGCGGATGTCACGAAGGTGCGATTGGGCGAGAAGCTAAGCAATGACGACAGCAAGCTCACTAAAATCCGCGAGTATCTTTTCGGCAACTGGGAGATGTGCTGGATCGGCTTTAACTACGGCAGAGACTTCACGCTAAGCCCACGCCCAGCGCAGTTTCCGATCAATAATTTCGGCTATCCTTACGGCGAAGTGGACGGCAACACTCTTAATTACTACTCGCCGAAAGATTTCAGCTACGATTACAGATCGAAAGAGTTGTAGCGGTTCGCGTTTTGCTATGCGGCACGTCAGCTTGGGCTTTTTGAGTGGGCATGTAGAGGGACTTTCGGCTAGGCGATTTTGAAGCGGATACATAAAGGCACGCCTGATCTGCGTGCTGCCGTTCCTAATTTAACTATGCGCGCTGGGGCGCGTAAAAGCGCGCCTTGTTTTAGCGCTATATTTTAAAATTTTTTAGAATTTCGTGAGCGACATGGCGGCGAAATTTTGAAATTTTAAAGCGAGCAAAATTTTGAAATTTTTCGGCGCGAAATTTTAAAATTTACGACTTGTGGAATTTAAAATTTCGCCTCTTTGCCACTCTGTGCGAAATTTGGTAGCGGTAAAATTTGCAGATAAAATTCCGCGTCAAAAGGCCGACGAGGGTGCGACAAGATTATGGCAAGATTATAATTAAAAGGCAAAATTTGAAAACCGAACTAGAAAATCCCGCGCAAGAAACTTTGGCTCAAAAGCGAGAAGATCCTGGCAAAAATCGCTTCAGCACGCGCAGTCTGTGGCTGATATTTGCCGCGATTTTTAGCGCGATTGCCGCGACGTTTTGTTGCCTGCCCGCGCTTTTGTTTTTGATTTTCGGCGCGAGCTTTTCCATTTTTTCAGGCGCGGAGGCGCTGGAAGGTTACCGCGCGCCACTCTCTGTGCTAGCGCTTTTTTGCTTCGCGCTCTCGGCGTTTTTCTTTTTCAAAAAGCCGCGCGCATGCTCGCTGCAAAGCAGGCGCAAAAAATGGATTCTGATCTACGCGCTCTTAGGAGCCTTGCTTGCTTTTATGCTTACATATCCTGAAATTTTAGGAGGGCTTTATGCGTAAAATTTTGTTTTTGATGCTTGGATTTACGGCGCTTTTTGCCGACAAAGAGGTTAAAATTTACGTGGAAAAAATCCACTGTCCGCTCTGCACCGCGATCGTGCGAAAGGCGCTTTTGCAAACGCCAGGAGTGATAAGCGCAAAGGTTTCGCAGCAGAGCAAAACCGCGACCGTCGTAGCAAAGGATGATACAAACGCGACCGCGATGCTTGAGGCAATCGCTAAAACGGGCTATGAAGGCGTAATCGTAAAATAAAAATCCCCGGCAAAATTCTGACTAAATTTTAAATAAAATTCTTGCTAAATTTCGGTAAAATTCATGCGACTTTGCATAAAATTTCATTTTGCGCGGCTTGCCTGCAGCGTAAGCTAGCACGATTGAAATTCTGCGCGTATTTTGCGGAAGCGCTATGTCGGCGCGGTCGCGTTTAAATTTAGCAGAATTTCGCAAGCGCTTAAGCGAGTGCGGTTGCTTTTAAATTCAACGGGCGTGTCGCAATAACGCCGGATATAATAAATTCTAAAGGAGCAAACATGCAAAAAAACGAGGTTATGAATGATTTTAAGAGGCTGTGCGAGATACCTCACTGTAGCTACGAAACGGAGCAGATGAGGGAGTTTTTGGCGGATTTTGCGCGCTGCCAGGGCTTTAGCGTGAACGTCGATCAGGCGGGCAATATCCACGCCGTAAAAGGCGAGCCTAAAATCTGCTTGCAAAGCCACTACGACATGGTCTGCGTGGGTGCGGCGCCGAATTTGCAGCTCATCGAAGAAAACGGCATCCTAAGGGCGAAAAACTCGACTCTGGGCGCTGATGATGGCATCGGCGTGGCGATGATGATGGGCGCGATGCGGGAGTTTGCAAATTTAGAGTGCCTATTTACCAACGACGAAGAGGTCGGACTCGTGGGCGCAAACGCCTTTAAGGGTAAAATTTTATCGCCAAATTTGCTAAATTTAGACAGCGAAGAGGACGACCGCGTGACGCTAGGATGCGCGGGCGGCATAAACGTAAGCGCAAAAATCGGCGCCGTGAGCGTCAAAAAGAGTGGTAAAATTTACGAGATCGGCGTCACCGGGCTTAGCGGTGGGCACTCGGGCAACGAGATACACAAAAATATCCCAAACGCGACGAAGCTGCTAGCGAAATTTCTCGCCGAGGAGGGCTGTGAGCTAATCAGCCTTGATTTTGGCGAGAGGAGCAACTCGATCCCCGCAAATGCCGTGTGCAAGGCACTCTGTGCGCATGAGCCGGCGCAGCGCGGTCTGGCGTGGGTAAAGAGCCTCGGCGAGGGCGAAGCGGACGTGCTGGTAAACAGCGGCAAAATTTTGGCGCTAATTAACTCATTTGCCCAAGGCGTGCGCAGCTACGACACGCAGCTTGGCATGGTAAACGAAAGCATAAACCTCTCGACCGTCAAGCAAAAGGGCGAAGTGATCGAGTTTGACTTTTTCGGACGCGCGATGAAGCGCGAAGGGCTCGAAAATCTGGGCTTTGAGACTAGCACCATGGCTAGTGCGCTAGGCTTTGAGGTCAAGGTAGCCGACCGTTCGGCGAACTGGGCACCGCACGTCAGCGACTTTGCGCATCTGGTGCTTGAGGAACTGCAAAAACAAAAACCTCAGGCCAAATTTGCCGCCGTACACGCAGGCCTTGAGTGCGGCGTACTGGTCGCAAAACAGCCCGAGCTGCAAGCCTGCTCCATAGGCCCAAATATCCACTCGCCTCACTCGGTGAACGAGCACTGTGAGATAGCGTCGGTGGAGATGATGGCGGAGGTTGTAAGAAATATAATCGCTAGATTGCAATAAATTTAGCGGCTTGTCTTTTGAGCGCTTTTTGCGGATTTCGTTAAAATTTGACTCGATAGGCTATATGCCTTATCTTCGTCAAATTTTAACTTCAAAACCCCAAAAATCATCTCAAAATACTTCGCCTTTAAATTTTTGCGGCGACTCATATTTTGAGCATCTTTACAGAAACTCCGCCTGCGGCGTCGCTACGTTGGTTTTGAAAGAGATTTTTGCTTTGTTGCACTCGCAACTGCAAGCAGAACGCAAATTTTCGCTCCGCAGGCTATATGACGGAACCGCTTGCCGAAATAGCAATTTAAAAGGATATAAAAATGGAAAACCAGATCAAAAATTTTCTACAAAATTGCGAGCAGATTATTAAATCACAGGTAAAGCGATACGAAAACCGCAGCCCTTTCGCAACCAAAATTCCGCCCGTTTTTATACTGCCTTATGATGAATTTGAGCAAAAATTCGGCTCAAATTTACATTTGGATAGTAGTTTTGACGTGCTAGTGTTTGACGGCGATCTTAGTCTGTCGGGAGGCACGATAAATTCCGCTTGGCTTAAGGATAAATTTAACGAAGCGGGCGGCAAAAATAACGCACGAGCGATGTTTGTTAACGGAAATTTATTTATCAGCGGCGATATCATCGATGATAATTATCTGTTTTTACAGGTCGCCAAAAATACGGCGTGCAATTATCTGCATTCACAGGACGGCGTTATAGCAATCGGCGGCAATCTAACGGCGATTTGGGGCATAAGCGGCGAATACAACGACGGAATGTTGCAGGTTTTTGGAAAAACTCAAGCGCCGTATATCGTCTCAAATGACCACGCAATGCCTGATCATAGCGCTAGCGAGTGCGTCTATGTCCTAGACGGACGAATCGGTCGAAGCTACCTGGGCGCGCTTGAGGGTTGGGAATTTTTCGAAAATAGCGAGCTGATGTTTAAGGACGGAATTTGCGAAGATGAGCATCAGATCAATATTTCCGCCTTTTTTGAATTTGTAAAAAAGGGCGTTAATCCGCTGGTGGATTTTAAAACTTTTGAAGCTAGAAAAGCTGCCATGGATGAAGAGAATGAAGAGTAGGAGCCTGGATATGCAAGCGATCTGCCCGAAAATTCCGAAACCATTGCCGAGACGATATATTTAGAAAATTTCAGCGGCAGCGATGAGGAGCTATACGAGTATATGGTGAGCGAATTCGAGGCTATAGAAAAAATCGGCGACGAAAGCGAAAAATATGCTTATGGCGGCAGAGCTTTCAAACTGTCTATCGTCGCGGCGAGAATGGCAGAAAATTGGCGGCTGATTACCCAGCGTTACTCTGCGCGGCAGATAGATGACCTACGCAAAATCATCATTAAGAGCGCGACTAATTTGGCTGATTATTTTTTAAAAATCGGCGATAAAAAACAGCTTGCATTCATCTATGAATTTTTAAACGATGATGCGGTGAGCATCGAAAAGGACGAGCCGTTTTTATATGAAACGCTGGTGCGCGCGGGCTTGGAGTTGCAAGATTACGATAACGTTTACGCGCTAGTGTCCGTCATCGACAAAAAGTCCGAATTTTTGCCGCAGGAGGTGGCAAAAAGTGTGAGGGGGTATAGAAAATGAGAGTGGGAAATTTTTGCGCTTATTTTTGAAAGTTCCTAAGATAGGCGATTTAAAAAGCTTCACTCTCAGTTGTAATGCAAGAATTTTGCGGCGGTAAAAATCCCAACGATCCCAAAATGCCAATTTCATCCCAAAATAAGCGAAATTTTAAACGCTTTTATAAGAGATCAAGCCCAATTAACGAATATTTAAATACATTCTGAAATCATAGAAAATTTAGCTCAAATATATCATAAATCATTTTAGGCTGTATTTTGTTTTAGCGAGAATTTATATGATTAAGACACATAAAAATCAAAAATATGTGTCTTAATAAAGCTTAAAGTGTCTTAATCATCATCAAAATACCTCATTCTAAGCTTTACGATTAAGACACATACAAAAAAACAACACAAAGACAACCGCAAACTTAAAAATTCGTTTCTTGATTAAGACACATATTAAGGTTATTTTTATATTTTAAAATATTTTTACATTGATATTAAATTTGCACTGAACCTTGCCCACTATTTTTAGCTGATCTATTTCTGCCCCCTTTAAAACAATGTCTTGATAAAAGCTATTTAACGATGTTAGTTTTATTTCTTTGTGTATATTATCTCTTAAAAATTTTTTCATATATGCATCTCCGCCGATATTTGCTATGACGATATCGCCATTTTTTACCTCTGCGTCCAAATCAACCACTACAGCGTCGCCATCTTGGGCGAATGGCTCCATACTATCTCCATAAACTTTGATTACATCGTAATTTTTAAGAGGTATTTTTAACACTTGCTCCATGAAATCTCTACCGATAGGGATTATAGAGTAATTTTGCGTGTCGTTGTTTGAGCCATAACCAGCACTCGCCGTTACATCTTCGAAATATCTTAAATAGGCGTGGTCGTTATATGGTTTATTAACCTTGTTGGCGCTCAAATTAGCAAATTTTAATTTTGCCGTTGAGGTTATTCCTTTTGAGCGCCATGTAGCAGCCGTATTCCTAGAGTATCCGAGCCTTTCCGCCACATCTTCGAGGCTGTCAACTTTAAAAAATTTTTTCATATTTTCAAATATGATTTTATCCCTTTGAGTGCCCATTTCCGCCCCTTCGATTAAAAATTTTATTTTATAAGGTATTTTAACCTTGACAATAAGGTAAAAATACTATATAATACTTTCAAATCTTTGAAAAAGAATTATACCCCATTCGGGATTAAAACTTTCAAAGGTTTGTAAAAAAAGTTTTAGATTTCTATTTTTAACAATGAAAATCTAGATGGAAGGAGTTGCTAGGTGATAAGGGATTATTTTAAAAATAACTGCATAAGCATTAGGCAGTGGGCGAAAAAGCATAATCTAAGCGAGCGTACTACCTATATGGTAATCAACGGCGAAGTGCTCGGAAATAAGAATTTTAAGACGTCGAAAAAGGTATTCGAAGCGCTTTTGAGCGAGGGCATAATCAAACAGATGCCTGCAGGATTTATCAAAAAACAAGACGAAGAAGCGGATAAAAAGGCTAGTTGATGTTGTATGTCGAGACTACGGCGGCAGCTAAGATTTTTAGCGTCTCTTCGAGCGCATTAAAGGAAGCTTCGCGTCGCCACTCCCTCAAATACCCATTCATCCGCCTTCAAAACGTCGGCGCTAGAAGCCGCGGCGGGGTAAAGCTGCTTTTTGAGGTCGGCATCGCAGATATTGACGCTGCTATCAAGCGCGAAAAAATCGACAAAAATATAAACGTATGGCTAAGCGATACCGCTTCTGAAAACGGAGTAAAACAGATGAAATTTAGCGACATAAAAAGCAATCACGGCGCACAAGATGTAAGAGAGCAAAAAAGCGGAACGGACGAGCCGGGCGGTTCAAGCTATGCGATGCTAAGCCCTGCAGATAAAAGCAAGGCAAGCGAGAAGATTAAAATTCTCAAAGAGTGGGAAGAGGCGAAGAAGAGCAACGTGCCCTCTAAAAAGTTTTGCGAAAGCTTCGGTGTGAGCGAAGCAAACCTTTTTAGATGGCAAAGAGCGTATAAGGCAGGCGGCGCGGTCGCTTTGGTAGATAATCGCGGTAAACACAGAAAGAGCGAAAGCAAGCTTGAGCCGTGGATGAGCGAGTTCGTGCTTGATAAATTTCGCGCTTACGGCGCGGGCGGTCTAAATGTCGCTCAGCTTTGGCGAGATCTACATAAAGAATATTTTAGCCGTCGCGGTGAGCCGCAAAATTATCCTAAATTTTTATGCGGTACCATAAAGCCGCTCTTTGATGCGGGCGTCGTAAAAAGGTATTTGGATAATTATTACGCCGACCCCGCCAATCGGCTCGAATACGTGATGATAACCAAGGGCGAAGATAAGGCAAAAAGCTATATGCAGCCTGCCATGGGAGATCAAGGCGAGATCATCACGCGCAGAAATCAATGCTGGCAGATAGATAGCTCGCCGCTTGACGTGATGGTGCGCGACGGCGAAAAAGGCGAAGCAATACGTGCAAACGTGCTAAGTATAGTCGATGTTTATAGCGGTCGCTGCGTAGCGAGTATCGAGCGAAAATCAAACGCTTTAGGGCTAATTCGGTTGATGTGGAAAGCTCTAAGCAAATTTGGAAAGCCGGACTTTATCAAGGGTGATAACGGCAAGGATTATCTAAGCGATCAATTTCAGCACCTATTAAACGGGCTAGGGATCGATTACGACAGAGCTATCGCATACAGCGGCGACGAGAAGGGATTTGTGGAAAGACATTTCGGCACGCTCCAGCACGGCGGGATTTCACAAACGCCGGGCTATATCGGATTTAATCTCGCAATGCGCGAGGCGGTAGAGCAGCGTACGCCTAAAAAAGAAAGGCACGCCAAAGATGAAAACGGACTACCTAAAAAGACGAATTTAAAATACCTGCTAACCCTGCAGCAGGTGCGGGATAGATTTGAAACCGAGGTGCTGACCTGGGATCTAATGAGCGTAGGAAGAAAGAGAAACAGCCCGATAAATAGATGGAATGCCGACGATACGCCGTTAAAGGGAGTAAGGCTAGATGAATTTATGCTTCATGCGGGAGGCTTAGAGCGAAGAGTGGTCGGCAAGAAAGGTATCAATTATGAGGCGATGCAATTTGTCAGCCAATTTTTGCCGAGCGTAGGCACGGAGGTATTCATAAGCGAGAATATCGATGACGTAAGCAGCGTATTTGTATTTGATAAGGATGGAAATTTCATCTGCGAAGCAAGAGATAAAAATATTTGCCCGATGAGCGCCGAGATGTATAAGATGGTCAAAAAGGTCTTTAAAGACGAGATGAAGGCTATTCGATCTGTCATTAAGCGCGCAGAATTCAGCGAGTTTACGAGACTGAATGTCGATTATGACCTCGAGGTAATGCTTGCGGCGCATAAAGAAGCCCTAAAGCCTGAAAATTTTGTTTATGAGGATAACGATCGGGTAAAAGCCGTAAAGGAAACGATTAAAACTCAAAAAGAGATAAACGAAATCAGCGCCAAAGCGTTTAATTATGAGAGTTTGGAGGTGAGTGTAGCGAAACAGAGGGCTAAATTTAGCCTCGATGACGCCATAGAGATGGCAAGCGGCGAATAAGCTTTTCAAAAAGCATTTTAAAAGTGCTTTTTAAAGGGCTTTAAACGGATTTTAAAGGCTCTAAATTTAAGAGAAAGGATAAAAAATGAAGCTGGCAAACGACATAGTGCGGTTCATCAAAGAAAACGAAAAAAGCGGTATGAGCCAAAACAAATTCGCAAAGCTTTTGGGGATTAATCCCGCGTATATTTCGGGATATATTAAGGAGGGATCCTCCTACAAATATGCACACAAAGTAGAAGGACCCGCAAAAAACTACATTGACAATTTTATCAAAAAAGTCGATGTTTTGCAAGACGAGCTGCCTTTCATCAAAACCCGCGATGCAAAAAGCATCCATGCAGTCATAAGCTGGGCGGTAAAAGATCGCGATATGGCAATGATTAGCGGAGCGGCGGGTAGCGGTAAGACGAGAGCTATTAGGGAATACGTCCGTACGCACCCCGATAGTATCCTGATTGAAGCTACGATCAATACGTCGGCAAAGAGCCTTTTTAAAATTTTAGCCGGCGAGCTTGGGATAGAGAGCAAGGGGTGCATCGATGATCTGATCCGTCGTAGTGCGGCCGAGCTTAAAAAGCTCAGTAAAACGATCATCATAGACGAGGCTGAGCACCTTCCGTATCGTGCACTGGAGAGCCTAAGAAGGATGCACGATTTTAGCCGTGCGCCGCTAGTGCTTGTCGGCACAAACAAATTGCAGCTAAATTTGACCTCTTCGCGAAGCGGCGACGCTTTAGAGCAGCTCAGCTCACGCGTCGGTAACAAATGGATATTGGGCGGCTTGAGCTATCTGAACGACGATAATCAGATCATATCAGATGATCTGAAAGAGGTTTGCAAAAGCTTCGGCGTAGAAGATAGGGACTGTGTAGGGCTGATACAAAGGCTTGCAAAGGGAAATTTCAGAAAAACCGAAAAGCTTTTAAGGCGCTCGAAGATGCTTTGCGAATACGGCGGCGGCACGATAAACGAAGACGTAGTAAAAGAAGCTACGAAGATGCTTTTGTTGTAATAGTTGTAATGGTTGTAAGGAGTAAAAAATGAAAATTTCAAAAGATACAAATATGAAAATGAGCGATCTAAAAGCTTGCAAAGACGAGATCATCATCGCGCACTCATTCATTCTATTTCACACCCCGCGAGGTTGGATCTCAAAGAGGAGACGACGTGAGAGCATAGCGGTGCCGGTGCCGCACTTCCGCCGCGGATTCGGAACAATCTGGAGCTAAGACTTTGATTTTAAATGGCGCCCCGTGCGGGCGTCTTATAAAGTCAAATTTAAAGGATGAAGTATGAAATTTCCAAAAGAGCTTGAAGCAAAACGCACCAAGTGCATCGTCTATACTCGCGTGATGGGCTACCTGCGCCCGGTCGAGAGCTTCAATATTGGTAAAGTGGGCGAGCACAAGCAGCGCGTACTCTTTGAAGAGAAGAAAGATGGTAGCCGCACTAAGTAGGCGCGAAAGCGCGAGAGAGCTAAGAGATGATGCCGAGACGAGCTATAAAGAGCTTGCGGCGATATTCGGCATCAGCGTAGAGCGCGTAGCTGCCATAGAGCGGGCGGCACTTGCGAAACTCAAGCACCCTAGAAATCGTGGGAAGTGGATGGCGATATTTGAGACGATCGCAGAGATAGAAAAATGCAGAGCTCAAAGGCTCGGCAGCGGTTGGACGTTAAAGGGGACAAAAAGTTGAAGCTAAAGGATCTAATCAATCTAAGCGTCGAAAACTACAGCGCGAGCTCACTTCGCGAACTACATGCAAAGATGAGCGCCGCCGTGCCTGCTATGGTAAGCGTAGGTCTGCGCTCGGTGCGTCGCGATGAAATAAAGGGCGGGCAGCTTGTAAAGGGCTGGGCATTTTACGTGAGCTTCTGTTATGGCTCTAAAAAGCCCTGCGCGGAAATTGCGAGCTTCGGTAGGCTTCACATCTGCGCCGATGAGACGATGGCGGCAGATCCTTATATTGAGAAAATTTTAAGATATCTAAGAGAGGCGTAGCTTTTATCGGGCTCTTTTTGCAAGAGCCTATATAAGCGCTAAAGCTTAAATTTTAAAACAAAGGAGCAAAAGATAATGGACAAACGAACGGCAAGGCTTTGTTTCGTAAGCTCGCCGTATGCAAGTATCAAATGCAAGCATGATCGAGACCGCGACTACTACGCGCGCAAGCTTGCCGAGCAGGCCTGCGCCATCGTGCGCGCCAACGGCTACGAGCCCATCTCGCCCGTGCTTGCATGGATGGGGGTGTATAGCGAGCTGGAGCGAGATCGTATAATGAAAAACTGCGAGGAGCTCCTCTCGGTATGCAGCTACTACTACTTTTTTGCCTGCGAAGGCAGCGAAAATAGCAAGGGCATGGCATACGAGCGAGAGCTTGCAAAAAAGCTCGGCGTAAGGGAGCTGAAATTTAGTCTTTTCGATGAGTGAAAGGCATGCGGTGCGGATCGTAAAGAAGAATAAAAATAACCTTCCGATCTGCCTACGATACGGCTACGTCATAAAATACGGACTAGCCAAAAGATTTAAAATTTTTAGAAAGGAAAAGATATGGAAGCAACAAAAAAGCTTATATGGCGCATGATAAATGAAGCAGAACTCAGCCACGGCTACGCTAGCGCTAGAGTAGAGCCGCCATACGATGATGATCCTGTGCTTGCAGTAGCACAGGCGGCAGCAGATGCCACCATAGAGACGGCCGGTAAAATCCTAAATAGTCTCAAAGCAGAGGAAGAAGAGACGATTGGTGAACTTGAAAAATTCGTGAAAGGCGAGATAGCGGAAATCGAGGCGGACGAGCGATATCATTACGAGCCCGCGGATGTCTTTTCGAATGCTCCGTTAGCATTCATTCAAATGCGAATAGCACTCATTCAAATGCGAATGGACGGTTCAATACATGCCTATAAAAGCATGCTTGAAAAAATCAAAAATTTAAAAGAAGGAGAAAAAGATGCAGATAAATAATTTTGCAGATGTCGATAACGCGCTAAAGCGAGTATGTGAGCTTGAGGTGGCATTAGCTGATATTAATGGCGAAATAACGCTAAAGTGCAACGAGATCAAGGACGCGCAAAAAGCCCGGGTCGAGAAGCTGGACAGCGAAAAGAAATATATCGAAGCTCAAATCACCGCATTTTGTGAGAGTAATAAAGCAGAATTCGCCGAAAAGCGCAGTAGGGATTTCACCTTCGGTAAGATAGGCTATAAGCTCAGTAAAAGCGTAAGCTTGCCGCGCATCAAAGAAAAGGTCGAGAAGCTCATCAAAGCGTTAAAGAGCTATAAGCTTGATGATTGCATATCCTACGAAGAGACTATAAACAAAGACGCGATCTGCGAGCTTGATGACGCAAGCCTCGTTAAACTAGGTCTAAAGCGCACGGTAAAAGATAACTTCCGCATAGAGACTAAGATAGAGAATTTGCAAAGCGCAAATGTCTAAAAAGGATAGCAGATGAAAAACGACTCGCTAACTTCAAAAGAGAGCATGTTTCAAATATACTGGAGCAAATTTAAAGGCTCAAGAGATAATAAAAATAGGCTTTTGCCTAGATACGTAAGAAGAGCAAAGCTCCAAAACTTTGTTAAAGGGCGTTAAGCCCTTTATAAAAATGTCTAATGGGAGAATATAAAATGACGAGGACAGAAATGATCGAGATTATGCAAGCCTACGAGAGAGGTGAGGAGATAGAAATAAAGGAAAACGAAAAAGAGGACTGGAAGGAAATAAAATATCCATTTTGGGTTTGGGAAAATTTTAAGCTTCGTATCAAGCCAAAAGAAAAACAGCCGAAATTCAAAATAGGTGACGTGCTCGTTAGGCTAGAGTATGGATGCAAACCTCTTGGAAGATGCGATATCCACCAAATAATTAAAATAACCGATAAATTCACGCTCGAAATCGAAAGCGGTATAAAAGTTTGCTTTGATGAAGAATACCTCAATAGCAATTTCATCAAGTCAGATGACGTCCTTTGGTTTTGGGAGTACCAAGAATCTGATGGCAAGTGGAACACAACGCCTCGCAGATATACGAAAGAAGCGCTAAAAGAATATCTTAAAGATCCTTCGACTGCTACTCCTCTTTACGCGCTTGGGTTTAGGCTGGCAAATAAATAATTTTAAAGGGCTTTAAGCCCTTTAACAAGTCTTTAAAGCTGGTTAAAAGGCTTGTTAAAGAGTTTAAATTTAAAGGAAAAGGATGACCCATATCGCAACGCTTTCGGGCGGCAAGGATAGTACGGCGATGCTAGATTTGTTACTGCGCGACAAAAAGCCGCTCGATCATATCGTTTTTTATGATACTTTGCACGAATTTGCGGCTATGTATGAATACATCGCCAAGCTCGGCGAGTATTTCAAGGCGCGCTACGGCAAGGAGATCACGATACTAAGACCTGCGATGAGCTTTGAGGAGTGCGTTTTTGGACGCATAAGCAGAGGCGAAAATAAAGGTGCTATTAGGGGTCTGCCGGCTCCGCAGACGCAGGGCTTTTGTGCGTGGCGGAGAGAGGCGAAAGTTGCGCCATTCGAGCGTTGGCTCAAGGCCCAGAGCTTTGACGAGTATAAGATCTATATCGGCTACACCACAGACGAAACCCGTCGCAGAATGGACGGCAATGAGTTTTTGTATCCGCTCATCGACGACTACAATATGAGCGAAGCAGACTGCACGGCGTATCTGAAAGAGCGTGAGATGGAAAACCCGCTATATCGATACTTCAGCTGCACGGGCTGCTATTTTTGTCCTGCACAGTCAAAGCGTGCCTTCTATCAAGTATGGAAAAATTTCAAGCCCGAATGGGAGTATATGAAGCGGATCGAAGCTGAGCTTTTGGCTATGCAAGATAGCGGCGAGCACGTGCTTAATACATCGTGGTTTGCAGGGAATTTAACCTGCGCGGATATGGAGGCAGAATTTAGCCGCATAGATAAGCAAGGCTCTTTGGCGTTTGGCGATGAGCCTCTGAAAGATTGCTTCTGTAAAATTTAGAGGATAGGCGATGAGAGAGATTAAATTTAAGGTATTTTTGCGTTGCAGTCAGAGACTGGCAAACGGAATAACGCTTGGATATGAGAAAATTCCAAAAGGAATATATGAAGTAATGGATCTAAATTTCGCGAATGAAATAGCTACGCTTTGGAGCGAAAAAGAGCAAACCTGCTTCGAGGTTTCTTTCCGTAAAATCGAGCTAATGCAATATACAGGTGTAAATGACAAAAACGGCATGGAAATTTATACGGGCTTCTTCGTTAGATGGGGATTGCGCACTTATAAAATTTGCTTTGATTGCGGATTTTATATGCACGACTTAAGCAAAATAAACCCGGATTATCCAATTACTAAGGAATTCAAAAACGCTTCAGATGAGTTTGAGATTGTCGGGAACATCTACGAGAACCCAAATTTGGAGATTAAATAATGCAGCTCTTTTTGATATTTGAGAGCACGATATTTATCACACTTAGCATCACGGCGATAGTAGCGCTAATAATACTGAAAGATTAAGAAAGACGGACACCGATATGAACGAAAACGATATATTCGACTTTTTACAAAGCTCGAGTCTAAAAAGTGAAAGCTTTAACGAGAAAATCGAATTTTTGATAGAGGATTTTTTGGTTAAGCGACTTATTACGTTGATTTATGCTGACGGCGGCACAGGCAAAAGCTACATGGCATTCGCGCTAGCTAAAAGGCTCTGCGAGGAAAGCCAGAGAGTGTTTTTCATTGATTACGATAATCCCGTCGGAGTACTAAAGCAGCGCGGAGTAGACCGACTCCTCATAAATCGCTTTCCAAATCTCAGCTACATTCAGCGCTCAAGTATCGAAATGGACGGCTTCGAGCTCGTGATGAAGCTGGAACAAAACGCGATCGGCAAAGCGTATGAGGGCTGCGTTTTCATACTTGATAGCCTGCGCGATTTCGTGGATATAAATAACGATAACCGCGTAAATAGGCTATTTGCAGCACTTAAAAATTTGCGCGAAGCCGGCGCTACGATCTTGATTCTGCATCACTCAAATAAGGATGGGCGCAACTACCAAGGCAGCAACCATATCAGAAATTCGCTCGATGTAATGTATCATCTCATCAAGCGCCCCAGCCAGCAAAACGAGCTAAATTTTTTATGCGAAGTAGCAAAAGAGCGCGCGGGGGTAAAAGACGGCGGCTTTTGCGTGGATCTAGCAAGTTTGCAGCTAAAAGAGCTTGATCTGCAGCTTGCGAGGATGAGCGAATACGAGCTCGGCTTTACCGCTGAGATCAGGCGCGCGCTGGAGCTTGGGGAGCTAAATAAAACCGAGCTTCTCGGTAGCGCCGGCTATGCAAAGGACGATAAAACCGCCCGCGATTGCTTGGATAAATTTGACGGCAAATTGTGGTATAGCCGCAAGGCTGGCAAGAGCGTAATATATAGTTGCAGGCCACCGGCTACAACCGATACAACTATTACAACTAAGGCTAATAGGGGGCTTTTCGATGAAGATAAATAAGAAAGACGAGCTAAAAAAATACTACATCAAAATGATCCACACGCTCAAGCATAACTATTTCGTGGATGATGAGTGCCGCAAAGTGTATCTACGGGCCGAATTCGGCAAAGATAGCCTGAAAGATCTCAATATCGATGAGCTCAGAAAGGTTTTGGAAGTAGTCGGTTATAAAAGCAAATTTGAGCCCAAATTCAGGCGAAACGGCGCTAAAGATACCACCGCGCAAACGGGCGGAGTGCCAAGGGAAATCGCTAAGAAAGACCCCCTAAAGGCTACGCAAAAACAGCTTGATACTATCGTGGGTATTTGGAATAGGATCGCAAGAGTGAAAACGGGGCTTGCGTTGCGACTTTTTATCGAGAGAATAACCGGTAGGCTGGTATTTTGCCTATGGTATCTCAGCCGCCAGGAAGCCACGGACGTGATTATCGCTCTGCGAAAGATGCAAGGAGCGTACTTTGATAATAAATAATTTCGATCTATTCGTTGAATTTTATAATTGCGTCAAAGAGAGCGAAAGTATGGCCGACGTGCTCAAAGAATACGGCGGAGCCAATATTTACGTTCCAAGCTATAAAAGCACATTCCGTAATCGCGACATCATCAAGGAGTATGAAGAGGGAGTGGCCGCAGGAAAGCAAAGCGCCGTAATAATCCGAGAGATCGCCGCTAAATATGGGCTAAGCTACAATGGTGTCTGTAGCATAATAAGAGAAGCAGCAATACGCGAAATTTGACGCCGAACTTCAAACAGTATATAATCTACGGGAAAAATTTAAGGATTGCCCGTGGACAAATACGAGGAAAATAAATTAAAAAGTAAATTTGATGCGAAACAGAGAAAAGCGAGCACTCTTGCTCAATCCTTTATGTATGCAATAGATGATGATATCGGTTTTGACGAGTGGATAAAGAAGGAGATTGCTCTACTTTCGTTTCTTGGTTTCGTAAAAGATATAAAAATAATGCAAAAGAATGGGAAATCCAAACAAAAACTTATTTTTCAAGACGGACTAGAAATATTATTTAATTTCGCCAATAGATTATATTATGCGAAAAGACGCTATGATAGCCAAATGAAAAGTCTCGGAAAATATTTTCGATACGTAGCCGTTATAGATAATTTAACAAATCAAGCGCATGCAAGTATCCATAACATTATTTTACCTAAAATGGATCCATTTTGGGATAGATTTTATCCGCCGAACGGGTTAAAATGCAGATGCCAAGTTCAGGTTTTAACGGATACCGAGGTAGCCGCAAAAGGATACACCATCACTACAGATAGTTCAAATTTAAATACCGACGAGATACTTGAAAGCGAATTTTTTGCAGAAAATTTTGGTAAGCTCGGATTGAAAGTGGATCTGATAGAGCCTTTTATACAAATTTGTGAGCTTGATTATATTCCCTTAAAATAGGCCTAACTCCTTGTTTCGTACTCTCCGTTAAATTTTTTTGATGAAATTTATCATCTGCGTTTTGATGATTTTTTGTATATCGCTTTGAAGCTTGCCGCCCTTACTGACGGGCAAAAACGGGCGAGCCGGTATAAAAATGTTTTTGCTGCGCCCCGCTTTATGGGTGCCGAATTGATGCACCAGCCCATAAGCAAAACCTTTGTGCTTTGAGTTGTTTGATACGATCACTCTTTTGCTAGTTGCGTCCACTACCCATTTATCCGCCAAATATCCGTCACGACGTAGAATTTTATCGGACTTGCCTTTTCGCTTCTTTTGCGCGACGGTACTCGGTTTAAGTGCAGCCCATTTTTGCCCGAACGGACTTTTTTCATCCTCGAAGCTATCCTCGATAGAATTTGCGATGATATTGCCGATCGTGTGCATCAAAGGCTCGGTATTGTGCCCCAATTCGGACAATCCCTTTAACTTCCTTTGCACCGCCTCTAAGCCCGTAATCTCTATCATTTGACTTTGCCTTTAAAATTTATTATAATACCCGTAAAAGTAGCCTCGATGGCGTCAGTGTGCGTAGACGGACGTTATGCGTTGGCATAGCGGTTATCGCGGGTTCGACTCCCGCCGAGCTACTTTATCTTTTTGATTTCACCCTTTTCAATTAGATCCTCAATCGTTTTTTTATCATTTTTATCAAGCGTTATTACGTAGTTGCTTTGCTTGAATTTCTTAATTATTTTACTTATTTCGATGGGGATTAAATTTATCTTTGAGCCGTCTTTTTTGTCCTCAAAAATAAACAGAATATTTTTGTGCTTTTTGCGTAGATCCGTATAAGCGTTGTTTTCGTTATCCAGCACCGAAACTATCTCGCGCATCTCCTCTATCCTAAGGGCATGATCGTAGCCCTCTTTACGCTTCGGGGCTGCGTGGGACAGATGCTTTTTTGTGATGATTATGCCGCCGCTTTGCACATCTGCGCCTAAAATTTCGCTTGCTTTCTTTGCTAAAAAAGCATTCAAAAAGCCCACCTGCACCATATTGATCGGCGTTTTTGGATTGTCTTTTACGATGATCTCATCTATCGCATCCTCAAGCCCGCTTCTCCATACATGCAGATCTCTTTCGTGTCCAAAGCCCGCTAAACGCTCTTTTAACTTTTGTCGCGCAGTCTCCGCAGTAACGGCGCCTAGCGCCTCTTGTTTCTTTTCGATAAAAATTTCATCCAAATGATCCATTTTGCCTGGGTTGTAAGCAAAATCATCCTGCGCTACGCTTGGCAAAAACGAGCCGTCTGCAAGCGGCGTAATGCCGCGCGCTCGTACTTCGGCTTCCGTAAGGACTTGCACTTTGCAGCGACAATTCCAGCCGTTTGGCGGGTAGTTCGTATCCCAAAATTTATCATTTTTTGGAAGCGTGGTACCGTGCAGCTTTCGGTGCGCAGGCCTTGTTTTGCTATCAAGAACCGCCGTGTAGCGAAAATACTCCCCCGAGCTTTTCATTTGGCTTTCATAGCGGGCTTTTGCGTATGCGGTCCTCATATTAGTATCGTAGATAGTTTTTAGTCTGCGGTTGCCCACATAAATTTCTTTTTCCTCGCCGCTTTTAGGATCTTTGACCTTGATCCTACCGAGCCAGCCCTTTTTGGCTAGTATAGGCTTTACGCTTTGCTTCCACTCCTCAAACGAGATTCCATTTTTAAAAGCTTGAGCGAGCGAGTTTTGCATATCTTTTAGAAGATCTAAATCGGTCATCTTTGCGATCGTAAACGTTTTTTTATGCGCATCGTGCATGATCTCATCATAATCAAAATGGATCTCAGCGTTTTTGCCTTGCAGATACTCATATACCGCCGTAGGCTCTTTTTGAAAGCTAAAGCCGCTATTCATCCGCATATCCGATCATTTCTGCGTTTGCAATAGCTCGAAACATATATTTTTCAAGCTCATCAAAAGGCAGATCGTAAAGCTCATAAAGCCTATCAAACGCCTGCTCGTAGGTTTCGCTTTGCGCGATCAATTCGTTTAATGCAGCCTCTATCTCGCCGTCATCGATTTTTAATTCGCTAGTAGCCTTTTCGAAGCGATCTATCGGCTTATTTGCGTTCTTTAAAACCCGTTTATTCACCTTTAAATCACTGCTTAAACGCTCTTTAATAGCCTTTTCGTCCAGCTCTATATTATAAATTTTGCTGATGTATTTTGCGGTCGGCACAAAGCCCATATCAAATAGCGTCTTATCTCTGCTTGCGCGCTCCGCATTCGGGGCGTCCTCGTCGTAAATTTTCGCTTCGATTTCGCCTTTATAGTTATTGATCTCCTTAAAAAAGTCGATCGTCTTATTCATCACGAACTCTAAAATTTTGCCGTCATTTGCGGCTAGATCCTCTCTGATTTCGTTGTGCGTTTTAGCGGCGGCGTAGCTACCCTCTTTGATGTCGCTCGTCAAATTTGCCCCTAAAATCGCCTTGCTGATTTGATTGTCTAGGTACGTCGGAAGCCTCGTAAAATCTACATTCGTACTTGGCTGAATAAGCGTCAATTCTTCCTCGGTATCGATGACTGCGCTGTCGCCGCTAAGCATAGCCTGTACTTCGTTTGCCAGCTCGTCCGGATCGAAGCTTGTTTTTGCAACCGCCCATGGTGAGCCGAAACGCTCCAAAAACCTAAACCAAAATTTTAAGCTCGCATTTTTCATCTTAACGGGGAAATAGAGCTTTTTAATAAGCCCATCACCGTAAGTTTTTCTAAAATTTGCGCGATTTAGAGCATAAACGACTTTAAACGGCGGGATCTCTTGTTCGCTTCCGCTGGCTACGAATACAAACTCACCCGCATCGTTAAATTTAAACTGCCGAAAATCCCTCTGCACGAGACGTGGGTAAATTAATCCGTCCTTTTCTTTGTAGTTGACCTCAAAAACATTGAGCCCGTAAAGATAGGTCTCTAAAATTTGGCTAACGATATCCGGGTTAAAAATGGTTTTGAAATTTTTGGCAATCTCCTCATCATCGCAAATGATTTGGATCTCTTTTTTCTCGGTGACGGATTTACGACTGACGTCGCACTGCGTAACCGTAAGATCTGTTAGGATCATATCCATATCGCTATCGCTTATGCTGGAAACGCCGGTGTTGATTATCAGATCGATCAGCGTGCTGTTTTGGGCCACAACTGCCGTTTTTTTACGCTGCGGTTGCTCGGTTTTATTCTTAAAAAGTTTCTCAAATATCATCTACTGCGCCTTTTTATCTTTCTTTTGAGTTTTGTAAGCTCGTATGCTCCCGCCAAAGAGTCGGGTGCGTCGTCGTGCTTGCCTTCCGGGTATTCGCAAAGCTGCTCTATAAGCAAGCTTTGGCTTTGATGGAATACTATCTCTCCGTCATCGATCGGCACCTCGAGTTCCTCTATCCTCTGCCCCTTAGCGGCCGTATTATTCACTCCCTTTAGCGACAGCTTCGCACCCACCTCAAAGGCCTTCTCTCTGATCCATTGCCTAAAAAACTCCTGCCCGCCGTTGCTTTCGATCGCGCACATTCTTGGACGATATATCCCGTTTAGGCGAAGGATCTCTTTGATCGTTTTCTTGCTCTTCATGACCTCTACAATGCTTTCGGCTACGTAAATTTTAGCTTCTATCTTGCTGACGCCCAGCACCGTAATAGCCGTATAGTCGCTCTTTTTCTTTTCGCCCGCAGGATCAATATACATAACGAAATAATCGCATCTCGGAAGCTCGCGATAAAAATGCATAGCCTCTTTTGTGAATATTTGAGCTTCGTTTCGCGGATCGTTTTGCTGCTCTTTGTTGAATGATTTTAGGTTCTCAGCGCGCTTTTGCATAAGCTTTAAAATCGGTAGCGCATCGGGCCAGAGCACCAGTGAGCCCTCATCCATTTGTTTTTTATGCCGCATATAAAACTCGTCGCTGGAGTCCTTTGAGATATTGCGATACAGCTCGCTCCATTGCTCCCATAGATCCATTCGCCTTGGGAAATTTATCACGGACTGATATTTTTTGGCGTTCCAGAATTTAAGCTTTAACTTTCGCGCCAGCACGCTATCTGCATGCAAGATGGTACCGATGTAAAGTACATCTAAGCTTCCGTCTACGCTGCCTAAATTTAGCACCGCCTCATCGAGCCACTCCTCGAGCTTATCGCGCTGATCTTTGCTGCGCACGTTGGTGTCGTTTTCCAAATCATCAAGGACGACTAGGTCGGGGCGGTACACGCCGAATTTCACGCCGCGTAGCCTCTTTCCGGAGCCGAATGCTTTAAGCTTCACACCGTTTTTGGATATAAACTCGCCTATCTTCCAATTCTTGCTTGCGCCGCAGACATGCGGGAAATCCATTTTTAGATTGGCATTGTCCTCAAGCTCTGCCTTGATCGCTTCAAGGCAGCCCTCCACTAATTCCACGGCATCTGAAATTTCGACTATAAAGCGCTTTTTGGCAAAGCAAATGCACCAAAGCGGAAAGAGCTGCGAGCAATACGTGGTTTTTGCATGCCCGCGCGGCGCGGCTCGAACATATTTGTCGCCGCTTGCGTTTTGCGTCATAGCTTCAAAAATTTGTGCTAGATCCTCGTGAAGCGCACAAGAGCTATCGATGCTAAAATAGTGCGGAAAATAGGTTTTTGCGAAATATAGAAAATCGTGCTCGGCGCGCTTTAGTCTAGCGGCTCTATCTTTGGGGGATAGTGGGCTATTTAGATGAATCTGCTCTTTTAGCTCGCCGCTAAGCTCCTCCAGCCAGTCGTAGAAGTCTTTGCGCGTCAGCTTGCCAAGCTCGGGTTCTACGGCGCCGGCTTGTTTGTGCGCTTCTCTGCTGTCTTCCAAAAAGCTATCTAGCTCATCTCTTGAAAAAAGCATACATCATCCTAAACGTCAAGCTCTTCTATGGCTTTGACAAATTTCTCGCTCTCGATGAGCTCGACGAGTTTTTTGATACACTCTTTGTTCTCGTCGTCTTTAAATTTATCTACTACTAGCATAATGACCTTTTTAGCGATGCTTAGGCGGTATGCCGCCGGATTTTCGTAGCTTGCTACTTTGGTCATCTTGACGAAACTGTCGCCTATTTTTGAAAGCGCCTCGGCCTTTTTGCCCGCGGGCAGTTCGCTCTCTCTGATATCTTTGACCGCCAGGCGCATCTCTTCGATGAAATTTTGATAGATATTTTGTTTCTCTTCGCCGCCGCGGTTCAGATAGCTCGCGGTTTTGAGCTCATCCCAATTACTGCCGGCTTTGTAGTTCTTAATCGTCTTTACGTTTTTATTTAAAATTTCAGCTATTCGCTCAACGCTAAAGCCCTTCAGATATAACTCTCGTGCTAAATCTTTGATATTTGGTTTCTCAGCCATTTAGGTCCTTTAGATCCATTCGTTTTTCGTAGTGTCTGAATGCCCTTGAAGCAAGCCTCGGCGTATCATCTTTCTTCTCATCGGTCGGAATTTTACCCGCAGCCATTTTCAAAAGCAGCCCCTCGATCTTTTCGATCTGCTCGGCTAGAGTGTCTTTCGGAAAGTTGTTGCGCTTTTTTAACTCGATTATCGTGAGATCGACGCAGATATCTTTTAGAAGCTTGGTGGGATTGGCCGGGATCCTTATAAACGATGCGATGAATGCTAGCGCATCGTTTAGGCTATCGTCTATGATGCTTTGATTTATGCTGCCGCTTCCCTCAAAATCGCTAAGCTCCAGCAGCTCTTTGTGCGAAACTTCTTCAAGTAGATCATCGTTTGTTATCATTGGGCTTTATCCTTAAATCTTTTAAGCCTTTTAACGCGCATTAAAAGCATGTTAAAACGTTTAAAACATTTTTTACGTGTGTTCGGTCGTTTTTAATTTAAAAGGGCTTAGAGCCCTTTTAAATTGATTTTTATGCAAATTCAAGCTCAACGATCGCATCAAGCCTATTACAAACTGGAATCGGCCTGCTCTCGCTCACGATGCCCCAGCCTGAACCTTTGTCGAGCACCTCCGGAGCCGCCGCAAAGAATTTGGTCGGAGCCTTGCCGATAGCCGCGGTATGATTAGCCCTCGTATAAATCACTTCGAACATATTGTCGTCAAGCGGTACGACTACCCCTTTTTTGCCGCTCATATAACGCGTAGGCTTGCCCTTGGTATTGTCATAGGTCGCATCGTAAGGCATAAAGGTTTTGCCGAAAAGCTCAAGTGTCAATACGTTGTTTTTATCGGTAATTTTTGCCGAATTTGACTTGAGAAGCTCCTCTTTTTCTACAAGGGCAAGCAGTTCCGCATAAAGCTCTCTGGTTACCAATGCTATATACGGCTTCGCGGCCCCCAATACGTCGACTTGAGCGGCCTCTATGTCGTTGAGCAGCGTCATTAGCTTCGTAGTGCTTCCGATCGTGATCTTTTTGCGGTTTGCGGTCAAAGAAAGAAGCACGTTACCTTTGCCGTCCATTACCTTGCCGAATATGGCTCCTGCCGCCATATACTCAAGCGTATTGGTAACGTTGCTTTTTTGCTTCGCAAGCTTTTTACCGATAGCCGCCGAAAGGGACTTCAATTGCTCTTTTTGGGTATTGAGCGTTTTCAGCAAATTCATCTCGCTTGCCGGAAGCGTATCGTATTGCGGAAAGCGAGGAAGCGGCACGGATACTATCGTTTGATCCGGGTTTTTCGTCACCAAATGCTCGCCGTTTTCGCTGACGCTCTCAAGGATTACGCCCGCACCTTTTTCGATGATGATATTGTGCGAATTTGAAAGCGTCGGCGTCCATGTTTTAAAAAATGTGTCCATAATAAAGCTTTGGTCCGCTTTGACCTGATTGACGATCTCAGTCATCACATCAACTGTGAAGTATTTTAAAAGTTCGTCCATTGTCTTCTCTCCTTATCTCACTACTATTTTTTGCTTAAATAGCGCGGTTTTTAGCTCTGCGGCTACATCCGCAAGCTTAACTTCGCCGAGTACCAGCACGTCGGCATTCCCGGTAGCTTCTACGCCATCGCAGAGCACGCCGAATACCGCAGCGGCATTTGCGATAGTAGCGGTTTGGTTGTCGCTTGTTACCGCAGCGAAGCTTTCGCCGCCATTAATGCTAAATAGTACGGCTCCGCACTCCAAAGCTTTGGTGGTCTCCACTTTCGCGTTGACGCCGAGTATTTTGTTTACGACTATGTCTCCGATGGTATTTGGTTTCTTTCCTTCGTTTGGCATTTCATTCTCCTAATGCAAATTTTACGACGTCGATGTCGTTTTGGGGTTGGTTTTTATTGGCAAACAGATCGTTCTTCGGCAAGTCTGTTTTTTGAGGCGGCGTAACGCCCTTTAAAAACTCTTTAAAGCCGTTTAAATCGGTCTTTGCATAGCTTAGCGCCCACTGCTTTTGTCCCTCGGGAAGCTTATTTGCAATGATGGCACCCTCTACCGCACTCTCCGCAAGCTGCTCGCTTAGCGCTGCAACCTCGCTCCTGCTTGTCTCAAGCTCCGCTTTTAAAGCAGTGATTTGCGCGTCGTATTGCGCTTTTAGCGCAGCGACATCCGCACCATTTTTTTCGTTTTCAGGCATATTTTTCTCCTTTGCCATAAAATTTTTATTTGCTCTTATCTCTTCAAGCTCATCAAGAAACGGCGTATTTGTTAACGCGACGCTTTCGATCTCGCAGCCTATCCACGCTCCCGTCTTTTTGTCGACCGCTTCAAAATTGAATACCGGGCTTAGATATCTGTATTCGCCGTTTTTGATGTATTCTTTCGCTTTTGCGGTCCAACTCGCCATTCCATAAAGCTTGCCGTCTCTTATATGCATCTCTTTGATCCAGCCCGCCGCAGGCGCTTCACAACCCATAAGGGTTTGATGCTCGTAGTCAATTACGAGATCTATCTTGCGAGCATCAAAATTAAGCTTCATCTTTTCTAAATCTGCGCTATCGATACGAAATACTCCGCTATAATGCCCTTTCCATTCACCCGGAACCGCTAGTAGCAACTCTACAAGATCATCGCCCGTGTTCTCGCTCTTAAGCGATATTAAATTTGCTTGAAATCTCATCTATTCCTCTTTCGATACAATCGTTACAACCTTACAACCTAGCCCTCTTTGAGCCATTCGCTTTTTTCAAGAAACTCAGTCTGAATTTCTCGCGTCAAAACATACATATACCCGTAATCGGTTATGCTATTATGTGTCACTTTCAAGGTTTTCGGCTCAATTCGAAATTCATTATTGAGCTCAGACGTCCTGAGCTTTTTGTCGATTTTTTCACAAAGATCGATGGCCCTATATATATTTTCTTGCCTATAGCTTTGCTGCTTGCTAGACGTTGTGCTTAAAATGTGAATGTTGAAGGTGCCTATTTTGCTCACCACGTTTTCATATCTCTCGCTTAGAAACTCTACGAACACAAAGCTATCTCCGCCTTTTATAAGCAGCTCCATTTCGTCCTTATTCTCAAGCTCACCGAGATAGGGCGAAGTATTTTTACAAACCTCTTTGATGGTTTCGATCAACTCTTTTTCAAACTCTACAAGCATTCCATCTCCTGCTCTCGCCATTTTTCGCAACTATAGCGCGAAAGAGATCTCAAAATCTATCAAAATTCTTTGACACAATTCTTTGTCACAGTTTTTTGACAAAATTCTTTGACAAAATCCTTTGATAGATTTTGAGCGAAAAAATCCGTATGATTGCCGCAAAAAAACGAGGAGCGAATATGAGCCTAATCGCAAACATCAAAGAAAACGAAGGCTTTTGCGGTGAAATTTATGAAGACACAAGAGGTTACAAAACTATCGGCTACGGCTTTTTAGTTTCGGCGCTAAGCAAAGACGAGCTAGCACTAAACGGCGGAAAGATAGAGCCGATGGGCCGCGCGGCGGCGGATCAAATTTTAGAGCTGAAATTAAAAAAGTTAAAGCCTAGGGTATTTGAAGCCTTTGCCTGGCTTCAAGACAAACCGCAAAACGTGCAGGATGTAGTGATAGAGATGTGCTATCAGATGGACGTTAACAAGGTTAAAAAATTCGTTACGACGCTTCATTATATCCGCACGGGCGAATATGAAAAGGCTATCGCAAACGGGCTTCGTAGCCTTTGGGCGCAGCAAACTCCAAATCGTGCAAAGAAGGTGTTAAATGGGCTTCTTAAACATTAAGCTTATCGGCATCGCCTTTGCGGCGACGCTGGCTGCGTGCGGGGTCTATATAGCGCTGCTAAAAAGCGATATTTCGCAGCTAAGCACCGAAAATGCAAAGCTCAAGATACAGTTGCAGCAATGCGAGCTAAACCTAAGCTTGCAAAACGCCGCGATCAAATCCCTTGAGGTGAATGCAAGCCGCCGCAACGAGGATAAGATCAAAAACGTTTCAAAAATTTACGTCAAAGATAAAAGTTGCGAGGCACAACTCAATGCATATAAAAAACTTCTTGATAGCGCTTTTTAGCGTACTTTGTTTATGCGGCTGCGCAGATAAAGAGCCACAAATAAAGCAAGTCTATGTGCCTGTACGCTGTAATCTTAAAATGCCGCTCAAGCCTGCGGCAAACGGCAGCTTTGAAGCGTATAAAGAGCTTGTGAGGTATTTTTTGAGATGCGAAGAGATAGCCAAAGACTGCACGAGGAGCGAGTAATGAAAACTTTGATTTATCTGCTTAGAGCTTTTGTCTTGGTGGTATTTAACCTTGAGCTTTACGTAGTCTTTGACAACTTTATACGAAGCGAAAATTTAGTGCTCCTTCTTTGGTCGCTTTGTATAGGCGTTGCGGGCGCTCTTTTTTCGCCTGCGTCGCTATATAAAACCTTTAGAGTATGAGCCATGGAGTATCTGCTCTATATATTAGCTGCAGGCTTTGCGGGCAGCGTAACGGCCTTTTTGAAGTATGGCGAGCGTGGCGCGGGCAATTTTATCAAACGAGTATTGGATGGCTGTTTTAGCGCATACATCGTTTATGAAATATCTTTCTTTTTCTGCAAAGATATGCGCCTGAGCCTTGCGATCTGCGGGATCGGTGCCTTTAAAGGCAGCGGAATTTTGGATTTGGCAGTCGGATTTATAAGAAATAAATTTGATCTAGATGATAGAAACAAGGACGAACAATATGAGCAATAACCTAAACGAGATCGGCATCGTCAGTGAAGTAGGCGGGGATCGCGCAAGGGTTGCGATCGGCGATATGGTCACCGACTTCTTGCCCGTATTCCAGCCCCTCGCCAATTCCTTCGCCGTAAGCTTTGCACCGATCCGCGTGGGCGAGCAGGTATTGGTGCTGCCGGTACGCGGCGAGCTCAATGCAGGCATGATCCTGCGCGGTATCTATCAGACCGCCCACAAAGCGAACCCGACCGATACGAAGATCCACGCAAGCTTTGAAGACGGCGTAAGGATGAGCTACGATACGGCTAACTCCAGCCTTGAAATTTCAAGCCCAAAGCAGATCAATATCGCCTGCGAAAACGCAAGCTTGACCGCAAAATCGGTGAATGTGAAAGCGGACGATACGACCGTGCAAAGCGGAAATATCAAGCTTTTGGGAAATACGGTCATTCAAGGATCAATCTCGACCGCGGGAAGCGGCGGAGGAAGCGGAAGCTTTTTTATCAACGGAGATCTCAATATCACAGGCTCGCTCAAGGCAAGCGGCGATATAGGCGATGGCAGGGGCTCGCTTTGGAGCCATACCAACGGCGGAGTAGCGAGGGATTGAGATGAAATACCTAGTAAGCGTAGAAGATAGCATAAAAGATATTCTAAGCACTCCTATCGGCTCGCGGGTAATGCTGCCCGAATATGGCAGCCGCCTTTTTGAGCTGATCGATAGGCGGGTCAATGATGAGTTTCACGCCGATTTGAGCTACTTCGTCATCGAAGCGGTGCAGCGCTGGGAAAAGCGGGTGCAGGTCGACGAAGTGAAGCTCATAAGCTTTAAAGATCACAAGCTCAGCTTTAAAATTGTGCTAACAAACGGCAAAGAGATCGGAGTAGAGATATGAGCTTTTTAAAAAATTTACCCTATCCGAACGTTATCGAGCAGTTGAGCTACGATGAAATTTTAAAAGCCGTTAAAAGTCTCTTTAAAGGCTCTTTAAATGACGATGAAATTTCGCTTCTTGAAAGCGACCGCTTTTCGGCTCTGCTTGAAACGCTCGCATATCGAGAGCTACTTTTGCGAGCCCGCATAAATAGCGCCGTAAAATCTATGCTGCTACCTTTCGCGCAGGGGGCTGATCTTGACAATATCGTTGCGATGTACGGTATAGAACGGCTAAAGGGCGAAAGACCGGTGGCGAGCGTAAAATTTAGCCTCTCTGCCGCACTTAGTTACGATGTGCTGATCCCTGCGGGATTGGTGCTCGCATCGCAGGACGGACAAACTGCGAAACTCAAAGAGAGTTTGCAAATCAAGGCGGGACAAACGAGTATAACCGGCATCAGCATATTAGATGCATTCGTAAAAGAGAGTGCGGCCAAATGCGAGCTCATCCAAACCCCGCTGCCTTTCGTATTGCAAGCAAAACAAGAAGGAAGCTTCGGCGGCGGCGCTGAAGTAGAGGACGACGAGCGGCTACGCGAGCGCGCCGTGCTAAGTCTAGAGCGATTTAGCACCGCAGGGGCAGCGAGCACATACGTCTATCACGCCCTTACAGCCAACGCAAAGGTGATAGAAGCCATAGCGCTTAACGGCGGGCCCGGCATCGTAAAAGTGTATGTCAAAAGCAGCGACGAAAGCGAAGCGGTGCTTGAGTCGGTGCGTACTGCGCTAAACGACGAAAAAGTGCGCCCGCTAACCGATACCGTCATCGTTGCAAATGCCACCAAAAAGGCGGTAAATATAAAAGCACAGCTGGAATTAACGGATCTTTTTTTGCAGGCGGAGATCCAAAACGCTATCGATGCGGTGCAAAAAAGCCTGCCTTTAGGCGAGGATTTGAACCTAAGCCGCATCTATAGCACCCTTCATCAAAACGGCGTATATCGGGTAGGCTTGAGCTCGCCCACTGCCGATATAAAAGCGGATAAGCACGAGTATATCGTGATGAGTTTTGAGCTCAGCTTTGCAAAGGCTAATCTATGAGTATCCTACCGATCGGAAAGCCTAAATTTGACAAGAAGCTTGACGATCTTTTTGGCGTGCGTTTAGACGGACTGGATATCGGCACGATCAATATCCTCGCTCATACCGCGCCCGCAAGTATCTTGCCCCATCTGGCGGCAAGCTTTGATGTAGATATAGAGGGGCTGAGCGAATATAAAGCTCGCGAGCTCATATGTAGGGCTTTTGAGATCAAACGCTTAAAGGGGACGCTCTACTCGGTAAGAACGGCCGTGCAAGCAGTCGATAGCGGCGCTGCGATCATAGAGGGAAATTTGAGCCAAAAATATGATAGCTCCTTAAAATATGACGGCGCGCGTAGGTATGGCTCAAACAACCACTGGGCAGAGTATTCAATTATATCGAGCATGAGCTTGGATGTAGCTCGTGCATCGCAAATTAGAAGGCGTACGGCCAAAGTTGCGCCCGCGCGTTGCGTGCTCGTAAGCGTCGATAGCAGAGGCGAGCTGCTATATAACGGCAACGCGACTTATAACGCCGAATTTAACTACGGAACATATTAAGGAGGGATAATGGCAAATGTAACCGAGGAAGTCAGGTGGGAAAACGGAATATATCAGATTGAAACGACCGATCCCGTAGTGGGCGGGGTGGATGGTATTTCGAACAAGCAAGCTAAGCAGCTGGCAAACCGCACGAGCTATCTTAAGAAGCAAGTCGAGGATAATAAGTCCGGCGCGGATCTCGCGCTTGCAACAAAGCGCGATGTAAGCGATAGCTATTCAAAATCAGAGATGGATAAAAAATTTACCTCTATGGGTACGACTATTGCAGGTAAGCTCGGCAAAGACGAGCAAGCCGCAGATAGCGCAAAACTCGGCGGCGTCGCTGCGGATAAATTCGCCCAAAAAACCGACATTCCGTCAGCCGCTACAGAGATAGAGGCCGGCATCGTAAAACTTAAAAATTCCATCACAGGAAGCTTGAGCGACACGGCAGTAAGCGAGAAAGCGGTATCCGATGTATTTTCTGCAGGCTTTTTAAGCTCAAAACAACAAAACGGCTACACAAAGTTGCCAAATGGTTTAATACTTCAATGGGGAGCTACAACTTCAACTAATGTTATTTTTCCTATCGCTTTTAACAAAAGGCTAAACGTTTCGTTAACCTCTGCGGAAAACGAGTGCGAATTTGCCGTAAGCGTCGTAGGCGAAGCTTTAGACCAAAATATTAGCAATACCGGCTTTGAAATAGGTGTAAGGCGCATAGCGGGGTCCCCGCCGGATTACTTTAAATTCTACTGGTTTGCGGTAGGCTACTAAAGGAGAATAGATGAAATATGTTCACTACGACAAAAAGACAAACGAAATACTGGGGTATTATGATAGCGAAATACACGAAAACATACCTGCACCTAACGTAGAGATAAGCGAGGAGCAATGGACAAAAGCTGTCAATATGGGCGCTACTCATATCAATCCAAAAACGCTTGAGACCAGCATAAAAATAGAGGAGCCTCCTATCGAGCAACTTCGCGAAGCAAAGACCACGGAGCTCGCTTCGTGGGTGAACGCAATGGGCGAGAGCTGCAAGGTTGAGATCAAAGACTTTGGAGCCGTCAACGGCGGATATAAATATCTACTGAATATCGGAAGTATGATCGATATATTTGATAGCCTCGAGGTGCGGGGCTTTAGGATGTATGACAATACGATGAAAAAGATAAACGGGCAGGAGGATCTCAAAAAGATTAAGCGCGCCATTCAGATTGCGGGGCAGAAGCTCCACGTGCTGAAATGGGGCTATGAAACCGCAATCGAGAAGGCAAAAACCGCAAAGGAGCTTGAGGCTATCAAATTTACGGACACGATTGAAGTATAGGAGAAACAAATGGGATATTTTATTCTTTTTCTGACGAGCTTTATTCTTGGGATTTTGGCTTGCCCGATAGTAATTTTCTTGCGTGCTAGAAAGTGCGATCAGTGGGATCATTCCAATATGATGAATATCTTTCGCGTGATCGCGCACCTTGCAACTCATCCCAATGATTTCATGAAATTTCGCTACGAGGACGGCTCAAAGCCTTTCTGGTATCTAGGTAGCGATGAATTCGCTGACATCGTAAAAACAAGACCAAAGGATTGATGATGTTTGCGATACTCAACAGACTACGCGGGCGATACGCCTACTTCGCCAAAGTGAACGCTTTGGTAGTGGCTCTGCTAATATTTGCATTTTTGGGAAATTTTTACCTTGCGATCATCTGCGGGCTTGGGTATTTGCTGGGCGAGGCGAAAGGCTGGGGCGTATGGGTCGGCGCGCTCGTAACCCACGGCAGTTATACCGACGAACGCGAAGTGAAATTTATCGAGTGCATCGCCGCGAAGCTTTTCGATCCGCGCGCGCATTGGCTAGGCTATTGCAGGCTTTGCCTCTTTCTGCGCGGGCTACTTTGGTGGCTGCCGGTATTCGTGCCGCTAGCCTTTGCGGGTCTTTACGCCGCGCCGCTTCTAGCCGTAGCTCTTGCGGTAGGTTTTCCGCTTGCTTGCGAGTTGGGATACTGCACGAAATTTATCTTCACTTTTAAGAAATTTGAAGTAAACACGGCATGGGCTAGGCAGGAGCTCTTTTACGGTGCAATGCAGGACTTGGCGTTTATCGCCATATATTTGATATCGAAATTTTAAACAAAGGAGAAAAGATGGCTGCAAAATTTGGAGTAAACATAACCGTTTCGGCAGAGGCGGCGCGACCGATAAGCGTAGAGAGTACTACACCCATCGGGATCGCAGGATATGAAGAGGTGCTGGAAAACGGCATACATTTCTATATGACGACCGACAAGGCGATCACCGCACTCGAGGAAATTTACGAGGCAAAAAAGAAGGCGAGCGAGCAGTTTAAAAAAGGCTCAATCTACCGCGCACTAAAAGCTATAGCTGATCAAGCGGTGCAAACGCAAATTATCTTATCGGTTTTTACCCGCACCGATAATAATGATGATAGCGACGATATCACGGCTTGCAAGGCTGCTATAGAGGCTTTCAAAAATGCAAAGTCCGCTACCGGCTATCGTCCGAATTTGCTAATCGCCCCAGAGTTTAGCGGAGAGGACGCAATCAAATCAGCACTCGAAGCTATGGCCACAAGGCTCAAAGCCACCGGTATCGTTGATCTCAAAGCTTCAAGCGCAAGCGAAGCTATCACAAAGATGGGAAGCTTCGGCACCTCTCGCCTGCTTGCCGCCTATCCTTTCGTCAAAACCTGGGATGACGAAACGAACGGCTATGTGATGAGCCCTCAATCAGCTCGTATCGCCGGAATGATCGCCTATGTAGACGGTCTTAGCGAATTCGGCTATTCCGATAGCTACTCTAACCGAGTGATGGGCGGCATCAGCGGCACGGCGATAGACGTAGACTTTGAGATGGGAGAGACCTGCACGGCAGATGAGCTTAGGGCGGCTCATATCAGCACGGTCATTCGCGAACAAGGCTTCAGGGCTTGGGGCGGAGAGACTAGCGACGTCGATAGCATTTGGCAGGATCTTGCTAGAGGGAGAATTTTTGATCGTATTTCGCAGGCTTGCCAAAAAGGGGTGTTTTTCGCGATAGATCGCAAAGCAGATCAACTCTATCACGCAAAAAGAAGCGTAGACGAGCTATTGCGGGCCCTCGTAGGAGCTAGAGTACTACTCGGATATGAGCTTAGCTGGAGCGCAAAAAATACCCTCGCGAACATCACGGCTGGTAAATTTTACTTAGACGTGCGTATGCAAAACAATCCGATTGTAAAGCAACTAACGCTAGATTTCATCTACGTAGATACATACGGAAAAGTGCTAATGGATGCACTCAGCAGATAGAGAGACGGGGAATTTTAAAACAAGGAGAAAAGTATGAAAAGAATTATCCCTCAAGCGGTGCAAGAATGCAACGTATTCATCAACGGCCAGGGCTATTTAGGCGTTACAAAAACGCTCAAACTTCCTACTATGGAGTTTGAGACGATAGAGGCCAAAGGTGCGCTGAGCGCAAATTATAGCAGCGGCATTTTGGCTGCGACCGAGGTAAGCTTCACGATCCGCATTGCAGATAGAAACACATGGCTTGCTATGGGGCTAAATGCCTTTAGCTCACGCGTGCCGTTTCTTTTCACCGCCTCGATCTATCAAGCATCAGGCGAGCCTAAGCCGTTTAGCGCAGCTTTTACCGGCGATATTACAAAGATTGAATTCGCAGATTTTGAAAGCGGCTCGGAGATGGAAGTTACGATCACGCTTCAGGCTCATTTCGTAGATATCAATATCGATAAGACGCCAATAGTGTTAAAAGATGCCGAAAATATGATCCTTTTGATCGGTGGGGTGGATTATATGGCGAAAGTAAGATCAAATTTAGGAGAGTAAAAAATGAGAAATATCAAAGTAAATTTGCCGGTCTGCGGCGAAGAGGTAGAGGTTTTTGCGCCGAGCGTAAAAACTTTTAAAGCGGTTTCGGCCGAAAAGACCGAAATCGAGCAAAGTATAAAGCTCTGCGCCGCTTGCGCCAACAAAACCCCGGCGCAGATCGAGGAGCTCGATATCGCCGACTTCAACGTTTTACAAAAGGCGGTACAGAGTTTTTTGGACGTTTAGCAGCGCCGGATAATGAAAACATTGCGCTATTAGGCTACGTGCTCCATTTCGGCTATGGTGAAATTTTAGATATGAATATGATCGATTTTAGTGAATTTGTGGCTATAAGTATTAAAATTTTAAAAGCGCAAAGTGGAGCGCTCAAAGCCTAAATAAGCGCTTAAGCGTCTTGTGAAGCGGATCTAAAAATAGCATGACTAGCGGTACTACGACAAAAACCACTAAAATGGGGTTGAACTCTAACCCGAAAATCACGCTGAAGATAAGCACGGCAGCCGTTATGAAACAGCTATAAATATCTACTAATCTTGAATAGTTCATAGCTGTATTCTAACATAAATTTTAAAATTTGCAGCAGGAAAGGAGGTAAAATGGATAATCAAACTACGCTCGGCATAAGTATAGGGCTGGTTTTGAAAGGACTTTCTAGCGTCAAATCTGCTGATAACGCAATAAAAGGGCTTGCGCGTAGTGCAAAAAACGCCGGCGTAAGCGTAAAAAGCATAAGTGAAAATTTGCGCGGACTAAAGGGCGTAAGCAAGGATATAGCTCGCTACAAACAAACAATTTCGGATGAAATAGGAAATCTTGCGGGCACTCTTGCAAAAACTGCAAGCCTTGCCGTACCGATAAAATTTGCCATAGACGATGAAGCGGCCTTTGCCGACGTGAAAAAATATGTAGACGGCACCGATGAGGAGATGGCAAAACTTAAAGGCGAACTCAGAAATCTGAGCGCAAGCTTCGGCAAAAGCTTCAGCGACGTGGCGGCTATCGCCTCGGAGGGTGGCAAAGCAAATTTAAGCGGCGAGGAGCTTATCAAATACGTCAGGCTCACCACTACCGCAATGAGTGCCTTTGCCATGAGTGCAAACGATGTCGGTAAAGCTACGAACAATATGTTTGTAGGCTTTGGTATCAAAAACACCCAAGGTATCGAGGAGCTTTTCGACACCATAAATCTACTCGACAATAAGGTAAAAAACGCTAACGCCGATCAAATTTTAGAGGCTACCTCTTTGCTTGCCGCTACGGCGAGGATGATAGATTTAGACGGCAAGACTACGGCTGCATTCGCCTCTACCCTGCTTAGCACGGGCAAAGCTACGAGCGTAGTAGGCACTTCGCTGAATGATTTTTTTACGACATTAGCAAGCGCGGAAAAACAACCGAAGAAATTCCACGAAGCCCTGAAACAGATCGGGCTGGATGCCCAAACACTCAAAGAAAATCTGAACAAAGACTCTACCGCCGCGATGGTGGATTTCTTAGAAAGGATCAAGGCTGCGCCTAAAGATGCGCAAGCTGGAATTCTCTATGACCTCGTAGGCGGCAACTATAATGATGAGATAGCATCTCTAGTGCAGAACATAGACGAGCTTAAAGCAAATATCGCTATGGCGCGTTCTGCCGAAGCCAAGGGCTCTATGGAAAAAGAGTTGCAAGTTAAGCTCAATACTACCGCCTCGGCATTAGACAGATTGCATCAAAGCTGGATCAATTTAGCTTCACAAATCGGCGAAACTTTTTTACCCGTCGTAGATAGCGCAGCGAAACTATTTGCGGCTTTCGGAAACGCACTGCGAAAATTTAACGAAAAATTTCCTACGCTCGCCAAACTTCTGACCGGTGCGGTAGGCGGCTTCATAGCTCTTGGAGTAGCGATCAGCGGCGTTAAAATAGGCTTTGCGGGCCTTATGCTTGCTTTTGCGCCGTTTAGAACGGCTTATCATATCATTGCCCTGATGGTCAAAGGGATGTGGGCGCTTACTGCCGCCACGCTTCGCACAAACATCGCACTTGTGGCGCAAAAAGCCGCCCTGATTGCTCACGCCGTAGCAAGTAAGGCTGCCGCCGCCGCTATGGCTATATTGCGAGGCGCAAGCATCGCAGCGGCTGTGGGTTTTCGCATAATGAAGCTGGCTCTAATCACTACGGGCATCGGTGCCATAGTCGTGGGGCTTGCTACGGCCGCAGTGTGGCTGTATGAGAATTGGGATCGAGTAAAAGCCTTTTTTCAAAACTTTTGGCAAAAAATCAAGCCGGAATGGGAGAACTTTAAGAGCTGGCTGGATAGCTGGGTAGAAGCTTTCAGTAGCGTATTTGATGAGACGGTAGCGTGGTGGAAGGATCTATTTGCGGACTTTTTCGGCTGGATAGGCGAAAAGATCGATTGGGTGCTTAGCAACATAAAAAGCGTAGGAGAGTTTTTCGGCTTTGGAGATAGTAGTGCGCCGGTTACGGCGCCTGCTTATGCTAATGCCGATCGAAATTTTACGCCTGCACCGAATCGTCCTATGGGCGAAGCACTCAGCACTCTTAGCTCAAGCCGCGCCGGGGGCAATACAAACGTCGTTTTTAACGGCGATTTTAAGATAGATACTCACGGGCAGAGTATCGATACGGAAGCCTTTAAGCGGCAGATTTCAAAAGACGTGCAAGAGGCTATCAGGCGAAATGAGCGAAATGCTAAAAATACCGATGTGAGGGATTAAGATATGGTGTTAAATTTGGGTGGCTTTAAATTTGAGTGGAAGCAGACAAGCGAAATAGCGGTAGAAACGGAATTCGGCATTACCTCGCAGGAGCGCATCGCAAACTTTGAAGCCCTTTTGAGTGCAAAACTCGGCAGCCAAAGCATAAATTTAAACGGGCAAACCTTACCTTTCGCACAGGACGGGCAAGAGGCGTTAAAACCGCTTTATGCTTTGGCCGAGTTGCGACAAAGCCTGCCGCTCGTTACGGGGCGGGGTAAGTATCTGGGTAAATTTGCGATAGAAAAGATCAGCGAAAACAGATCCGTATTCGCTCCAAATGGAGCGTTTTTCACGCAGACATTCAGCCTTACGCTTAGAAGGGATTACGATGCGGACGAAATTTAATCAAACAGAGGCATAAATATGATTTATAAGGCAAAAGACGGCGAGCGGTTGGACCAGATCGTTTATCAACATTATGGGCATTTAAGGTATTTTGAAAGCGTGCTGGAATTGAATCCGAAGCTAGAGGTCGTTTTAAAAGCAGGCGATAGCGTAACCCTGCCGGAATTGAGCGAAGAAAAAATCCCACAAAAGCAGGCGGCGTTATGGTGAGAAAACCGATCTTCAAACTTGAAGCAAACGGCAAAGATATTACCGAAACGCTCAGGCAAAATTTAATCTCGCTCGGCTTTGACGACAAAGAGGGCTTTAAAAGCGACGAGATCAATTTCAAGGTGCACGGCCTCTATACAAAACCCGCTTTCGGCGATAAACTCGAGCTCTGGCTGGGTTGGGCGGGCGAAGGTGAAGGAGGCGCTGATAATATGTGGCTGTGCGGTAAATTCGCCGTGCAGACCTGCGAGCGAGATTACAAAGAGCAAAGCACCGAGGTGCGTGCGACCGCCGTAGATTTTGCCGGCGAGATCAAGACTAAAAAGCGCCGCAGCTGGGAAAATACCACGCTTTTTGCCATTGCCGGCAAGATCGCGGACGAAAACGCCCTGCGCCTAAAAACAAGCGGAGAGGATATGGCGATCAGATCGCGCCTACAAGACGGGGTGAGTGATTTGGAGTTTTTATACTCGCTTAGTAAAGAGCTAGGTTATCTAGCCGCCACCAAAAACGATACTCTGATCCTAGCGCCAAAAAGCGGGGATGATGAAGCAGGCGAAGCAAAGACAGAGAGCGGACTGCCGCAAATAGAGCTAAACTTAAGCGAACTCGAGTCTTTAAATGTCACCGAAGCGAATCGCAATGCATACGGATCGGTTACTTGCGAATGGCAGGACGTAGAAAGCGGGAAACGCAAGCAGATCAAAGTAGGCAAAGGCAAACAGACCTATAAGATGCAGATCCCGGAGCCGAAAAGCGATGCCGAGGCCTATAAGCTGGCGCAAAGCAAGCTAAATGAGCTAAAAAAGGGCGGTATTAACGGGCGGTGCTCGTGTATGGGCGCCAATATCGTCGCGGGCGCACAAATTAAATTTAAAGGCGCTGCAGGGCTTGAGGATCTTAAATTTAGCGTAAAATCGGTTTCGCATACGCTAGAGCCGTCAGCCTACAATATAGAGATAGAATTTGAAGGGTAAAGGAGTAAAAATGGTCTTGGAAATTACCAGGTTCAAGGAGATTGACGATATGACGCTGGGGCGCTTCGTATTGCGCGACGGCGAAAAGGAAGTGCTAAAAGGATATACCTGCGAGCCTGCGGGCCCCGATACCACGCAGAGCGGTATGGATAGACGCATACCGCAAGGAAAGTATCAAATAGCCTGGCACGATAGTCCGAAATTTAGAGTTCGTCTGCCGCTTTTATGGAATGAGCTGGTGCCAAAAACTCGCTGCATCTTGATCCACTCCGGCAATACCGGGCGTAATACCGAGGGCTGCGTGCTACTGGGTTCATCTTTGGGCGCGCACGGAGTGAAAGACTCCCGTGCGGCTTTGAGCGCGCTGCTTACCGCCGTAAAAGGGCAAGAATTTGCAGTGCAAATATCTAATTTACAGCTTTGACTTTCGCATACCGTCAATAAATATTTATGATTTATATCTTCAGAAATTTTAGAGAACGGAGTCGGATATTTTTTGATATAATTGTATAAAAATATCGGGAGTCTAAAATGTCAAATATTGAAGAAAAATATATAAAGGATATTGACATATCAAATCCTTTTTTTTGATTCATTAAGGAGCGATTACGATGGATTTGACGCATGGATTGAGAGAAAGGCTTTATCTGGTGAAAAGGCTTATGTTCTATTTGACGATAATCGGATAGTGGCTTTTTTATACTTAAAGGTAGAAAATCCAGTAGATAACACAAATATAGATCCTAAGCTTGATACTGGCCATCCATGGCTAAAAATAGGAACTATGAAGATAGAAGCTCATGGAACTAAACTGGGCGAACGTCTCATAAAGAGAGTCTTCGATTTTGCGGTATCAAAAAATATTTACGATGTTTATGTTACCTCTTTTGCAAAACAAACCCCGTTAATAGCCTTATTAAAAAGGTACGGTTTTGTTGAATATGGTAAAAAAAATGAAGAAATTGTTCTGATTAAAAATATACCGACACGCAGACAAGATACAAGAGGCGATATATTGCTAGACTATCCGGCAGTTATAACGACGAATGCAAATAAATATATTTTGGGTATTTGGCCAAAATATCATACTGGTATGTTTTCTGATTCTATACTTAAAACAGAAAATTATGATATATTAAGAGACATGTCCGAGTCAAATAGTATACACAAGGTATATATTACGAAAATGGATGGCGTTGAACAATTAAGAAAAGGCGATTGCCTCATCGTATATAGAACCAAGGGTGAGAATGCGTCAAACGCAAATTATTCGTCGGTGGCAACCTCATTATGTGTTGTAGAGGAATATCGTGATTTATCTAGTTTCGGCAATGTAAACGAATTTGTAGAGTATTGTAAACCGCATAATATATTTACAAATTCGGAGCTAGAACGGTTCTTTGAAAAAAAGACTTATCCAAAAGTAATAAAAATGACCTATAATGTCTCCTTTAAAAAACGCGTTATTTTAGGTGTTATTAGGGAGATTTTGGGGGGAGAACCATCATATTGGGGCTTTGTTCGATTAACAGATAATAGTTTCTTCAATATATTAAGAGAGGGACTGGTCGATGACCGCATTATTATCAATTAAGCCCGAATTCGCAGAGGCCATCTTCAACGGAACAAAAAGATTCGAATTCAGAAAAGTAAATTTCAAAAAAAAAGTCAATAAGATCAAAGTTTATGCCACGAAACCAATAGGAAAGATTATTGGAGAATTTATAATCGATGATATTTTAGAGGATACTCCGGAAAAATTATGGGATAAAACGCAAACGTATGCAGGCATAGATAAAAATAGGTACTTAAGGTATTTTACCGGCAGAGATGTAGGGTTTGCTATTAAAATCAAATCGACAAAAAGATACCAAAGGCCTATCTGTCCTTACTCGGAGTATCCGAATTTCGTTGCACCGCAATCGTTTATGTATATTTAGAAAACGAAGAAATTAAACCCTCAATCTATGCGATCTATACCATATTAATGATGTTTTTAAAAGCTATTTAAAGGTGTATATTGCATTTAGAATGATAGTGGTTTCGGTCTCACTCTCATTTTAAATGCAGGATACTATCGTTTTAAATGCGCGGTAACAAAAAGTATCGCGGACGTGATTAAAAGCGAAGGCTACCGGTCTTGGCTGGCAAAGCAGTAGGCTCCGAAAACAAAATTTTAAATTTTGCTAAAAGATAAAAATCAAAAGAGGCATTTATAAAATTTCAATCTAAATTTTTTGCGCCATAAAGCCGAACATCTGTCGTAAAGCGGCTTTAAGCAAGGCGTCAAAATTTTAAAATTCCGTCAAATTTAAGTGCGTAAATTTAAACCCGCATTTGCAGGCTAAAATTTTACGGAAAATTCTTATCCTTGCTGCTGCACAGCTCGTTTAAAAAGCACTCTTTGCAGTTTGGCTTTATCGCTTTACAGGTGTAGCGGCCGAAAAGCACCATGCCTTGGTGCAGCTTGCCGAGGTCCGTCTTAAAAGCTTCGCTAAGATCGCGCTCCGTAAGCTCAGGCGTCTTTGCACGGCTCAGCCCCAAGCGATGCGCAACGCGAAATACGTGCGTATCCACCGCCATCACGTTTGCGCCCGCGCCCTCCAAAAGCACGACGTGAGCGGTCTTTTGCCCCACGCCCGCAAGAGATTTTAGCCCCGCTTCATCAAGCGGCACGACGCCGTCAAAGTCGCGAACCACCGCTTGCGCCATTTTGATTAAATTTACCGCTTTGTTGTTGTAGAAATTGCACGAGCTAATTAGCAGTTTAACGCTTGCCAGATTGGCTTTTGCAAGCTCTGCAACGCTAGGGAATTCCGCAAAAAAGCGCGGCGTGATCAAATTTACACGCTTGTCGGTACACTGCGCGCTTAGCATCACGCAGACCAAAAGCTGATAGGTGTCTTTAAATTTCAGCTCGCTGCGCTCTTCTGCGAAGTTTTGCAAAATTCTCTTTTTTATCTCTAAAATATCTTTTTTACTTCTCATTTGTATTTCCTCAAGGCGGAATTCTACCCTAAAATTCTAAAAGTACAGTTTGATTGTTAACAACTTTGAGTTATAATCGCCGTTAAAATTTTTTTAAGGAATTGTGATGAAAAAAGTTTTATTTACAGCACTTAGTTTGGCTGCCGCTATCAGCCTTAACGCTACCGTTTATGCTACCGTAAATGGCAAAGACGTAACCGAAAAAGAGCTTGCTCCGCTACTTCAAGGCATAGGCAATGTAGATATCGCTGCTCTTAACGCGGATCAAAAGAAGGAGCTTATCGATAAAGGTATCGATCTGATGCTGCTAACGGATGAGGCTAAAAAATCGGGCGTTATGGACGAAGACGTTTATAAAAAAGAGCTTGAAATCGTAAAAGATAACTTAGCACTTCGTGTATGGCAGGCTAAAGAAGCCAGCAAAATAAATATCGACGATAAAGAAATAGGCGATTTTTATAACAAAAACAAAGCGCGCTTTACCGAGCCTGCGAGAATCAAAGCGGCTCAGATCGTCGTTAAAACCGAAGCTGAGGCAAACGATATTATTAAGCAGTTAAAAGGGCTTAGCGACAGTGCACTATTTACTAAATTTGCAGAGCTTGCCAAAGCTAAATCTATCGATCCGCAGGCTAAACAAACCGGCGGCGAGCTAGGCTGGATGCCTAGCGATCAGGTCAAGCCTTTTGCCGATGCGATCTCTAAGATAAAAGATGGTCAAATCACTACTAAAGCGATTAGAAGCAGGGTTGGATATCACGTCGTGTTAAAAGAGGAGTCTCAAGCTAAAAAGCAGCTAAGCCAAAGCGAGGCAAAGCCTTTTATTGAGCGCGTGCTTAGACAGCAAAAAGCGGCGAAAGTAGTCGAGCAAAAAGCGGCAGATCTTCACAAAAACGCTAAAATCGAGTATAAATAATATAGGAGCTAAAGATGGGCGTTTTAGATATAGTAAAACCGGGCGTTTTAAGTGGCGATGACGTAAGTAAGGTCTATGCGTATGCGAAGCAGCAAGGCTTTGCGATCCCTGCGGTAAACGTAGTGGGATCAAATTCCATAAACGCCGTCTTGGAAAGCGCTAAAATCGCAAATTCGCCCGTAATAATTCAGTTTAGCAACGGCGGCGCGGCGTTTTATGCGGGCGCTACTTGCCCTAATGCCGCAGTTTTAGGCGCTATTGCAGGCGCACATCAAGTGCATGCTTTGGCGGCTCATTATGGCGTTGCGGTGATTTTACATACCGATCATGCCGCAAGGAAGCTGCTCCCGTGGATTGACGAGCTTATCAAAGCTAATATCACTCATAAAAAAGCTCACGGCGTGCCGCTGTTTAGCTCGCACATGCTTGATCTTAGCGAGGATGATTTGGAGTTAAATTTAGCGACCTGCGAGAAGTATTTGGAAATTTTAAGCGATCTTGGAATTTCGCTTGAGATCGAGCTTGGCGTCACAGGCGGCGAAGAGGACGGCGTCGATAATACGAGCGTCGATAACGCGCGGCTTTACACCCAGCCCGCAGATGTCGCGCTCGCCTACGAGCGGCTAAGCAAAATCAGCGATAGATTCAGCATAGCAGCAAGCTTCGGTAACGTCCACGGCGTGTATAAGCCGGGCAATGTTGTGCTGAGACCTGAAATTTTGAAAAATTCGCAAAAATTCGTGCGCGAGAAATTTAATCTGCAATCTGAAAAACCCGTAAATTTCGTCTTTCACGGTGGCAGTGGAAGCGAGACCTCCGACATCAAGGCAGCCGTAAGCTACGGTGTAGTTAAGATGAATATCGACACCGACACGCAGTGGGCATTTTGGGACGGCGTGCGCGCTTATGAGGCCAAAAATCGCGGCTATTTGCAAGCTCAAATCGGCAATCCGGAAGGCGAGGACAAGCCAAATAAAAAATTCTACGATCCTCGCAAATGGCTGAGAGCAGGCGAGCAGAGTATGGTGGCGCGCTTGCAGGTCGCATTTGACAATCTAAATTGCCTAAATAGGAACTAATATGGATCGCCCAAATAACGAAGTGCTCGATATTACGCTACCTGAGGCGAAGGAGCGCTCGCTAGCGGGCGTTTTTTTTAAGATCGCAGCTCTGCCGATCGCGGTTTTTGTGGTGTTTTTGCTGGGCTATTTGGGGCTTATCGGGCTGAAGGTAGAGACGCACTCGATCCTGATGCTTGCGGTTTTGCTCATTATTGCACTAATTTTAGCTCGTCATAATGCAGAATATGGCTGCTTAAATTTTCAAAATAATATCGATGATTTCAAGCGCGAGCTAAAGAATTACATCGTCGCCAATCTCTTAAGTATCGGCGGCAAGAAAAAATCCGATGCCAGCTTTGATCTTTTTGTGGACGAATACGGCTACTCGCTGCGTAATCAAAACTACGCTTCCGTCGCGTCGGCAGTCTTTCCGATGCTTGGAATTTTAGGAACTTTCATCTCGATTGCGATTTCGATGCCGCACTTTTCCTCAAGCAATATCGATGGGCTCGAAACCGAGATCGCGCAGCTTCTAGGCGGCGTGGGCACAGCGTTTTACGTCTCGATCTATGGAATTTTCTTAGCGCTTTGGTGGATATATTTTGAGAAAAAAGGCATTAGCAAATATGAGCGTCTGCTCATCAAATACAAAAATTCCACTAAAAATTTTTTCTGGAACAAAGACGAAATAACACAGGGCTATCTGAGTGAAATTTTAAACGCTAATTCTGAAATTTCGCGCTCATTTGCGATGATGAGCTCTACGAATTTTACCGAAAGACTAAACCGCCTAATCGATGAAAAAATCGGCGCTTTTGAAAGCGTGATGGAAGCCGAGAAGCGAAGTATGGCGATTACACAAGAAGAGCTTGAAAAAGCAGGAGAGATGATCCAAAGGACAAATCTCGCTCACGGCGAGTTAGATAAGAGCTTCGCTCAAATTTTATCTGCGCTCAAGTCCGTGTCTGCAAGCCTAATCGAAATTCAAAACGGAATTTCCGCGCAGTATCTAAGCCAGTCTAAGACTTTAACGGACGGGCAAGGCGAGCTGGCTAACATTACGAGTGCATTAAGCGCTCAAATCAAGAGCCTAAATGCTTCCTTGGGCGGGTTTGCGGGCGAAATTTCAAGTTCGCAGAATGCTTGCGCCGCTAAAATTGACGCTAGCTTTAAGGGACTAAGCGCGGATTTGAAGGCACTTTTAGCTGGAGAGGGCGCTGCGCGGACGAGCAACGAAAGCATCATCGAAGAGCTTCGCAAAACGCTTGCGAGCATCGATGAAAAAGCACTTTTAGATGAAAACGAATAACGAAGAAAAAGAGACCTTTTGGATCGCGTACGCCGATTTGATGGCGGGACTGCTTTTTGTTTTCGTGCTTTTAGTAGGCGGCATCATCGTCAAATACTTCCTCACGCAAAGCAACCTGCAGGAGAAAGAAAGCCAAATTTCAAGCGCTCTAGCAAGCCTTCAAAGCCAGGAGAAAAAAAGCGCCGAGCTTGAAGCGCTGAATAAAATTTTTAGCGATCAGCTAGAGAAGCTAAACATCGAAAACACCGACCTTCGCAAGCAAAATTCCATCTATTTCATACAGATCGAAGATCTAACCGATATGGCCGAGAAGCTGAAAAAAGAGAATTTAGACATCAACTCGCTTCTGCAAAAAGCGCGCGACGATGCCAACGCTACGATCAGCCAAAACGAGCTTAAAATCGCCTTTTTGCTCGATCAGCTCACGCAGAAGCAGAGCGATTTTAATAAAATTTTACAGGACCTCAACGTCACGAAAAACCGCATCCGCAACCTCACCGGAATGAAGGTTAAGATCATCGCCGATCTGAAGGAGAAGCTGGGCGGCAAGATCCGCATCGACAACGAAAGCGGCGCGATGACGCTAAGCTCGTCGATCCTTTTCGACAAGGGCTCAAGCGAGCTGAAAGAGGGCGCCAAAGAGACACTCCGCTCGACGCTGCAGAGCTATTTCGCCGCGCTTTTGGATAATGATGAAATTCGCGAAAATTTAGATCAGATCATCATCGAAGGGCACACGGACAGCGACGGCGGGTATTTGTACAATCTCGAGCTCTCGCAAAATAGGGCGTTTGCTGTGATGGATTTCATCAACTCGTGGAATAAAGATGAGCGACTGCAAAAATATCTCATCGCCAGCGGTCGCAGCTACACGCAGCCCGTGATGCGCAGAGGCGTCGAGGACAAAGACGCCAGCCGCCGCATCGAGATCAAATTTACCCTTTCAAACAAAGAAGCGATGGAGGAGATCAGGAAATTTTTGCAGTTCGACGCGAACGCTACGAATTAGTGGCTCACCCTTAACGGCTCGCTCGAAATTTTAGCCCGCAAAAAAGAGGGCTTAAAATTTTAAAATTCCTAAAGAATTAACGTCTCATCTGAAATTTTAACGGTGGCGGAACGTATCCTTTTATTTTGGCGCGAATGTCGTTGTAATTTGGCGGCTCACTAAATTTTACACACCGCTTACGCAGCATCTGCCGCGGCGGGAATGGGTTTAAATTTTAAGTCCGCGCATTTTGCGCGCTTTTAGTACCGCCGCGCGGATAATATGGTTTAAATTTAGACCTTTAAATTTAAGCCACAAATTTAAACGGGCTTAACGGGCGGCTTAAAATTTAAATGGATCAAAAACCTTGCTCGTTTAGTTTTTTATAGGTGTAGCAACTGCGTTTAATCCCTAGATCGCAGGCTTTACCATAGTATTTTTTCGCCATACTCTTATCTTTTTTTACCCCTTTGCCGGATTCATATAAATATCCAAGATTATTGCACCCTTCGGCAATTTCTAAATCACAAGCCTTGGAAAATAATTTATTTGCTATTTGGTAATCTTGTTTTACACCTTTTCCTTGTTCATATAAAGCTCCTAAGTTGACACATCCTAGTCCATCTCCAAGATTGCAAGCTTTAGAATACAGGTCTTTTGCTTTTTCAAAGTCTTGTTTTACACCTTTACCAGACTCATATAGAACCCCGAGACTATTGCAACCTTCACCGACATCCAAATCGCAAGCTTTAGAATATAGCTCATTTGCTTTGTTATAGTTTTGCTCTATGACTTCCCCTTGTTCATATAAAACTCCTAGATCACTACATCCTAGCCCGTTCCCCAAATTGCAAGCTTTGGAATATAGTTCGCTCGCTTTCTTATAGTCCCGCTTTACACCTTCGCTGGAACTATACAAAACTCCTAGATTATAGCATCCTGTGTTATGCCCCAAATCGCAAGCTCTAGAATATAAATTTATTGCTTTTTCAAAGTCTTGTTCTATGCCTTCGCCTGAGGCATACCAAAACCCTAGAGCATAGCATCCTATGCTATATCCTAAATCACAAGTCCTAGAAAACAATTCATTTGCTTTCTTATAGTCCTGCTTTGTATGATTGCCTAAATAGTATGAAGCTCCAAGATTGTAACATCCTTCGGCAACTTCTAAATCGCAAGCTTTAGAATAGAATTGATCCGCTTTTTGGTAGCTTTGTTTTACGCCTTCCCCTTTTTCATATAAAATTCCAAGATTATGGCAGCTTTCGCCATGTTTTAAATCGCAAGCTTTAGAATATAGCTCGCTCGCTTTTTTATAATCCTGCTTTACGCCTTCACCCGAGGCATATAAAAGCCCGAGATTGTAGCATCCGTCACCTTCTTGCAAATCGCAAGCCTTGGAAAGCAGTTCGGTTGCTTTTTTGTAATCTTGCTTTACTCCTTTGCCTGAGTAGTATAAAACACCCAGATTGCCGCAAGCTATGCTATTTTTTAAGTCGCAGGCCTTAGAATATAGTTCGGTCGCTTTTTTATAATCTTGTTCTACGCCCTTGCCGTATTCATATGACGCCCCTAAGGTGGTGCAACCCCAGCCGTCTCCCAAATTACAGGCTTTAGAATTTAGCTCTTTTGCTTTCTCATAATCCTGCTTCACGCCATCCCCTGAATAGTATGCCATGGCGAGATTCACGCATGCTAAGGTATTGTTGCTATCGCATTCGCTTTGTAATCTGCTTATACCGGGATCTTCTTGTTCCGCCGATGGCAAAGCCGTGGCTTCTGCTAGCGATAAAGCCGCCGTGGCGATCAGCGCTAAAAATATCTTTTTCATACATCGCTCCATTTAAAATTTCGGCTATTTTATTTCATTTTCGCTTAATCTTTTGAAAATCGGCGGGCCCAAAGGGTCTTTAAATTTATACAGCCGCGAGCTTAAAGGCGAAATTTAGCAAAAAACGTTAAAATTCCAAGCATTACAAGGAGCAAAAATGAAAATTTTAAAAAGCACGAAGGCAAATTTCAAAGAGGAGTTTGCAAGGCTGGTGCGCCGCGGCGAGACGGATATGAGATCGGTAATGCCCGTCGTAAGCGGTATCATCGAAGATATCAGAGAGCGCGGCGATGAGGCGCTAGCTGAACAGATAGAGAAATTTGACAGATGGCGCGTACAGGGTGATCTGGCTATCACTCGCGAGCAGATGAGCCTCGCGTATGAAGGCTTAACCGCAGAGCTAAAAAACGCGCTACAAGTCGCATACGAGCGCATCTACGCCTATCACGAAAAGCAGCTTGAGAGAAGCTGGTTTAGCTTCGATCCAAGCGGTGCGATGCTCGGACAAAAGATCACGCCCGTGGATCGCGCGGGGCTGTATATCCCGGGGGGCAAGGCAGCGTATCCGAGCTCGCTTCTGATGAACGCGATCCCCGCAATCGTCGCGGGCGTAGAGGATATCAGCGTCTGCACCCCCGCCGTGGGCGGCGTCGTAAACGAGCTACTGCTTGCGGCGATGCATGTGCTGGGGATCAAAAAGGCCTACAAGGTGGGCGGCGCAAGCGCGATCGCGGCGATGGCATACGGCACGCGCACGATCGACAAGGTCGACGTCATCACAGGCCCCGGGAATATCTTCGTAGCGACTGCTAAAAAGCTCGTGTTCGGCGATGTGAATATCGATATGATCGCGGGCCCTAGCGAAGTGGGCATCATCGCAAACGCCGCGGCAAATCCGCGCAACATCGCCGTGGATCTACTCAGCCAAGCCGAGCACGACGAGATCGCAAGCAGCTTTTTGATAAGCGACGATGAAAAATTTGCTCTTTGCGTCGCTGAACATATAGAACGCGAGCTTCCTACGCTCGCGCGTGAGCCGATCGCTCGCGCCAGCATCCAAAACAAGGGCGCAATCATCATCGCACGCGATATGAATGAGTGCGTTGAGCTGATGAACGAGCTTGCGGTCGAGCACCTCGAGATCGCGACCGAGAACGCCTACGAGCTGCTTCCACGCATACGCCACGCAGGCGCAATATTTTTGGGCCACTATACGCCCGAGGCGATGGGCGATTATCTCGCAGGCCCTAACCACACGCTGCCGACTGGCGGAAGCGCGCGATTTTTTTCGCCTTTGGGGGTTTATAACTTCATCAAACGAAGCTCGATCATAGCGCTAAATAAGTGCGCCATAGATGAGCTCGGAGGCGCGTGCATGGCGCTAGCGGACGCAGAGGGGCTCGGCGCACACAAAAAATCGGTGCAGATCAGATTTGATGAGAAGTGATTTTACGCTGCAGCCCCAAGAGGCGGCGAGGACCGAATTTTAAAAAGCACCGGCGGCAGTTGCGAAACCAAGAGCCAAAATTTTAAAATTTAAAGATGAGTTAAATTTTAAAAAATGTAAGCGTCGCGGCGAGAGTGAAATTTTAAAATTTCAAAAGCGCTATAAATTTAAAAAAACAGCCGTATTTGATTAAAATTTAAGGCAAATTTACTAAGCGAAATGATATACTTTCGCTGATTTTTTACAAGGAGAGAAAAATGAAAAAATCACTTTTAGTTTTGGCTAGTTTTGGCTTTGCGCTAAGTCTTAGCGCCGCAGATCTTTCAGATAGCTGCAAGGAGTACTTCGCAGATCTTGATAAGATGGTTGATACCTACAAACAAGCGGGTCAAGAGCAGCAGGTCAAGATGTATGAGGATCAAAAAAAGCAGTCTATGGATCAGATCAGCGCACTTCCTAAAGAGCAGCAAGAGGCCACTTGCAAACAAGCTAAAGAGATATTTAAGCAGATGATGGATCAGATGAAACAACAAGGCGCTATGAAATAAATACCTTCGCGGGCACGATGATGCCCTCTTCAGTCGCGGCGATGCGATATCGTCGCGATTAATTCTCTTTAATCTCACATTTTTTTAAAAATTTTTAAATTTTAAAATTTGGATGTTTTATCCTCGCTGCTTTCGGGGCTTGTTAAGAATTTCAGATTTGATATTTAGCTTATTGCAGGAAGTCAAAACCAATAAAGCGCTCGCGTCGTTAAAATGCTCCGTAAGGCGATGCATCTTAGTGGGACGCTGCGGTGCACCAAAGATTTACGAGCCGTTTTGGCGCGGCTCGAAACAGCGCCTCATCAATATGATGAATTCGAGGCTCGGTCTAAGCGTTATTTTATCGCGATTTGAAATAGCTGGGCTCATAGATAGAGCAAATTCGCGTCTCAGTTTGCGGCTATGCTTATGAAATTTACGGCTTTACGGCCAAAAACATCTCGCAAGATCGCCTTGGATTTTAATCCTTAGTAACGATCGCGCCGTTTTGTATTTCGTGCACGCAGACATTTCTGTGCAGCTCTTTATCGCTATCTAAAGTATAGTAGTGCGTTGTTACTGTGCAGCGTAAATCGGCGTCGATGACGAACTCCTGCTTGGCGCGCATCGGCGGCTTGCTTTTACCGCAGTGCACGTAATCGGCGTAAATTTCGCGACAATCACTTATACGAAATGCGTCGTTTAAAAGGCACATAAAAACATATTCGTGCCCGTGCTTGCTATCTTGGAAATCCCCCAGATAAAGCCTTAGCAGAATTGTTTTGGCGCTCTTTTTTGGCAAACGACAAGCCCTTATGTCTTTGATCCTCTCCCAATACGCGCTTAGATTGTCGATTAAAAAATTCTCCTTTGCGAACGAAAACAGCTCATTTTTATCAAGTAAATTTTTATCGATAGCTGCTAAGGGCGAAATTTCTCCCGGATAGCGAATCGGCAGTTGCGCGATCGGTAGATCGTCGTAAATATCTTTCATACTCTGATAAATCTCTGGCTGCGGCGCATCGTCTTCCTTGACCGCGGCATTTTCCATGCCGCATAGCGCAAGTAGGCACAGCAAAAATATCCACACCTGCTTCATAACATTTCCCCCTCGTTTCGGTCACGATCTCTTTGCTCCTGATCATACTGCAAATTTTAAAGCCTTAATATGAAGAAAAAAGATCAAAAATCAAAGCACCCTTTTTACAACCACTCTCGCGCTGTCTTTTTCTGCCCTTGCTTTTGGGTTAATTTAATCCGAATCTTCCTCTTGTGTGAAACGGACGATGCGCTGCTATTCGTCTTCCGTAGCCTTTTCAGTGAAGCTAACGATGCGGGGAGCTGCGATGCGCGCGTAATCCTGCACGTTTAGGATGATCGAGTGATCGAGCAAGCCCGCGTTGAAAGCGATCTCATCAAAGCGTCTGAACAGCGACGGATCGGCGATTAGCAGCAATTTGTCGTGGAAGCTAAACGGCGGTACCGAGCCGATGACGCAGTCCGTGAGATCGCCCACTTCATCGGGGCTTACGAGCGATGCTTTAGTGCCGCCGAGCCCCTCTGCCAAGCGCTTGAGATCGGTTTTGTGATCGGCTGCAAAGACCGCTAGGACGTAGATCCTGCCGTTTCTGCCCGCGGGTTTGTCGCTAGGAAGCTTCAGCTGCTGCGGCACGTTTGCGCAAATTTGATCGGCGGTTAAAGTTAAATTTCCCGCGCAGGCGCCGTTTTCGCAGCCTTGAGCGCTCGCAATGGCGGAGACGTCGAGATTTTGTGCGTCATCGGCGCTTACTAAATTTAAATTTTGCGCGAAAGAAATTTGCCCGTCCTTAAAGCCCTTGATCGTGCAAACCAGCGCCTTTGCGCCTTGCCCTAGCTGCGTGCCGCGGATTTTGGCGACCTCGGCGGATGTGCCCGCGCTTTCGTGAGCTACGACGCGGAAGCGCGCCCCCTGCTGCGTCAAAAGCTCTTTTAGACTTTCAAAAATTCTCTCTGACATGCTCTCTCCTTGTTTTTGCGAAATTATACTGAAATTTTAACCAAACGACCCATCGATACCGAAATTCCATTCTTCGCCGTAGAATTTATCTCGCCTGCGCGCAAACCCATCGCGCGATGAAAGATCTATTGCGCGGCGGAAATTCGGTCACGCAGAAGCTCGGTTCATCGCGCTTTTTTGCGAAATTATTTCATCTTGCGGATTTTAGGCTCTTTGCTCTCTACGAGCTCGTAAATTTTAAGCTCGATCTTAACGTCTTTGGGCGCTAAAATTCTAATTTCACCGCCGTCGTAGGCGAATGGATGCGTGAGCTCGTAATAGATCCGCTTCTTTTGCTTCTTGCCGTCGCATAGCATCAGCGTTTGAGCAAGCTCATCGCCGCCGCTAAACTCGTAATAAAGCCCGTCCGAGCCCTCTTTTTGCTCTATTTTGCCGCCGATCAGATACGCGTCGTTGCAATCGGCTTTGATCTCTTTCGAAAAGATCGCTTCGACTTTAAATTGCTGCGGCGGCATCTTTGACGGCGTTAGCTCAAAGACGTTTAGCTGCTTCTGCGCCTCGCCGCCAAACAAAAACAGCGGCAATAGGAAAAATAAAACGCTTTTTCTCATTTTTTACTCCTTGAAAAGATATTTTTATTTAAAATTTTAGCAAAATTTTCACTCATTAAACTGAAATTTCAATCGACTTCGTTTTTATCTGTAGCAGATAATATTTTTTAGCGCCTCCGTCTCCGTTTTTAACGCCTCGCTATCGGTTTTTTGCGCGACGTTCTTTTTGTTAGCTAAATTTTTGTTAGAGCTTTGCAGCGAGGACTTTTCCCGCGCGTTTAAAGCTTTGACGGCATCGCGCGATATTTCGCCCTGCGTCTGCACGGTGGAAATTTCGCCGCTAGCCCCGTCTGCCTTATTTGCATGGCGGCTTAGCACGCTTTTGATGCTTATCTTTTCGCCTGCGTAAAACGCCTCGCAAAGCCCGCCTTGCGCCTCATAGTCCGTTACTTTGACGCTGCCTTCTTGAAATTTGTAAAATTTCACCCGTTTTGCTCCTCGTAGCTCCCGAGCTCCGTGCCATACGTCGCTCTGCGCGTCAAGATCCGCGAGCGCAAATGCGCCGTCTGCCGCCTTATACATATTGCCGAGCCTTATCGGTATGCGTTCGCCGCTCTTTTTGGTAAGCACGAAGCCGATCTTTTCGCCGTCTTTTGGGTGCGGGCGGAACTGCTTGGAGAAAAACGCCGTGAAAAATGCGACCTCTTTGATCTCGCCGTCGGTACCTAGGTATCTCGTCCAGCCATCTTCGGGCACGTCGATCTCAGCGACGTCTCGCCCGTCCTTTGCGCCGCATTTTAAGCCCGCGCAGCCGCTAAGCGCTAATGCCGCAAGCGCGACTAGAAATAGGTTTTTCATATTTTCCCTTCAAATAAATTTTGGCTCAGAGTAAGGCGCCCGCTGCGCCTCTGTGCGTAAATTTGCGCGAAATAGGGCGCGCTAGCTCACTCTGCGGGCTTGATTGCGCTACCGCATCTAAACACACATAAATCGCGCGAGATAAGCGGTAGCGCGGAATTTTAACGTCGCTAGGCATCTTTTGCAAGCGCTTTGCAGCAAATCCGCCCGAAACCTCGGACGCGCAAAGCCAGTAAATTTACGGCTAAATTTATCAAGCCGATGTCGCCCAGACGCGTAAAAATCGCTGCCCGCTCGCCTCAAACGAGCACTCCTGCCAGTCCCAGTCGTTCTCGCCGCCCATTGCGAAATTTTGAGGCTCGTCCGATAGAGCCGCCGCGCTCAAAGCTGCCGTTATTCGCTCTTTCATAAAATCATCTAGCTCGCAGGACTTGAATTTTTCAAATTTTATCTCGTAAAGGGAGGCGAGCCCAAAGTCCGCGCGCACGAGCTTGCCGCACTCTCTCGCGAACTCCGCCGCGCTACATTCGTGCTTTGGGGCGTAGTACCAAACTTCCAGCTCCTCGATGCTTTCGCCCTCAAATTTTATGGATTTTATCATTTTGACCCCATTCCACTAGTCGCAGCATTTTTAAATTCGTCGCTTAAATTTCACTTGCCCCATACGGCGCAGGTCTTACGCGCAAAATCAAACTCTCGCTATCTGGCATGAGTGCGCTGCGCGGTCAAATTTAAATTTAATCCGTCGCGCTTCAAATTCAGACGCCGAAGTCTGCCCGCATCCCCTCTTTGCCCCTCGGCGTAAAATAGCAAACGACGTAGCAGAGCATTCGGTCTTTGCAATCGTATTTGGCTTCCAAAGCCTCGATAATGCGCGCAAACTCCTGCGGCGGCTTGTCCGCAAAGGCGCCTCGCAGCTCCTCTGCGGCGATATGTCGCGGGCTAAGAAGCAGATACGCTGCGCCGCCGTCCTCATCCTCGCTGATGGCGCGTAAAATTTCATCGCTCGCGCGAACTCGCCAATGCTCTTTGCCGTCCCATTCGCGCAGGCTCAAAAACGTCGTGCCGCCGTCAGCGTCCAAAGCCTTTTCGTTTGAAATTTGAGCGCGCAAGGTGCCTTCATTTAAGCTCTCCTCGCTCGCGACCTCGATAAAAACGTCCGTGCCGAGCAGATAGCTGGTCCGCTCAAACTCGCTTTCGTACTCCCGGCCGTCAAATTTAGCGACAAATTCGCGCACCCGCTCGTCCGCTTCGCAGCCGAACATCATCGCGTCGCTATCTGAAATTTTAACGATATAAGGCTCGTTCATGAGGCTTTTCTAAATTTTATTGCGGCTCGCATTTGCCGTAAATCCACTCGCGAGTTTCGTTTAGCTTAAACTCGCCGTCCTTTAGAAAATACTGCTTGCTGCTTTTGATCGCGTTTTTGCCCGCGGCTATGTAGTCGCCGATGAAGCCGCGATCCAGGACGTCGTGCGCTAAAATTTCAGGCTCAAAGACGTTTTGCGTCCTTTGCGTCTCGTGCCATTTGCCGCTCTCATCAGGCTCGCGCAGGATGATCGAGATGTTGTTGCCCGCTTCGTCGTAGCCGTAAATATACTCGTACTGCTTGCCATCGGAAGCCGCGCGATTTTTTATCACGTTGCCGCGCGCGTCGTAGCTAAACTCGTTTTCAAACACGACCTCCCAGCGTTGCGATTCCTCGCGCCAAAGCACGGTTCGCTCGCGTAGAGGCCTACTCTCCTCGGTCTCCTCGTGCACGTTTTTGTAGTATTCCCTCCACTCGTTTTTTGCGGCGTCCCAGCGCGATCTTAGCTCGCTAAAGCGCCTATACTTAGGCTCGATCTTGCGCAAGATCTTTTCATCGCGCTGCCATGTGTCGTCCTTCCATATAAAATTTATCTCGCTGCGCGTCCCGTCCGCGGCCGTAAAGACCGTGTGTTTTGTAAGCGGCACCCATTTGCCGCGCCACGCGTAGCCTTCTGAGCCCGCGTAAGCGTCGCCGTTGTAGTGGTATATCGATTTTTCGTAGGGCATCCATTTTTTCGCTTTGGCGTTCCATTCATAGGTCGCTACGAAATTGTTTCTGTCGTTTTCGTCGATAATTCTTTTAGTAAGGTGCGTCGGCGTCCATCTGCCCTTTTTTAGCGTGAAATTTTGTAAAATTTCTGTTTTGCCCTCGCGCTTTTCGACGGCTTTTTCACCCTCGTATGGCTTGCCGTCCTTTTGCAGACTAAAATAAATTTTCGAGCCGTCCTTTGCGATCTCCTGCTTGCTTATCGCCGTTTCGCGAAATTTATTTGCATCTGCGTCCCAGTCGTATTCGATATTTTCGATCTCGCGCTCGCCGCTTTCGTCAAATTTGCTAAAGCTTTTCGATACGGACACCCCCTCTTCGCCGCTCTTTTTGTAGATTTTTTCTAGACGGTGGGTTTTAGCGTCGTAGTTTTGGCTCACTTCATATTCGTAGCGCGGCACGGCGCCGCCCTCTGTTTTATAACTCGTCTTTTGTAGGCAAATTTTATCAGGTGCCGCATGTTTCGTTGCTGTCGCACTCGCCTCGGTCGCGCCCGCAGGCATCGCAAGCGTTAATGTCGCCGCTAAAATAGAGCCTGCTAAAACTGCCGATCGCACTCGAAGCTTGTCTGCCAAAACTGCCGTCTGCTCCCCAAAAGCGCCCGCCGAAATAATCGCTCGCGCCTTTAAATTTAGCGCCGCAAAATTTGCCGCATCCTCCTCGGGCGAAATTTTAAAAATACCTCTCATGACCGCTCCTTTATCTGAATTTTAAATCGCGTCTACCGCTTTATATCCTTGCTCGAAAAAGCTCTCTCGCCTTCGTAAATTTTCTCATAGCGGCTTAGCTTGCCCTCTTTGAAATAGCCGATGAAATAGGCCGCCGATCTTTCGGGCCTGCTCTTGCGAAATTTCATCGTAGAGGCGGGCGGGCTCCTTTGATTTTTGTTTATGCAGGCACGAACAGCTGCGAAAATAGTGCCTTTTGATTTTAAAATTTTGCGCCTCGTCGCCTTGCTCGTCTGCGTGCTTTGTTGCGCTTATTTCGCTACTTTGCTTGCCTGCGGGCGTCCGATCATCTCTCCCGCCGCCCCCTATCGTCTGTTTTTGTCCGCTTGCCGCGCCGCGATCTTGCGCTTCTACGGCGGTAAAACAGATACTCGCCGAAATTAAAGCCGAAATAGCCGTTCTTATCACTCTGATTAAAACCGTTTTTCAACCTTTTCTTTTGCTGTCGCTGCGTACGGACTTGCCGCGGCGTAGGATTTAAATTTTAAAATTTACGCGGCGCACGAATATCTCTGCGCTAGCTAAATTTAACCGCATAGCTCGCGGGTCGCCGCGCCTGTTAAATTTAAACGCCACGCCGATAAAATTTAACCGCAGTACGCGTACAACGCCGCGCAGGTAAAATTTAGCCGCGAAATTTTACCGACGCATCTTCAAACGCTACTTTATCTTTTTATATTTCCACGTCTGCTCCGTTATGAGCTCGGACTTGCCGTCTTTAAGCTTAAATTCCTTAAAGCTCGTTATCGCGTAAATGCTAGGCATCTCAAACATCATCAGCGCGGCTCCGTATCCCACGCTATCAGCCGGGATTGCGGTATCGTAAGTGGCCTCCGAGCGCCCGGTTTGCACCCATTTGCCGCTCGCGTCAAGCTTGTAGATATCCATCGCCGTATTGCTGCCGTGCTCGTCGTAGCTATAGACGTATTTGCCGCTACTGGAATTTGATTCGTGGCTTTGCACGAGCGGGCGCTCGCCCGATTTGTCGTAAATTTCGCCGTTTGAGTAGCTTTTGACCCAATCTTTAAGCCGCTCGTCCCACAGATACGAGGTCATATTAAGATCCGCCCCCTTCTTGATAACGGTTTGTTTGCTCATATTATCCCACGCGCCCTTCTCGTCGTTCCAGATGAAGCTCGTAACGATCCCCTCGCCTTTCGCGGCATCAAGCTCGTGCTTACTCATCGTCGCGTTTTGCCACGCGCCGCCCCTAAAAGTGCTGCGGATCTGCTCGTAGCTGCCGTTTCGATCGCCGTTAAGCATCTCTCGCTCGCTGTTTTGCCACGCGCCGTTTACAAACTCGTAGCTCACGTATCCGCTCATCTCTCCTGAGGCGTCGTAGAAAATTTCGATCTTATCTTTGGGCTGCCAGCTCTTGCCGTCCCATTTGAAGCTTATCGTAAGCTCCTCCTTATCCCACGCGTTTTTTACGGATCTGTTCATGCTCTCTTTCTGCCATTTGCCCTTTACAAACTTATATCTCACGTCCTGCGTCGCGTTACCGTCGTAGCTGGAGACGGTTTTGCTCGCATTGCGCGTGCCGTCATCCACTATCGAATTGCTCTCGCGCGTCGTGACGTTACCCTTTACGCTTTCCGTGTAGTCTTCTATTTTTTTCCACTTGCCGCTTTTAAGATCGAGGTTAAATACTTCAAATTTGACCATATCCCCCTTTTCGTCAAAGTAGCTGATCTCTTTGTAGCTAGAGCCTAGGCCGTCGGAGGAGTTCGTATCTCTTATCTGCTCCAGCTTGCGCGCCGCCGCGTCGTAGCTTAGATGCGTGCTCTCCTTGCGCCCTCCGAGTGAGCCGTAGCTCATACTTTGCACCATATACTCATACTCCTTGGCAAACGCTGCCGCACAGAGCAGAGCAAGTATCGTAGCGAGCTTTTTCATCCTCTCTCCTTGGAAAAAATTTTGATAATTATATAATGTTCGTATATAAAAACGGATAAAATTTCGCCGCGCGGCTAAATTTAAAAAACTTCGATTTTTAGGCGGTAGCGGTGAAATTTTACGTCGCCAAACTGCTGGAATTTTAGTAATATTTTGATCTGATTTTGTGTTAGTTGTTGATAGAATTTATGCGAAATAGAATTGCGTGCGAGCTTCTGCTAAATTTTAAACAGATCTAGTCTGATTTATATCAAAGCTTCACTGCGTGCCGTTAGTGATAAAATTCTACGTAATAAAATTTTAAATTCACGCGCAGATCTACTTGAAAAGATGAAAATGTGGTACTAAATTTTTGATAGCTCAAAATTTCAAATAATGCCGATTTTTCAAAAGTGCCGCTGGTTAAGCGACACTAATCGCAGAAGCGCTCATCTGCGTTATTTGCTTTGCGCTTGGCTAGAAAGTCCGCCTTTTTAGCGGGGTCTGCGAAAAACTCGTCCTGCCTAAGCAGCGCGGCGTCCATTTTGTCCTCGGCTGCCTTGAGCGCAGCGGCGCGATCTACGAAGTGCGATGGAAATTTCTCATCAAATATCGCTTTATACGGGTGCGCCTTGACCCAGTCCCTGGCGCGTGCCGCCGCATCGCGCTGTTTAGCGAGATCGCAGAATGCGTATGGATTTACCACGTTGCCGACGAGCTGTAAAAACGCCGCGTTCGCGGACTCGGTCTCATGAAACATCTCGTCCTTGATGTCGATGACGCGAGCGAAGGTTAGGAATCGATTTTTGCCCGCGTAGAACCAAAATACCGCGTCGTCCTTAAGCCCCAGATCATAAGCGCGCGCCGCGATCGTCATCAGCGTGGTCGGAGCGACCATATCCGGGGCGTCTTCGATGATTTTGATCGCCTTTTTTAGGCTCGCCACGTCGTTTTTCATCAACAGATCGTCGATCGGCTCGTAAACATGCACGTATTCGGGCTTACCCTCTTTAGCCGAATAAAACGGCGAAACATAGATGTCGATCGAAGTGATTTTTTCCACTTTATCCTCACCCTGGGCGCTCAAAGTCGCAGCCGCCGCCGCACAGAGCAGCAGTGAGCGAAATTTTTTCATGGTCTCTCCTTCGGTTAAATTTTATAAATTCTCTTCGTAATTATACCCTTAAATTTTAAGAGCACGAGCTTGATTTTTAACGAATATATTTTTGCGGAATTTTAATTTTTGAGGCGCGGCTCTATTTTCTTTTTATTCGGCTTTATCGCGACGCTTTACGCAGCTAAATTTAATGCCATTAGTCGCAAAATTTAGCTCATAATTTAGATCGCATGAAATCGCTCAAAGCGCTTACTAAAATTTTAAAATTTCGCCCTTTTAAGCATCGTATGCTAGTCATTTATACTTCCAGTACTTAGAGTACCTGTAGTTCCTCCTGCTTTTAAGCATCGTATGCTAGTCATTTATCGCTGAATGCGGCTATAAACTGGCCGTGGCGCGCCGTGCGGTATCGAACAAGAAAATTTGCCAGTCCGCGGTGAGCCATGAAATCAAAGGCATAAATGTTCGCGTGCCGGTTCTTAATCCGCGCGAAATAAAAGTCGCCGCCTTAATAGAGTAATATATCACAGTCGCCTAAATATTCATTGAGCAGCAATTGCAGACAAATACACACTCATACTCGTAGGACTTTTGATTTGCTTTGTAATAGACTGCACAAAAAACTTCTTATAATATGAATTTTATAAAAGCTTATTTACCTCTATCGCTTTTGCTATAAAGCACATAGTGATTTGTAGAAATGCACAACTAATCGCTAGTAACTTAGTTAGTTATAATGCCAGCTTCAATTCTTTTACTCTCTTTTCAGCATATTCTTTTAATATAAGCGATAATGCTATAAGATTTTTATGCTTAACATACCCTGGAGGTAGAGTATTGTTAAAGCAATTTTCGTATAATAACTTATCTAGCTCTTTTATGTCTGCAATGGCTTGAAATGTTTTTTCTCTATGGTTTATTACTACTATTCGTCTTTTTGAGAATTTTATATAATCATTAATAAATTTTTTATCTCCGCTTAGGAAAAATCCAACACCAAAATCAGCTTTTTCGTTTTTAAACAGTTCAATATACTGAATCCCATAAAAACAAAATATATCCCAAG
>NZ_CALIST010000021.1 GCF_938041645.1 uncultured Campylobacter sp. | reverse complement strand
CCGTGCAAGGTTGCGTGGCACAGATTTTGCGCCCCCATCTGCACCGCCGAAAATTCTACTGAGCGGAGTTGCGATCTAGAAATTTTGCAGCGGCACAAAATTGCCTAGTGCGGATTTTGAGCTTGCGCGAAATTTCGCACCGCTAGCATGTGAGAGACCTGAAATTTTAAATTGCATGTCGCTTTAAAATTTTAAACTTATGAATTTGACCCGCACTTACTTTTAAATCCTAATTCCACGCCATGTTTGGCGATGAAATTTTAAAAGTTCATCGCGCCAAGAGCAGCTCGATCAATCGGCGGACGCAGTTAAAATTAAGTATAGATAAAATGCATCGGCGCGCGTGAAGCGGAGTTAAATTTAAATTGCGGGCTAAATTTTAAAGTGCGGCCTAGACCGCTTGCGGGCGCTCGACCTTGGCTTTAAAATAGTTAAATTTAGCGCTGGTGCTCGCAAGACGCTTCGGCTACCTGATTTTTGCGGTGCCGAAGCAAAGTCCGTTTTCGTTGCACTGCATATTTTCGATTTGCGGATCCTCGCTTTCGCCGCAAATTTGAATCATTTGATGCGACGCCTCGTCCATTTTGGGCTCGCTGCAATGCGAAACGCCTGGCTTTGGATGCTCAGGATCGGAGCAAGCGCATACAAACAGCGCTGCGCAGGCGAATAAGAGGGAGTTTTTCATTTTAAATCCTTTTAAAAAAATTTCATAATTTTATCTTTGTAAAACTGAAATTTTACGGAATTTAAAGCGTTTTGGCTAAATTTAAGGCATCTGCTTTTGCAAATATAAATTTTCTAAATTTCGCGTTAGATACAAAGGGACGGCGTGTAAAGCGAGATAAATTTAATATTTGTGAGCGAGTTTTAAGACGCAGCCCAAATCGTTTTACGGAAAGATAAGATTAAAGGCGCACTTAATCTTATCTATTGTTTTAAAATTTTTTACCGAAAGCCGCTAGAATTGCGCCCTTTAAACCAAAATAAGGAGAAAACATGGCAATGACGAATTACATGGAGCTTTTGATGGCAAATCAGCCGTGGAATTTGATTTTATTTATGGCGGTGCCGATGGGCTTAGCAGAAGCGATAGTAGCGAGCGAATTTTTTAGCTTGTACCGCGCGAAGGAGGGCTCTTTGGCTCTAAAAATCAATAAATGCCTTAGCATCATTCTCGGCGCTTATTTTACGATATTAATCATTTACGTAGCGGTTAAAATTTTGCCCGCTATTCATTTACGTGGCACTGCGGACGCCTTAGCTTTGGCGGCATACGTAGCAGCGGCGCTGCCTGCGCTAGTGCTACTACTTTTGGAGCTCGGAGTTATCGCAAAAGGAGCGGAATTTAGAGCTAGGCTTAAATTTCATTTCTTGGCGCTGATTGTATTTTTGGTGCTAGGACACGTCGCGATGATTTTTGGAATGACCGATCCAGGTGTGAGTGGCATGGATCATTCTATGATGGATCATGGCTCGATGAGTGGGATGAGCCACGATATGGGTTCGATGGAGGGGATGGATCATTCGCATATAAATCATGGCTCGATGGAGAACATGGATCACGGCGGCATGGATCACTCAAAGATGGAGCATTCACATTAACTTTAGCATGCCCGGCTTGGGCTAAATTTTAAATTCTATTCCGCCGATAGCACAGGGTTGATAAATGCTTCATGATTTGATTGTCTTTCGTCTATAAAATGCATATGCAAGCACCTCTAAAATAGAATTTTACCGTCTTTCATCTGTCGCCTGCGAGGTGGTAAATTTAATATCAAGCTTATCGCCCCACCTTTTTACGTTCTTGTGATCTTTTAAGCCGACTTATGCAGGCGCAAAGCTCGCACATAGGCGGTTTGAGGTTTAAATTTGCGCGCAAACCGCTTTGGTATATTTTTTTAACGTTAGTTTAATGCTAAATTTATATAATTTAAGCGAGTTATATTTAAGAGATAATTAAGAATGAAATGCGCTAAGCTTGGAGGCGGATAGAGTATGCAAGATTACGAATTATTGGACGTTTTGTCCAATAAAAGGGTTCTTTGTCTAGAGGATGAGCCTGGGATTTTAAAAAATATAACCGAATCGCTGCAGCTGTTTTTCGGCGAAGTAGTGGGGGTTAAGGACGGGCTGGAGGCGCTTGATGAGGCGATGAGCGGTTCGTACGACGCGCTGGTTTTTGATATCGGCGTGCCGCATATGGACGGGCTAGAGGTCGTTAAAAAGATCCGCGCTGCCGGCATCGGCGTGCCGATCGTGATACTTTCGAGCCACACCGAGCAGGAGTATCTGTGGCGGGCGGTGGAGCTTAAGATCACCAGGTATCTGCCTAAGCCGTACGACAAAAACGCCTTTATAAAGGCGCTGCAAGACGTCGCGGCGGAGCTGATAAATCACGCGCCGATATTGAATATAAACGACGAGCTGAAGTATGATTTTGCCAAAAAGATCATCTACGTCAAAGACAGCGCCTGTCATCTTTCCAAAAGCGAGAGCAAGCTTTTGGAGTACTTCTTAGCGCGCAAAAATCAAACCGTAACCTACGAGCAGCTATTTGATTATATGTGGGAGTTCGAGCAGCCTAGCAAGGAGGCGATCAAGGCGATCGTCAAAGAGCTGCGCCGCAAGATCGGCAAGGACGTGATCAAAAATTTATATGCGGTGGGGTATCTCTTTGAAGTATAAATTTAAATTTATCGTAGCGCTTTTCGTGCTGCTATATATCGTAATTACGGCTTTGGTTTTTAACTTCTACCGCGAGCTTGCGCTAAAGGACACGAGGCGCGAGGCGTTTTATATCCTAGATACGATGAATGCAGTGCGCGATTACGTCTCGACCGTGCAGCGCCCGCTAATAAACGAGCTTAAAGAAAAAAAGCTTCTGAGTGAGGATTTTTTCGATCCGAGGCTGATGTCCTCGACCTACATAACGCGCGAAATTTATAAAATTCAGCTCGCCAAAGAAAATATCAACTACGACTACAAGCTCGTCGCTACCGATCCGCTCAATCCCGAGCACGAAGGAAGCGAGTTTGAGAATGAAATTTTAGAGGGCTTTAAAGAAAATAGATACAAAGAATACTCCAGAATCGTCTACGATAAAGGTGGCGCCTCGTATCTTTTGAGTCTGCCGATAACAAACTCCCAGCCTTCGTGCACCGAATGCCACAGCATCAACGCAGCGCCTAAAAAGATGCAAGAGCTCTACGGGGATGTGGGGAATTTCAAAGGCGACCTAGGCGATACGATCGCGATGATAAGCTTTAAAATTCCGATAAAAAGCATTCTGCTCTATCACACCAAAGAGTTTGTCGTTAGCGGCCTAAGCTTGCTTGTGGTATTTTTGATCTGTATATTTTGTATCTATAAAATTCACAAAAAAAACGCGACTTTAAAGATGCAAACTCAGCTTTTACTGATAAATCAAAGCCGCCTCGCGCTAATGGGCGAGATGATCGGCAATATCTCGCACCAGTGGCGCCAGCCGCTATCGCAGATCAGCTCCACGCTCATAAATTTAGAGCTTTATAACGAACGGGGCAAGCTCTCAAAAGAAAGGCTCGAAGGAGGCATAAAAGACGCGGGCGAGCAGGTGAAATTTATGAGCGATACGATCGAGGATTTTAAAAATTTCTTCAATCCGAACATGCCGAAGAAAGAATTTAGCGCCAGCGAGGCGATTGAACAGGCGCGTAAAATTTTAAACGCCTCGCTTAAAAAGCATGTCATCGACATAAGCGTACGGGTAGAAGAAAATTTTACGCTTTACGGCAACGTAAACGAGCTCATACAGGTGCTCATAAACATCATAAACAACGCAAAGGAAGCGTTTTTGGACGTGCCGCTTAAACGGCGCGAGATTAAAATTCGCTCGTTTTTAAAACAGGGCGAGCGAGTAATTACGATCGAAAATAACGCAAGCCGCATCGATGAAGCGCAGCTAGATAAAATTTTTGAGCCGCACTTTACTACAAAGCAGCAGGGCAGCGGGCTCGGGCTATATATGAGCAAGATGATAATCGAAAAAAACGGAGGAAGCATAAGCGCTGCGAATTCCGACGACGGCGCGATATTTACGATATCTTTTCGTTAAATTTAGACTTTATTAAATTTCTCCCTTTTTCACCCTTTTTTGTTGGTATTATTTCAATCGTAAAACTTTGCTAATTTAAAAATTTGATTTTCAAAGGAGGAGCCATGAAAAAATGGAATAAGATGCTACTAGGCGCGCTCGCCTGTATTAGCATTTTTGCCGCAGGAGCCTGTGCTGATGAAGGCATGGGGCATGAGATGGAAATGTCGCAAAAATCGCGCGACGTCATCGCAAATCCTAAGGGCACGTTGCAAAGCAGAGGCGTCATATCCTTGCAGGACTACGTCGTAGAAGAGCGAGAGATGTATGATTGGCTATTTAAAAATCACCCGATTTTTACCAAATACGGCGGTAAGACGGTCGGTAAGATGGATGTACATGACCGAGGTTTGGAGTGGCTTGCGGAAGGGCATGGATTTGACTTTTCAAAGGCTAGTAAAAGAGACGACGGCAAGGGCTATAGCTCTATGATGTATAGAATTCCTGCGGGCTCTTCGCTGCAATTTCCGAATAAATTCATAGGCCCTGAAAAATGCGGCGAGTGCCACCCTGCGCAGTATGAGACATGGAGCAGATCGCGCCACGCCACTACTATCCGTTTCCCGGGCGAGCACCCGGAGGTTAATAACAACCTAACCGATCCGGTATTTAGCCCAGATACCGCGTCGATCCTTCCAAAAGGTATTACCCCTGACGTAATTTATGCGACCGTGGGACACCTAAGGACAAAATTCGGCTACGTAGATGCATGGCTTCTACGCGGAACCTATCACGTAGAGGGTGGCTTGCTAAGAGATGGTACCGGTCAAATCGTAGCCGGCGGTAACCAATTCCAAAGGACTTGGGCGTTAAATTTAGACGATGAGACGGTCAAAAAGATCAAAAAGATCGTTCCGGAATTCCCGGAAACTCTAGCCGATTATGGCGATAACGGCGGTTACGTAAGAGGTCTTGCGTCGTATGCTGCGAAATACAAAAAATCGATGTTTTTCCAAGCAAACAGCTCGTATTGCGAAGTCTGCCACCCATTCAAATTCGATTTTAAAACTAAAAAAGAATTCTATGCTGCTTTGGGTAACGCAAAAGAGCTTCAAAAGCACACTATCTCCAAGGGTATCACCTGCGAAGAGTGCCATGGAGCGGGCGGTCACTTGGATGGCGCTACAAATTTTAGAACCTCAAACTGCGAACGCTGCCACCAAAGATTTAACTATAGTCCTGATTTAGCTCGTGCTAATCCGCTAAACAACGGAAACCCCGATCTATCTCTTAGCTCTAAATTTAAATCTATGGGTCCAGGCTGCGGCTCTGAGGGCTCACAATCCTACTTTACCGCTCACTACGAGAAGGGTATGCGCTGCGTAACCTGCCACGATCCGCACGATAACACCGGACCGGTAGTTGGCGATAAAACCGTCAAGGGCGTAAATTACAACTCAGAGCAGGGCTATTTGAGCGCGTTTTATACAAAGCCTAAGATCACAAAAGAGTGCAAGGATTGCCACCAAGAGCAAGCCTATATCGCTGCAAGAGCCGATACGCATAAAGACAACACTTGCGCATCTTGCCATATGCCGTTTATGATGAGCTGCGAGAACTTCTACGCTATTCAGTTTCAAGACAACGCGGGATTCGATACTCAAAGAAGATCGCACATCTGGAAGATCGACATCGATCCTGCTAGAAAATCTCTAGTCGCAGGCGATGCCGCTAAAGGTCCAAGAGATGCAAAAGATTGGCACTTCCAAAGAAATAAAGATGGACGAAATTTCGTCGATCTTATGTGGTCGTGCGCGAGAACTTCGTGGGCGGATAAAGATATGCAAGATACCAAAGGCTGCCACAGCCCTGTCGTTTCCGAGCTAAAAGAGACGCTTCATTTCAAGAACCAAAAGCAGGTTTACGATGAGGTTATGGGCTGGCAAACTCCAATTAAGAGCGACTTCTCGCAAGTTAAGATTGGTATTCAAGGAATTTATTCTATCCTTGAGACCAAAAAGCTTGACTCCAGCGATAAAACTCGCGTTTACGAGCTAATAGAAAAAGCTCAAGACACCGTCGATCTTATCGAAAAAGACGGCTCATGGGGAATGCATGGCTTTAAATATACTAAGCAAAGGCTAGAGGCCGCTAAAGAGTATATTAAAGAGGCTCAAAGAATTCTAAATAATAATTTATAATTCTTTCGGGGTCGCGTAAGTTCGCGGCCCCGAAATTTAAAAGGCAAATGTATGCAAAAAAGACTAAAAATTTTCTTGCCTATCGTTTTGGCAAGCTGCGCGTTGGGCGCGAATTTAACTACGCAAGAACAAAAAGAATCTTATAGCATCGGAGCTTCTACCGGAAGCTATGTTTCAAACCAGCTGCATTCACAAGCCGCGTTAGGTGTCAAATACGACTTAGATGCGGTAATAGAGGGGTTTTTGGACGCTCTTAAAAAGCAGCAGAAGCTAAAAGATGAGGAAATTATTGCGCTTTTGAATCAAAGAGCCGACAAGCTAAATAAGATCGTAGAAACAAATTCCAAAGCGGAGCTTGATAAAAATTTAAAAGCAGGCAAGGAATTTATGGCGAAAAATGCCAAAAATCCGGATGTTAAAACCACGAAATCCGGTCTTCAATATGAAATTCTAAAGCTAGGTATGGGCGAAAAGCCAAAGCCTGAGAGCGTAGTGGTGATGAACTACAAGGCGTATTTGACGAATGGTAGCGTATTTGACGATACTTTCGCGTCTAAAATTCCGGCGCATCTTTCTATGATAGGCTTAATCGACGGATTGCGCGAGGGGTTGCTTTTGATGAATACGGGCTCGAAATATAAATTTACAATCCCTAGTAATTTAGCCTACGGCAACGTGGACGTAGATAGAATTCCTGCGGGTTCTGTGGTAATTTTTGAAGCCGAATTACTAAAGGTTTTAAAGCCCGGCGAGCTTGCCGATGCAGCGAAAAAACTTAGCGAGAGCGAGGCCAAAAGCTTTCACGACGCGAACAAAACGAAGTAGTTTTGCTTAAATTTAGTCGGAGGAGAATATGCAAAAGCAAAGAAGAAATTTTATAAAATCCGCCGCACTCGGCTCTTTGGGGCTCGGCGCAATCGCCTCAAGCTTGCTCGCACAAAACGGCACAGATAAAAGTGCACAAGATGTAAACGCAAGTGCTAAAAAGCAAGAGCCGAAAAAGCCGCACTACGGCATGATATTCGATCAAAATAAATGCGTGGGCTGTACCGATTGCGAGATCGCCTGTAAAAAGGTAAATTCGGTTCCGAAGGGCCAGATGAGGCTTTTTATAGAGGATAAGACCGATCCGCTAAATTTGAAGGAAAAGCGCTATGTTAGAGTATCTTGTCAGCAGTGTGAGGACGCTCCGTGCGTGAACGTCTGCCCGACCAAAGCCTGTCACAAGGACGAAAAAACCGGCATAACTACGATGAATACCGACGACTGCATCGCCTGTAAATACTGCATCGTCGCCTGTCCTTACGACGTGCGCTTTATAAATCACGAAACCAAAGCCGCAGAGAGTTGCAACTTCTGCTTGGATACAAATTTAAAAGACGGTCACGAGCCCGCCTGCATCGAGGCGTGCAGATACGAGGCGATCGTATTCGGCGATCTAAACGACGAAGAATCGCACATCAGCAAGCTGCTTCGCGTAAAAGACAGCCTGCGAATGCATCCTGAGTGCGGCACGAAGCCGAGCCTGCGCTATATTCCTGCGGTTAAATTGGGGGTGTGATATGAACGGAGCTATAAATTTTACTGCGACCTTCTCGCACGGCGTTGAGTGGGGCTGGCCAATCGCGGTCTATCTCTTGCTAGCGGGTATGAGCGGAGGCGCTTTGATAGTCGCGATCCTCGTCAAATTTTATAAAAAACAGACCGAAAGCACGCCGCTATTTAAGGCTGCGTCGCTGCTTTCTTTTGTCACGATCTTACTCGGTATGGTCTGCCTGGTAGCCGACCTTGAGCGGCCGCTACTTTTCTGGAAAATTTTGATCAACTACAACTTCACCTCGGTTATGTCCGTAGGCGTGGCGGCGCTTTGCGTCTATATCCCGCTTAGCTTCGTAGCCTGCCTTTATGCGTTTGAAGCTGATCTTAGCGGATTTTTATCGCGCAGACTTACTTTTTTAAAAGGGCTTTTTGCGCTTGCGATGAAAATTTTAAACGCGCTTCGCCCGCTGCTTCTTGCGCTTACGCTTGTTTTTGCGGTCGCGATCTGCGCCTATACGGGATTTTTGATCTCGGTTTTAGTTAGATTTCCTATCCTTAATACAGCCGTTTTGCCTGCGCTTTTCGTGGCGTCGGGCTTATCGGCGGGCATTGCGGGCTCAAGCCTCATAGCCGCGCTTTTCTTTAAAGCAGACCCGCACGGAGGCGATCTAAAAACTCTACACGCGGTTGAGTGGCCGGTTTTAGCGATGGAAATTTTATTAATCGGTATGATTTTCGTCTCGCTCATCACTGGCAGCGACGTGCAAAAAGCCGCGAGCATCGCATTTAACGAGGGATTTTATGCGAAGATGTTTTGGCTAGGCGTCGTGGGCGTAGGCTTTTGCGTACCGCTCGTTTTAAATTTCGCACTGGGCAAAAAGATCGCTCACACCGCGTTTGCGTTCTACGTTAGCGCGCTTGCCAGCGTGGTCGGGGTATTACTTCTTAGAATGTTTATACTATACGCGGGACAAACTTACGATATAATAATGTAAAACTGCGGAGGGTTAATGAGCGCACTAAAAATATTAAAATTTTTTATCTCTTACAAATTTGCGCTCTGCCTCCTCTTTATCCTAGCCGCAGGTGCCGGCGTCGCAACCTTTTTGGAGAGCATTTACGATACGCAAACTGCTAAAATTTTAGTCTATGAGGCGCGCTGGTACGAGTGCGTCATGGGTGCTGCGACGCTGAGCCTGCTAGGCATAATCATAAAATCTAAAATGTGGCGCCGCTTCGGCTCCTTCGTTCTGCACGCGGCATTTATCGTTATCTTTATCGGCGCGGCGCTGACGCGCTATTTCGGCACCGAGGGCGTGCTGCACGTAAGAGCGGGCGAGAGCGAAAACGAGATGGTGAGCGTCAAGCCATACTTGCAAATCCGCACGCAAGACGCGCTGTTTGAGCACCCGCTAAATCTGTCTCAGATCGGCGATAACGATTTTAGCTTCACGCAAAGTATAAATTCTAAAAGCTTCACCGTTAAATTTAGCTCCTACAAACCCGCGCCCAAAGGCGAGCAGGGCACGCTTGCGGTAAAAGCGGGCTTTGAGGGCGGAAGCGAGCAAGAAGCGCAGCTGCGCGGCGGCGCGGGCTGGCTGGGTGAGCCTAAAATTTTAAACTTTGACGGCGAGGAGATAATGCTAAGCTGGGGCTCGAAACTGATAGAGCTTCCGTTTGCGGTAAAGCTTTTGAAATTTAAGCTCGAGCGCTACCCGGGCTCGCAAAGCCCGTCATCCTACGCCAGCGACGTTGAAATTTTAAAAGAGGGCAAGAGCGCGGGGGAGCATGAAATTTATATGAACCACCCGCTAAACTTTGGCGGCTTTAAGCTCTTTCAATCCTCTTACGACACGGACGAGCAGGGTACGGTGCTGGAGCTTAATCGCGATCCGGGTAAAATCCCTACCTATTTCGGCTATTTCTTACTTTGCGTCGGATTTATCGGCAATCTTTTTACCGCAGGCAGCAGGTTTAAAAAGCTAGCTAAATTTATCAAAAATAACGCGCCTGCCGCGCTGCTTCTAATCGCGCCGCTTTTTTTCAGCATTGAGCTTCGCGCCGCGGATGAAAACTATCTGCAAAACCTTAAAGCCAACTCGCGCGTTCACGCAAACGGCGCGTTTGCAGAGCTTTTGGTGCAAGATTATATGGGCAGGATCAAGCCGCTTAGCACCGAAGCAAGCGAAATCGTAAATAAAATTTCAGGCACGGATTCGCTTTACGGCTTAAGCGCCGAGCAGATGATCTTGGGCATGAGCCTAAATCCCGCGTTCTGGCGTGATCAAAAGATCATCAAGATCAAAAACGACGAGATTAAAAAGATGCTAGGCTTAGCGCCACAGGAGCGATATGCGAGCTTCAATTCGGTCTTTGATGAAAACGGCAACTACAAGCTCGCCCACGCCCTGGACGAGGCGAATGAAAAAAGCGCCTCGCGCCGCAGCGTGCTCGATAACGAGCTGATTAAATTCGACGAGCGGCTAAATATCGCGTATCTGACCTTTAGAGGGGTGTTTTTTAAATTTATCCCCGTACCGAACGACCCGCAAAACGCTTGGCTCTCGCCGAACGACGCCTTTGCCGATTATAGTATCGCTCCGCAGATCAAAGGCGTGCTAAATGACTATCTAAACGGCTTGCAAGATGGAATTTCGGATAATGATTGGACTAAAGCGGATGCAGCACTTGCGGAGCTGAAAAACTATCAAAGGGCTACCTCGGCGGCTATTCTTCCAAGCGTTAGTCGCGTCAAGGCCGAGGTGTTTTACAACAAAGCTTCGGTTTTTAAAAAGCTCGTTTATTGCTATATGATCCTAGGCGGCATAGCTTTAATATTGGCACTTTTGGGCGCGCTTTGCGGCAAACGCTTCACGCTCGCGCAAAAAATTTTATTCGCAGCCTTTGCGATATGTTTTATAGCACATACCCTTGCGCTTGCGTTGCGCTGGTACGTCGCGGCTCACGCGCCGTGGAGCGATAGCTATGAGTCGATGATCTACATCGGCTGGTCGGCGGCGCTTGCGGGGATCATATTTTTTAGAAAGTCCCTGCTTACGCTAAGCGCGAGCTGCTTGCTGGCTAGCATCGTGATGCTCGTAGCGCATATGAGCTTCGTAAATCCGCAGATTACTAACCTCGTGCCAGTGCTAAAGTCGTATTGGCTTAGCATCCACGTCTCGGTTATCACGGCTAGCTATGGATTTTTAGGTCTTAGCTGCCTGCTTGGGCTTTTGGCTCTTATTTTGATGGCGCTTAAAAACGGCGTCAATCGTGAGCGGCTTAACGCACAGATCAGATATATAACGGCGATCAACGAGATCAGCCTCATAGTGGGACTTTCGATGCTGACGCTCGGAAATTTCTTCGGCGGTGTGTGGGCGAATGAGAGCTGGGGGCGATACTGGGGCTGGGATAGCAAAGAGACATGGTCGTATGTCTCGATCATCGTCTATGCGATCGTGCTGCATCTAAAATTTATCCCGAAGCTCGGCTCGGTCTATGTTTATTGCGTGAGCTCGACGCTCGCGTATAGCTCGATTATAATGACCTATTTCGGCGTAAATTTCTACCTCACCGGCATGCACTCTTACGCTGCGGGCGATGCGCCGCAGATACCCGCGCCGTTTTATTGTATAATAGCGGCGGTCTTTTTAATAATCGCTCTTGCCTTCAGAGGCAGGGACGTAAAAACGATATAAAGGAGTAAATTTGAAAAAATTTCTAATAGCGTTAGCCTTGGCGGCCGCGGCAAACGCGGGCTTTATCAGCGAGGGCATTCAAGCTCAGCAAAGCGGCGATCATAAAAAACTCGCAGAAATTTATGAAAGAGCGTGCGGTTTGGAAAATAAAGCTTCGGGCTGCTATAATCTAGCCGTTTTGTATTTTGAGGGCACCGGCAACGTAGAGAAAAATTTCGAAAAAGCGATCAGCCTCTACGAGAAGGCGTGCAGCGCTAAATTTGCGCTTGCGTGCAACAATCTAGGCTATATCTACGAAAGCGGCAACGGCGCGGATCAAAATTTCACCAAAGCCGCGGCTTATTACGAAAAAGCCTGCAAAGATAACGAGGGCTGCACATCGCTCGGGCTTTTATACGCAAACGGCGCCGGGCTCGCGAAAGACGTAGCCAAGGCCGCTAGCCTTTATGAAAAAGCCTGCACCTATGGCGATATGATGGGCTGCAACAACCTGGGCTATCTGTATCTGAAGGGCGAAGGCGTACAGCAAAGCTTCGCAAAGGCTAAAATTTTTTACGAAAAGGCTTGCGGTGGCGACATCGGCATCGGCTGCAACAATCTGGGCTATCTATACGCCTTCGGGCAGGGGGTGGACCAGGATTATAAGCAAGCAAAGCAGCAGTATGAAAAGGCGTGCAGCCTCGGCCACTTCGACGGCTGCAATAACCTAGCCATAATGTACGCCGAGGGCAAGGGTGTGAAGTCCGATAACGCCAAAGCAAAAGAGTTTTTCAAAAAAAGCTGTGACGGCGGCATCAAGATGGGATGCGAGAATTTGGAATTTTTAAACTCGATTAGTAAGTAAATTTAAAACATCAAATTTTTAAGGAGATAGTATGATTTTACGTTCATTTTTGGCTTCGGCCACGCTTGTTGCGCTCGTTTGCGGCGCCTCCATGGATGGGGCTAATAAGCCGGCAAATCCTATGTTTCAAAGCGTGGATCCTAGCAAGGCTACGCTTGTAGGAAGCGGCGAGGGTAAAGAATACTGCGCCGTTTGCGGAATGAATTTGGTTAAATTTTATAAAACCAACCACGTTTGGAACGGCAAGCAAGTGGCTTCCCTACACTGCTTGTACGAGCTAACGGAGGGAAAAATTCCAAGCGATGCGCAGGTCGTCGATACGAAAAATCTAAATTTGATCGATGTAAATAAAGCCTTTTACGTCGTGGGCAGCAAGGTCAAAGGTACGATGACGCGCAATAGCAAATACGCCTTTTCAACCGAGGCCGACGCGAAAGAATTTCAAGCCGAAAACGGCGGCGAGATAATGAATTTCGCCAAAGCCTACGAGATTGCGGGACAGGACTTCGCGGGCGATAATAAGATGATTAAAGCCAAGCGCGAGGGCGGCGTTTACGCGCACGGTAAAGAATTTTACGAAACAAACTGCGCTAAAACGGACGCCAAAAGCTTCAAAGCCATCTCCGAGCTCAAAGCTCATCTCAAAAAGACTTGCGACGCAAAGGGCGCTAGCAAAGCTCCTGAATACGACAAGCACCTACAAGCTGCGGCGCTATATTTGTGGGACGCGCCGGCAAATTTAGGCAGTAGCGATAAAAACGCAAAAGCGAAAAAGGCTGAAAAGATCGTCGTGCCTGAGGGTGCTAAATGCCCGGTCTGCGGTATGCTAGTGGGCAAAAACCCTAACTGGGCGGCGATGATAGAGGTCCAAGGCGGCGAGAACTTATATTTTGACGGCGTGAAAGATATGATGAAATACTACTTCCAAAAGGGCAAGGGCTTTGATAAAATTTTCGTAACCGACTACTATAAACTTCATAAGATCGATGCTAAAAGCGCTTTTTTTGTACTCGGCTCCAACGTCTTAGGGCCGATGGGCGACGAGCTCATTCCGTTTGATAGCGAGAGCGCGGCTAAGACCTTCGCTAAAGATCACGGAGGCAAGAGCGTACTTAAATTTGATGAAATTCAAGAGAGCGTAATAGAAGGGCTATGAGGCTCATTTGCGCTTTAACGATCTTTTTTGCCGCCCTTTATGCGCTCATTGCGGTGCATTATGTAAGCTTTGATCGCGCAAAGGGTGAGCAGTGTCTGCAAAAGCTCGCGCGCGAGATAAAGGACGTGCGGCTCTCAAGTAGCTTTAAGAGCAAGGCCTATGCGGAGTTCGTCTATGATAAGTAAAAATTTTATCGACTACTCCGTAATTCTGCTGCGAAAAGACAGAGCCGATCACTCCTTTAGCTTCGCGATCTTCGCCTTTATCGTTTTTATTTTAAGCTCGGTGCTTTTTATCTCGGGCTCCATTCAAAACGATCTCGAAAAGGTCGTCAAGCTCAGACCCGACATTGTCGTAGAGGCTCTACGCGCGGGCAAGCGCGATCTGATGCACGACGGCTATATCTACGACATCTCCAAAATCGCGGGCGTCAGCGAAGTGCAGGGCGCCGTGGACGGGATGTATTACTTCGCTCAAAAGCGCGTTTGGTTTCATATCGTAGGCGACGAAAGCCTGAGCGAAAACGAAATGATCGTAGGCGAGGGGGTAAAAGCGGCGATGGGCGAGTGGTACTACGAGGACGAGTTTCACTTCTTAACCGAACAGCGCCTAATCGCGATTAAGATCAATAAAATTTCACCGCATGAAAGCAGCATCGTCTCAAACGACGTGATCTATCTAAACCCCGATACCGCGCGCGAGGTGCTAAGCCTGAAGGAGGGCGAATACACCAAGCTCTACGTAAGCGTGCCCAACCCCAACGAAGTAAGCGAAGTAGCGCTTAAGATCGTAAATTTATACCCCAACACGGAAGCTCTTAGTGCCGAGGATGCGGTAGCCGAAGTGAGGCATCTGTATTATTACAAGGGTGGGATCTTTATGGTGCTTTACGCCGTGGCGATGATCTCATTTTTCATCTTGCTAAAAAATCAAATTTCGCTCGCATACGGCGAGAAGAAAAAGGAGATCGCGATCTTGCGCAGCATCGGCTTTTGTATAAAAGACATCATCGCGATGAAATTTATCCAAAATTTCATCGTCTCGCTAAGCGCTTATCTACTCGGCGTCGCGGGCGCTTATGCTTATGTTTTTATCCTGGATGCGCCGCTTCTGCGCGATATATTCTTAGGCGGCGAGCTGCGAAATTTCATCACCTTCACGCCCGCGATAAATTTCAATATGCTCTTTTTGATCTTCGTCTTTAGCGTGATCCCGTTTTTGGCGTTCGTAATCATCCCTTCATGGCGCATCGCTATAGGCGATATGAGCGAGGCGGTCAAATGAGCAAGATAGAGATTAAGCAGCTTTTTAAAATTTACAACGAGGGCAGGGCGAATGAATTTCGCGCTTTGAAAAATATAAGCTTAAGCGTCAAGGAAGGGCAGATCGTAATCTTAAAAGGCGTTAGCGGCAGCGGCAAAAGCACGCTTCTATCTATAATAGGCGCGCTTTCTAAGCCGAGTAGCGGCGAGGTTTTAGTAGACGGCGCAAACGTCTCTAAGCTCGCCGATATCGAAAGCTCCGCGTATCGCCACAAAAAAATCGGTTTTATCTTTCAGTCTTTCAACCTGCTTGAGGCGCTTAGCGTCTATAAAAACGTCCTTGCGCCGCTTAGTCTTGAACGGCTGGGCAGGGATGAGCTTGGCGCGCGCATAGATGAAGCGATGCAGATTGCTAATATCGCGCATAAAAAAGATCAGATCGTCTCGAGCCTCAGCGGCGGCGAGAAGCAGCGCTGCGCTATCGCTAGGGCGCTCGTGATGAATCCGCAGATCATCTTAGCCGACGAGCCGACGGCAAATTTAGACAAACAAAACTCGCTCGGCTTTATCGAGATGCTTTCAAAGCTCAAAGAGCTTAAAAAGACCGTTTTGATCGCGACGCACGACATACTCTTCGACGAGCTAAGCTTCGTGGATCGATACGTGTTTTTAAAAGACGGAGAAATTTCAGCATGAGCGTATTTTTATCGGGCAGCGTGATCGCGTTTTTGGCCGTGGAGCTGATCGTAATAGCGCTGATGGCGATCTCGCAGTTTCACATTGTGCGGATCATGCGCTACTGGGACTTTAACGCTACCTCAAATTTGCAATACGCCCTGGAGAAAAGAAACTATCTCATCAACACCATTTTGTTCTTCACGATAGCGTGCAAGATCATTTTGTTTATATTTTTTGCGCTCTGCCTAAACGAGCTCTCTTCGGTCGTGCCAGGCGCGATGTGTTCTGCGGGCGTCGTGGGCTCGAACCGCTACGGCAATATCCTGCTGCTTTTAAAAATTTTACTGATCTTCGGATTTGGGCTCTGGCTTATTTTAAACAGCCTCGATCTTAAAGCGGGCAAATTTCCATATCTTAAGCGCAAATACCTGATCTTTACCATCCTTTCTACGGGCGTTTTGGCGGAGTTTATTTTAGAAATTCTATTTTTTATCAATATCCCACTGCGCGTGCCGGTGTTTTGCTGCTCGGTCGTATTTCGCGCGCCGAAGCTTCCGTTCGGCTACACGCAGGCGCTTTTGGCGACCTTTTTCTACGCGATATTGGGCGCCATTTTGATCTTAAATTTCTTAAAACAGTCGATGGCGAGCTTTGCTCTGAATTTGCTCTTTTTGTTCGTCGCATACTACGCGATCACCTATTTTTTCGGGCTTTACGTTTACGAGCAGCCCAATCATAAATGCCCGTACTGCATGCTTTTGAAGGATTATTACTTCGTCGGCTATGCGATTTGGGGCTCGCTGTTTTTGGGCATATTTTTCGGCATCGTGCCGTTTTTAACGGAGCTCATCACCAAGCGCACCTACACCCACCTGCTTAAATATTCCTCGTTCTGGCTCATTCTAAACGCGCTCATCTGCAGCGCCTACGTCGTCAAATACTACTTCGTGCGGGGCGCGTTGCTATGATTAAGAAAATTTTTGCCGCGGTTTTGCTCGCCTGCGTGATGGGGTTACTCATATCGTCTATGGATATAGCCGAATCCAAAATTTCCGTGCGCCACGGCAACACCGATAAGCAGCCGCTGCAGATCGAATTTGGCAAATACCTATGCCACGAGAGCGGCACGGTGATAAACGATCTGTACAACACCGCCCAGGCCGTTATGCCAAACGGCGATACATATTTTTTCAACGACATCGCAAACGTCTTTATGTGGCTGATGCGGCAAAAAAACAAAGATGAGATCGTGGTGTGGGTTTATTCGCAAGACACCGAAAAATACATCATCGCCAAGGACGCCTGGTACTCGCGCGTCGAGATCACGCCGATGGGCTACGGCTTTGGGGCGTATGAGTTTCACAACTACGGCAGGAGCGACTACTACTACGACGAGATCGTGCTGTGCGCCGCGCGCGGCGAGACGCTGCTAAATCCGCTCATCAACATCCTGCTATCTGAAAATAAAATTTAGCCTCGCGGCGGATCGGAAAATGAAATTTAGTCCTGCGATGGATCGGAAATAAAATTTAGCCGTGCGGCAGGTAGGAAATAAAATTTAACTCCGCAGCGGGCGCGACTTGTCGCAGATACGGCTCGTCGCTTAAATTTTACTCGCGCTTGCTGCTTTTATTAAATTTTACTCGCGCCCGCACCTTTTATTAAATTTTACCCGCTACTGTTTTCGTTAAATTTAGCTCGCGTCCGAGTTTGCGTTCGCTTGCAATTATTAAATTTGCTCGTATTTGCCCGAGCTCGCGCCCATTCGTATTCATTAAAATTTATCCCGCATTCGCTCATTAAGCTAGCCTAAAATTCAGCCTGTATCGGCTTACTATTGTTAAATTTACCCGTCTATGTCCAAGCTCTTGCTTGTCCGCTCTTATGGAATTTAGCTCGCATTTGCCTGGGCTCGCATCGGCTTGCTCTCGTTAAAATTTGATCCGTCCGTGCCGCGCTTTTAAAATTCCAAGCCGCAGCGATACGCGCTCGCTACATAAAATTTTATTTCGCGTCTACCGCTTGCGTTAAATTTAGCTCGCGCCTGCTTGGACGTTGCCGCTCGCGCGATCAATAAATTTATATCAATACGGGCGCCGAAATTTTAAGCTATAATGGCGCTAAATTCTACATCAAAGGAGCGAAAATGAGCGAAATTTTAGATCAGACGCTGGAGTGCGCGAAAGAAATTTTAGGCGCCCAGGCGCTGGATCTTAAGATCGAGCGCGCGGTCGTGGGGCTGTTTTTTAGCGGCGTAAAGCTGCAAGGAAGCGCGTGCGGGCTTAGCTATACGCCGCTAAAGTCCCTATCGGGCGCCGTTTGCTGCCCCTCGCAAGCAAGCGTGATGCCCGATTCGGGCAATATCGCAGGCAGGAGCGTGCGCTATCTGCTACGCGATCTGGGCTCCGCCGCGCCGCTTAAAAAGACGCTCGCGCTCGCCGCGCTAAATGCGCTTGGAAGGGCGTGTTTTGATAAAATCCGCGCGGATTACGACGTGAAATTCGGCGCCGATCCCTTTGAGCAGCTGCAGATCGAGCGCGGCAGCTTTAGCGTCGTCGTGGGCGCGCTGGTGCCCTACATCAAGACGCTGATGAAAAATGGCACAGATTTTAAAATTTTAGAGCTTGATAAAAGCACGCTTAAAGAGGCCGAGCTGCCGTTTTACCTGCCTGCAAGCGAGGCTGCAAGCGTCGTGCCGCGCGCCGATAACGTGATAATCACGGCTACGACGCTCATCAACGACACGCTCGATGGGCTTTTGCGTCTGAAAAAAAGCGGCGCCAAGCTCGTGCTCGTGGGGCCTACCACGCCGCTACTGCCGCAGGCGCTGTTTGAGCGCGGCGTGGACTTTGCGGGCGGCACGCTCGTGCGGGATGCGGACGCGGTGCTCGACATCATCGCGCAGGCGGGCTCGGGGTATCATTTTTTGGGTAAATTTGCCGATAAAATCACGATTTGCAAGGGCTAGGGCGCGGATTGAAATTTTAATATTTGCGTGCAAAGGGCTTAAATTTAAAGGAGAAAATATGCAAAAGTGCGTCTATATCGTGCACGGCTATGATGCTTCGCCTAAAAGCCATTGGTTTGCCTGGCTTAAAAGCGAGATCGAAAAATCGGGCGCGAGGGCGGAAATTTTAGCGATGCCTACGCCTGCGCATCCGAGGCTTGATGAGTGGCTGAAAACTCTGCGCGAAAGCGTAAAATTTGAAGGCGAAGTTTATCTGGTCGGACACAGCCTCGGCTGCCCTACGATCTTAAATTTTTTGCAAAGTAGCGCCGCAAGCGGCGCAGTAGAGGGCGCCCTGCTGGTTTCGGGGCTTGCAAAGCCGCTTAGCGATCCGCAATTTAAAATTTTAGACGAGTTTATGGAAAAAGGCTTTGATTTTGAGCGCATAAAAGTCGCCGCAAAACAGCGCGCGGTGGTTGCCGTAAAGGACGATTATATCGTGCCGTTTAGCTTCAGTCGCGAGTTAGCGGGGCAGATTGATGCTAAGTTTTACGAGGTGCAAAAGGGCGGGCATTTTTTGGATAGAGACGGCTTTACAAAGTTTGATCTCGTGTATGAAATCTTAGAAAAAATGATGAAATTAAAGGGCTAGGCTTCGGACAAATGCGCCCGCTTGGTTTTTGCTTCTGCATTCGCCGCTCGCATTTTTCTCTGCTAAAGTTCGGATTTGCTTTGTGGCTAAGATCAAGGTCTCGTCTTTAGCCCGCCGAAGGTTTCGCTGCCCGCATAAATAAATAGATAAGCCCGCGGCGTAATCGTCGTTTGTGAGGCGAGCTCCGCGCGGTTTTTTGAAATTTTGCAAACGCCGCAGCGACGATAAGCGCGTACTGCGCGAGTGCTAAAGTGCGGCGCGTATAGCGCGACAAGTAGGTTTCGAGTTGCGGCGAGATAAAATTTAGAGAGCGCGGCGGAGCTTTTGCGACGACGGAATTTTAAAATTTTAAGGCAAGCGGGATGATGAAATTTTAAATCTCGCCCAGCTTGTGCGGGCTAAATCCGTGCCCAAGCCCGTACCGCGCGAGAGATAAAATTTAGTGGGCGCGAAAGGCGCATAGGCTTAGCTTTTATTTTCGTTAAACATGTATGAGATCACGAAAACGAGCAAACAAACGGGCGCAACGATAACAAACGCTATACTCCAGACTGCCGCACGCTCGCCCCAAAAATACCCCGCCGCGAGGCACGTCAAAAACCCGCCGAGCGATAAATTTTCTACCGCAAAAAGCAGTAAACTAAGATTTAGATTTTTTACAAACAGCTTGCTTGGCTTAAAATTTTTATACCTTTTGAACAAATACCGAAGCAGCGCGCAATCCAAAATCGCAAATATTGCGACAAAAACGGCAATCCTTAGCGCACCCTCAAAAGGCAAAACCGCCAAAATCAATGCCGCCGTCCACCAAGCAAGTAAAAAAACTATCGGCACCGCTAGCAAATATCTCGCCGCCCTGTAAAATTTATACCTTTGTTCCGCATCCATTGATCTTAATTCCCTTAAATTTTTTAATAAAATTCATATTAGAGAATTTAGCGCATCTCTATATCTCTACCGCCCAAATAATATTCTTCCAGCGGATAATTTATATTGCCGCAGTTATCAAATTTAAAACCTTTTCCAATACCGACTACAGCATTTTTTCTCTCTTTATAGTATTTCTTCACAATAATAAAATTTTCTCTCGTGTCATAAATATACTCCGAATGGTTAAATTGCATATAATTACTGTTAAATATAGCAAATTTATCAAGAAACAAAGTGCCAGCAATAGCTTTATCGTCGCCGTCAACCCTAACTATCGGTCTGTCAAATCCAACGCTCGTATCTTTCAAATTTATTTTTAGATATTTCTTTGGATCGGTTTTTTTAGCCTTTAGCTCTTTCATCAGTATCTCCTCGGTCGTTTTTCCCTCTTGATAATATTTTTCTAATATTTCAAAACAATTTGATAAGTTTATATTTTCTAGTTCATAGTACGTAACTTCGTATTTGCTAGACCAAAGACTACCGAAGGTTTTCAACCTATAAGCATCGATCATTTGGTATAATTTTACATTATTATCTAAATATGCTCCTCCCACTTTTTTATACAGCTCCTCTTTCGGCAAAATTCTGTTTTCTTTGAGGCAGTATCCTTGCTTGTATTTGTTATAGTCGGGGAGAGAAACGACGGCGAAGCCTCGTGAAGTGGAATAATCGGGGATGATGCGGATGAATGCGGCGCAGAGTATTATTATAAGAAGTAGCGTGCCTGCTAGGGCTTTAAATTTAAGAGATTTATAAAATTTCATATCAGTCCTTTTCTATCCATCCATTCGTTAGAGGCTAATTCTTTCGGACCAGGAGGAGTTTTCTTTCCCCACAAATAATAACTCAATATATCGGCTCCGTAATTGCCCTCTAAGTCTAATCTCAACTCAGTTTCATTTTTACTCATCCCTTATCCTTTTTCGGTTAAATTCGTTAAGATAAAGCTTCAACTAACTTTATCCGCCGTGAATCCACATATCCAGCTCCTGTTCTGCCGGAGCTTTGATATCAAAATTTATATTTCCGCAATTATCGTATGAAAATTTACGCCGCAAATGCTTCATATGAGTGTAAGCTAAGACTTCATTAAGGCTTTCTAAGTTCTCATATCCGTTTTTTATTCGCATTAAATTTTCTTTGCTTTTGATTTTTGTTAAATCTTCTTTATTGTTAAGCTCGATATACCAACTTATATAACCAGGTCTGGCATAATTCACAAAAAATTTATTCTCTTTTATTAAAAATGATTTTTCTAAAAACATTTTTCCACCATGAAGCGGATTTTTCTCTTCGGATAAGATGATAGGCTTTTTAAAGCCTAAAATTTCATCCTTATACACAAAGTATTTGGATAGATCGGAGATATCTATTTGCGTCTTGTCTTTTATCTCATAATCAAAACTCTTCCTGTCGGTATTTTCAACCAAAAAATCAAACCAGTTTTCTTCATTAAAATCGCCGATTAGATAGAGCTTGGAGATGTGTGCCGTATAAAAACTATGGCCGAAATTTTTTATATCGTGCTCATCGATAATGGTATTTCGCAAAATTTCATAGTCGTAATATCTTTTAAAATAATTTATAGCAGCATTTTGAAGCAATTCTTCGTTGCTTAAAGCTCTATTCTCTTTTAGGCAGTATCCTTGCTTGTATTTGTTGTAGTCAAAAATAGTAACTAAAGCAAAGCCTCGTGAAGTGGAGTAATCGGGCACGATGCGGATAAATGCGGCGCAGAAAAGTAGTGCCGCGGCTATGATTTTAAATTTAAGTTTGCGAAATTTCATTACGATCCTTTAGGTGCCGCCCGCAAGGCTAGCGCACCTAGCCGCTCCGTGAAATTTATACCTTTGCTTCGCGTTCATTACTCCAACCTTTTTAAATTTAAGATAAGCTTTAGCGACGCTCAAAGTTTTCTGCCTAGCGCCAAAACCTCTTTGCATCGCTAAATTTCATATCTAACGCTAGCCAATTTTAAATCGCCGCAACATTTAAATTTAAATTCTCGCCGCGCTCAAATTCCTCTCGGCACGGCGCCAAAAATTTCAGATAAGCTCTAAAGCCGCGCCTTAGTTTTATGCCCGCAAAATTTAATTGCGCCGTAAAAAGTCGGTCTGCCGCGTAAAATTTAGCGGCGCGGCGAAGGGGGAGCCCGTCTCGCAAAACGGTGCCGCATAAAATTTAACCGCACCACAAAAGCTACTTCGCTGCGCAAAATTTAACCGCGAGCGCCAAAGCTCTTTACTTCTTCGGCTTGCTTAGCTCATAGCCGAAGTGGATTTTTTTGCTCTCGCCCGGCTTTAGCTCAAAGTCCCAGCTAAGTAGCCCGTCCTTGCCGAGGCTGTTCTGCTCGGGCGAGTTTTTCAGCGCGACCTTTACGTCTTCATGCGTCGAAACGGGCGCTCGCTCTTGCAAAACCACGTTCCACGCGCGCTTGGAGCCGTTTTTGATCTCGTAATCCCAAGCCATGGAATTTTTACTTTCGCCGCCGAAAAATGAGTTTTTCGTGAAGTTGTTCGCCTGCTCTTTTTTGACTTCGATCAGGCTGTTTTTGCCCAGATATGCCGTAGCCTCGGAGTTTGCGGCAAAGCCTAGATGCACGAGCCCGATCTGCACGCCGTCGAGCTTTATTAGCGTCTGGCTCTCCTCTATGCTTCTTTCGGGGATAAATTTAGCCCGCACGTAGGCCGCCTCGCTGCCGTAGCCGTCGATGAGTAGATCAAATTTCGCATCCAGACTCTGTTTATCGAAGCTGAACTCGCCCGCCTCGCCCGCCTTGAGGCTTACGCCGCTAATTTTCCACACCTTTGAGAGCGAGTTTTCGATATTCGAGCCAGTCCTTGCATACGACGATCTGGCCTCCGCCGCAGGCGCCCTCTGCATATCCGCTACCTCTAGCATCGTATCCTTTTTATAAGCCGCCGCGGGCTCAGGCTCCATAGGCTCGCCCTCATACCACGGGTAAAAGGGCTGCGGTGCGGTCTGCGAGGAGTATTCGTAAGGATACAGCGCGATCGTCAAATTCGCTAGCTCGGCGTTTAGCGGATTTTGCACCGAGAGTTTTTGCGCGACCTCGATTTTACCGCTTGCAAGATCGGCAGAGAGCTCGTTGTGCGTGTAGGCGCTTACGTCAACGGGGTAATTGATCTTAACGAAGCTCGGATCGCAGCCAAAGTTCGCGTTTAAGCGACGCTCGTTTTTGATCCGGTATTTTGAAATTTTCTCTTTGAGCTTTCCGATTTGTTCGTCAGCCTTTGAAATTTCACCCGCTACGAGCAAGACCTCGTCGTAAATTTTTTGCGAATCCGCCTTTAGGCTCGCCAGGCTTCTATCTTTTAAGCTCGCAAAATCGCTTAAAAAACGCTGCTGCGCCTTAAGCGCGACCAGGCGGTCGCTTAGCTCGCGCAAGTTCTTTTCGTCCGCCTCTTTTTTGGCGAATTCCGCGTTTTTCACGGGCTCGCTCTCTTCCAAAGACAATTCGCGCACTTCGCAAGAGCCCACAATCTCGATGCTGCGGATATCCAAGTACTCCGGCACGTTCACGCTGAAGTTTGATTTTTGCGCGCCGAAGTTTTGATGCAAGAAGGCAGAGTTCGCGTAGATCTCAAGGCTGTTTTCCTGCGCGCTTAAATTTACGGCAAGCGCTGCAGCTGCGCTTAAAAGCACTATTTTTTTCATTTTTGCTCCTTAAAAATTTTACGTAATTGTAACGATAAATTTTGATTTTTATGCTTAAAATTCGAGGCGAATTTTAAAATTCCGGCCCCGCCGCCCACTTTGAAATTTTAAAATTTAGCCGCCGTAAAAACTCTGCCGCAGAGGCTAAAATTTTACCGCTACTAGCGCCATATAAGCTTTATCGCTCGCACAGCCGAAGCGATGAAATTTTAAAATTTCAAAGCTTCTATTTCGAGGACGAGCTGTGTCTCCACGAAGTCAAACCGATAAAAATGCAGGCGCTAGCCTGTTGTAACTTTAGCGGGGCGTGGGACAGAGCCCCGCTCGCAGACTCGAACCTTCAAGGAAACATCGACTATGTCGAGCGCTTCGCTTGTTTTGTTCGAGCCGAGAAGTAAAACAGATAAATTTTAAAATTTTACGCAGCAAAATTTCTGTAACTTTAGGTGAGCGAAGCAATGCGAAGGAAGCGCGGGGCGCTTCCTAGCCTTCGCGAGAAATAGCGAAGCTCCCCGTCGCAAGGACGAGCTTTGATTGCCCGTGAAGTTAAACCGATAAAAATGCAGGCGTTAGCCTGCCGTAACTTTAGCGGGGCGTGGGG
>NZ_CALIST010000020.1 GCF_938041645.1 uncultured Campylobacter sp. | reverse complement strand
GGAGCCGATAGTAAGCGGCACGATCGCCGCGGTGGTGCCGATGCTCGTGCCGATAAGAAGCTTTGTAATTTGGCGATACGAAATTTCAGATTAAAATTTGCCTAACATTCAAACTTGAAATTTTAAGAAATCAAGCAATTTAAATTTAGATTTCTTAAATTTAATTCTATAAAATTTTAGCTTTTGCGGTTACGGATTTTATTTTAAGCTCATACACTTTCGTGCGTTTTAGGGATGCTTTGGAGGCGAATTCTACACGCGACATGTAGTTTGGGGTGTATTTTTCGCAAAGTATCCGCAGGGCGTAAATTTTACGCTCGTCATCTAACACTTCGTTTGCTTCGCAAACGGCGATCGCGCTGCGGTACTCCGTCGTATAAACTCTAGAGCCTAAAGCGGCAGCGTCGTTTGCGATAGATCGGTATTCTTCATCGCTTGGGGTAGGAACGCGGTTGTAGCTAACAAAAACAGCCGTTACCGCGCGTCCGTTTTGAAAGAGTTTCGCCTTTGTACCGGCAGGCGCGCCGTGGATATAAATAATGTCTGCATCGCGCACGGGCGAGATAGGCACGCTAAAAATTTCGCCGCTCTCGTCTATGCAGCTAAGCGTAGCATATTCGCTCTCGTCGATGATTTTTAACGCCTCATCTTCGCTTAGCTGCCTATCTCGTCTGCGCATTTAGTCCATCTGGTTGCGTAAGAATGCGGGCTCATCGAGCTCGTCGTAGGTCTCGTCTCCGTTAAAATCGCCGCTACTTACCTTTTGTCTAGAAAAGATAGAATTTCGACCCATGCTCTCTAAAAGCGCCTTCCTGCGATCCGCTACGTTATCGCTGGCGACCTGCTTTTTTTCCTCGATGCTCCTTTCAAAGCCGGTGGCGATGAGAGTAACCTCGACGCGGTTATTTTCCATCTTAGGATCGGTGGTGGTGCCCCAGGTAACGTCGGCATCCTTATCCACGGTATCTTCGATGATATTCATAGCAGATTCGATCTCAAGCAAGGAGCAATCAGGCGACATCTTAAAATGCACTAGCACACCCATAGCGCCGTGGATGGAGGTATTGTCCAAAAGCGGAGATTGGATCGCACTTTTTAGCGCTTCTTCTGCCGCGCCATCACCTTCGCTAACGCCGATACCCATAAGCGCCAAACCGCGGTGAGTCATTACCTTTTTGACGTCGGCATAATCGACGTTGATATCGCTGTCACCGGACTCTAAGATCACGGAGATCATACCGTTTACGGCTTGGAATAGGACATTATCTACGATTTTAAAGGCATCTTTTAGGCCGGTTTTTTTATCGATGATCTTCAATAAATTTTGATTTGGGATAACGATTATGGAATCGCACTCTTTTTTAAGCTCTTCAAGACCCTCTTGTGCTAGTCGCATGCGCTTTTTGCCCTCAAAACCGAAAGGGGTGGTAACGACGCCGATAGTTAGCGCTTTTTTCTCTTTCGCAGCTTTTGCAACGATAGGTGCAGCGCCCGTACCAGTACCGCCACCTAGACCGGAGCCCACGAAAACGATGTCGGAGTAGTCCAAGCGGTCTTTAAGATAGTCGTAGTTCTCCTCTGCAGCCATTTTAGCAAGCGCTGGATCCATACCGCAGCCAAGACCTTTGGTAGTGTTTTCGCCTAGTAAAATTCTAGTATTTGCGATCGACTTTTCTAACGCCTGTGCGTCGGTGTTAGCTACCATAAGCTCAACGTCGGTTTTGGTAAATCCTTCGCGGATCATGTGATTTATCATGTTGCATCCGCCGCCGCCGACGCCGATCACCTTCATCTTAGCACCGTAGATGCCCTTTCTTTCTTCCATGCTGTATCCTTTCACGAGTATCTCCTTAGCTTAAAATTTAAAACCAATTTTTCATAGACGACCAAATTTTATTGAAAAAATTTTGTCCGTCTTTTTTGGGAAGTTGGATATTTAGATCCTCCTTCTTAGCCGCACCGCTATCCGCTCTGATGCCCTCTTTTTCTATCGCCTTACTGACCTCTTTTTCATAATATTCGTTCACATTTCGTTTCGGAGCCTTGTTTATAACTTCGTCTTTGTAGCGGAGTTTGCCGTTAGAGTCCATCTCGTAAGGGGTAAATTCGCCGAAACCATACATGCAAAGTCCTAGTGCGCAAGAATTTGAAATATCATCGGCGATCTCGTGCAGACCGCCCACGCTCTTTGCTCTTGCAACCCTAACGGAAGTGTTATCAAAAACTATCGCCGCTAAATCGCGCACATCGTCTAGCTTCGCCATACCGCCCGTGATTACAATACCTGCGCCTATGCGGTCTTTATAGCCGCTTCTTTCGATCTTATCGGCTATCATATCGAAGGTCTCTTTAACGCGAGCCAGGATGACTTGAGAGATGATCTCAAGGCTTATGATGTGGTTTTCTGACTCGCTATCTCCTAAAGCAGGCAGCTCGACTTCGCTATTGCCTTGATTAATTAGATCGTTATAGGTAATTTTAATGTTTTCCGCATACGGAAGCGGCGTATGCAGAGCGCGAGATAGATCGTTAGTAACGTTATTAGAGCCAAACATCACAACATCGTTATAACGCAAGGAATTCCCCAGGTGGATGACTATATCGCATGTAGCGCCGCCCATGTCAATCAGCACTACGCCGAGCTCTTTTTCGTCCTTGCTAAGCGTGGATATGGATGATGCGTAGCCCGAAAGGACGATGTTATCTACCTTTACGCCCGCCATCTCTACGGATTTTTTCAAATTTTTAATTGAGCTTTCGGGAGCGATGACGATATGCGTGGATACCTCCAGGCGGGTACCGCTCATACCGAGAGGGTCTTCGATGTGTTCCTGCTCGTCGACTCTAAAATCATATGGAAGCACATGTAAAATCACGCTATCGCTAGGCACGTTAGCCTGAGCTTCGGCAACCTGCATGGCACGCTTTATTTCATCCAACCCGATCTCATTTTCCATGGTTATGACACCGCGAGATTTAACGCTTTTGGCGTATGAGCCCGAGATAGATATAATGGCTTTATCGTAGCTTCTGCCAGCTCCTTTTACAGCCGCTTTTACCGCCTGCTTTATTGAGCCTGCGGCTTGCTCTATGTTTGTTATAACGCCCTTTTTGATACCTAAAGTATCGGCTCCGCCAACGCCTAAGACCGTAAAAATGCCATCATTTTTAGCGATTATCGCGCGAATTTTAGTTGAGCCTATATCTAGACCTAAAATATACTCACTCACTGTCTTTACCTTTAAAATATCTTTCGGTTTTATAGCGCTTTTCTAGCATTTTGGTTAGATCATCTTGCAGATTAGAATTTAATAACGTGGTTATTCTATCAGCTACGATCGTTTTTTCTTTATCTATCTCTTCACTACTACCTAGGCTCTGCTGTGAAATTTTATACACTACGGCTTTATTATCAAACATCACTATCCCTTCTTTCACAGGCTTATTAAACATATCGATAAGAAATTTATAAAATTCGTCATCGCTTAACTTAGTGTTGTTTTTACTACTTAGAGATAAGGTGCCGAAATCTTCGCCTTTAAAATTTTTAAGCGCATCTTGAGCTCTTTTTTCAAGTAGCTCTTTACGTTTCTTCGTTTCAAATTCTTTAGAAGCCAAAGACTTAGCCTCTTCAAAGCTCATCTGCCTAGGCTGTTCTACACCGTTTAGTTTAGCAATCAAATATCCGCCTTTGTACTCGAAAGGCTTTATGACATCTCCTGGCTTTGCAACCTCAATCTCAGATATTGGAAAATTGCTAGCCGTAGCAACTATAGTTTCATTAGTATCAAGCTTGCCTTTTTTAATCTCCAGATAATCCTTTGTAGCGTCTTTTTTAACCTGATCCATCCGGTAATCTTTTAAGACATTAGGTTTAGCCTCTGCAAAATCCAATAGTTTATCATCCAGGCTTCTATACTCGCCTCTGTGTTCTTCATAAAATTTACTTAGTTCCGTCTCATTCACGTCGGCTTTACTAGGCGCCACGAAATAGGCCCCTAGATTATATTTTTTCTCGGTCATAAAGTGCGATTTCTCGCCTTCCCAAAATTTCTTTAGCTCGTCATCGTTAAAAGTGACGTTAGCATCGGCGTAGATTATCTCTGCAGAAACCTTATCCTGCATCAGCTGCGATGCAGCAAATGCTTCTACGATCTTAGGGCTAGGCGTTATTTTTAGCGCTTTGCCGAGCTTTTCTAAAGTTAAGACCTTTTGTAGATTGCGCTCAAATTCCTTTTTAGTTAGTCCTGAATTCCTTACGACATTATCGTAAAGTTCTTTACTAAATGCACCGTTTTCCTGAAAATTCGGCGAGTTTAGCACAAATTCCGCCACATCTTTATCACTGGCCTGAACGCCTAAGTCTTTAGCAAAATTTAGAAAATATGCTTCGCCGATTAGCTGATCTACTGCGATCTGATCTAGATGCATATTTTTGGCTTGTTCTTGAGTAAATTGCCCATCGCTCATAGCACTCAGCCTGTTGTATAGTTCGGAGTATTTTGTGTTTAATTCTTGATTTGTTATGGAAATTTGCCCAACTCTGGCGATTGAGCCTGCGCGGTTAGCGTTCATATCATATGCGCCCCAGCCGACGAAGCCTGCGCCCACGAAGGCTATCGTGCTTATCCAGATCGTCGGTATAAGCGACTTCTTATGCTTTTGCATCCATTCTATCATCTAAATCCTTAAATAGCTAACTAAAGAAATTTTTTGTTAGTAATTATACAGATAAAACCTTATGTAAGGCTGAAAAATAGGCATTTTTGGCGAATTATAACGCGTTAGTAAATGATTTGGTATACATTAATCTTAGCTTAGCAAAAGCAGCTTTGAACTCATTTCTAAAATCGCTATTTTTTTCGCCATTTGCTGCGCGCTCCTTGCATGGGCAAAAACCCCATAGCCGCGGATCACCATTATATCGCTATTTTCATTTATCATATAGTTACAAATTTCGTACGGCGCACGCTCGTGCCAGTCGTCGTAGCTCTTAGGATCGTAAATTTCAATGCGCTTAAATTTGCTCGCCCCAAAGTAATCTCGCGGCAAAATAAAATCATGCTCCAGCGTATATGCGACGAGATATGGCGGTGTCGCGTAGGTTACGAATTTCGCCTCTTTTATATTTTTGTAGATATTTATATGTATGTCGCTATCGATGCTAGCATCCTGCCAGCGGTAGTCTTTTTTTGAAAACAGCGTTATAAAATCATCCCTATCCAGGCTATCGAAAATCGCGTCTTTTTTGTTGATCAAAAATTGATTTTCTTTAATTTTTGCTGAAATCGAGCCGTGAAAGATTCCAAAAAGCCTATCTCTAAACATCGAAAGCGAAATTTTGCGTAAAATTTCATAATAATACTCGTCCATCTCTCGCCTTTGTAAAAAATTTCGCTATTATATAGGATTAGAAATTTCAAAAGGATAAAATCAGGTGCAAGCTCCACATATTCCGGTACTTTTTTCGCAAACGATCGCAGCATTTTCGCAGCTTGAGGATGGCTATGTTATCGACTGCACGCTAGGCTACGGAGGGCACAGCGAGGGCATTTTGACCGCTAATCCGCGTCTTAAGCTTATCGCTTGCGACAGAGATGCCGAAGCGATAGAATTTTCGCGCGAGCGGCTCAGTAAATTTAAAGATCGCATAGAAATCCACAAAGCAAAATTTAGCGAAATTTTAGAAATTCTACCCGAGCAAAAGCTCCGCGCAGTTCGTGGGATCTTAGCCGACATTGGCGTTTCGTCGCTTCAGCTGGATAAAAACTCGCGCGGCTTTTCCACCAAAAGCGATGCGCTGGATATGCGAATGGACGAGAGCGCAGCGCTAGATGCGGCGTATGTCGTAAACAGCTACTCGCAAGTGGATCTGGCGCGCATTTTCCGCGAATACGGCGAGCTAACAAACGCTAACGCAATCGCTGCTAAAATAGCTACTGCGCGGGCTAACGCACCACTAACAAGTGCTAAAGCTTTGTCAAATTTAATCGGAACGAAGCCCGTTAAAGGGCGCAGCATCAGCACGGCTACGCTAGCATTTCAGGCGATCCGCATCGAGGTAAACGACGAGCTTGGCGAACTAAAGCGCCTGCTCACACTCATTGAGCAAAAATCGCGCGATTCAATTCTAACTAATGCAATTGTCGCTATAATCTCGTTTCATTCGCTTGAAGACCGCATAGTAAAGGAGCGATTTAGGGCGTGGGAGCGCGATTGCGTCTGCCCTAGCGAGTTTATGCGCTGCGAATGCGGCGGCGGACATTCGTTAGGTAAAATCCTAACCAAAAGCCCTATAATAGCGGACGCGCAAGAGCTTGCGCAAAACTCGCGAGCAGCGAGCGCGAAGCTTAGAATTTTTTGGCTGAAATAACCGCCTTTGCTTGCTATAAATTTTAAATTTTGACGAAATTTTGTAAAATTTATAGATTTGCAGGCATTAAATTTTAAAATTTTATGGAATTTTAAAATCCAGCTTACAAAGATTCGCTTTAGAATTTATAATATTTTCGGTGTTTTTTTTGGACACCTAATAGCTAAATCATAAAATTTAACAAAAAGTTTAACGTTGAATTTTACGCTAAATTTAATGTATAATTTTATGAGATTTAGCTGCTGCATATTTTAAAAACTAAGTGGCAACATAGATATAGAACCGAACGAAAGTTAAAATTTGGTGCCTAAAGCAAGCGGCGTAATGCCAAATCTAAGTCCTTTGCATTAAAGAAATTTTGCAAGTGAGCCGTAATTTCATTGATTTTTTTAGATGATAGAGCTTACTTGCAAGCGATATCTTTCGCTTAGCGTTTTAAGGTGCATCGAAGACGCAATAAAAATTTTAAGCGGTTTTTCAGACGATTTGACAAAATTTTATAAATAGTCAATCTTGGTAAAGTAAGCTCGATTTTTACCTGTCAAAATGAATTTCCTAAGCAGGCGGTGCAAAAAAACGCGCAAAATTAACGCGATGCTTCTTTTGAAGCTTCTGCTGCTATACAATATCGTGCAAAGAGCCAGCCAAATAAACGCAATAGCCCGCTAAATTAAAATTTTACTTTTGCTGGCCGAGATATAATTTTGCGAGTTAAGATAAAATTCCATTTACCGAGGTAAAATTGCAAAGAAGAATTTTGCCCGTAACTTTGACTTTTAAATTTCACCTTAACGGCTCATTGCTGGGTACACGCGAGCTGCGGGCTTCGAGCTGAATTTATCTTGACGCAGGCGCCTTGGCGGCGAGTAAAGATAAGATCGTGGTTTTAAATTTATGGAGATTTTAGATGAATAAATATGAATATTTTGCCGACGACGATGACGGGCACGACTTCGCAGGAACATCTGATCTAGCGGGTATAGAGCTTGCGAAAAGACGAACTATGGAGGATCTGACGGATGAGGAGCTAGAGGATAAGCTTGCCGCGGATCTTTCCGTAAAACGAAACTACGCGGGCGCAGCGGGCGGTTACGACGATTTTACTAGCTTGGAATTCGAAAGTTCAGGCTTTACAAGCACCCAAAACTACCTAAATTCCGAAAGCGGCGGAACAAAATTTAATAAAAACAGCAAAGTAAAATTCAAAGGACGTGGCGACGCAAATCTTTCAGCCGCTCGCGGCAGCGATAATTCCAGCGGAGCGAGCTACGGCGATTTTGTAGGTGCCAATTTTACCGGCAAGGTGGATTATGCGGCGTTTGTGGGTGCGAACTTTACAGGCACGCAAAATCAAAATTACGCAGATATGGGCGCGCATGATTATGCAAGCCTTGCTGCAGGACGCGGTTACGGCAGTTTCGCGGGCGCACAAGACGAGCTACTACGCAACTACGACGCCGAGAAAAAAAAGGAGAAAAATCTCACGCTTTATCAGCTTTTAGTTGTTTATCTGCTGATCGGATTTGCGTTTTTGCTGACGGTGCCGGCGATTTACATCCGCAACGAAATTTATTACATCAGCCGCGACATCGCCGCGCTTCGCACCAAGCACGAGGTTTTGCTTGAGGAAAATCGCGCGCTTAACAACGACATCGAATATCTACGCTACAAAAATGAAATTTTAGATCCGCAAAGCGTGCAAGAAAATGGACGCTGACGGGATTGTGCTCGCGGCGTTTGCGTTTTTTGCTGCACTAGTGCTTGCCCTGCTGATCGCGCTCGTGCTGCAAAACCGCCGCATAAGCGATGCAAACTCCGCGCTTAGCGAGCTTTTAAGTGAAAGGCTTACGGCTCAAAGTGCGAGAGCAAGTGCCGAGCTTTTTAAGCTAAATCAAAGCCTAAATGACGGCTTTAACGATAAGCTCTATTATCTTAATAGATCCCTAGGCGAGGGTTTGCAGCGCCAAAATAGCGCGCTTAGCGAGAATTTAAGCTCGCTGGATCGCGGCTTTAAGGACATAGCGGAAAATCTAGCGCGAATGAGCGAGCAAAATAAAACTTCGCTTCAGGTGCGCGACGAAATCGCAAGGCTAAACGCGATTTTAGGCAACGTCAAGCTGCGCGGCAACTTCGGTGAGTACCGATTAGAGAGAATTTTATCGATGATTTATGGGCAAAACGCCGCGTTTTACGAGCTGCAAAAGCACCTACCAAACGGCAGGATCGCAGACTGCGCGCTACATATCGCAAAAGAAAAAATTCTTTGCATCGACTCAAAATTTCCACTTCAAAGCTATGAAAAAATTATCGCCGCCTCCGCCTTAAACGACGCCGCAGCGCTTGCTAGTGCGGATAAGCAACTCGCCGCCGATATGAAAAAACACGCCGCAGATATCGCGGAAAAATACATCATACCGCCTCTTAGCACGGAGTTTGCGGTGCTATTTGTACCCAGTGAGGCGGTTTTTGTATATGTCTGCGAGAAGCTGCCGCAGGTGCTTGAATACTGCGCGCAAATCGGCATTTTTGCGACATCACCCACGACGCTGCTGGCGCTTTTAGACACGATCCGTACCTTCGTAAAAGACGAGGCGCTCGCGCAAAATATCAAATCGGTAAAAAATGAAATTTACGCGCTAAAATCGGACTTTGAGGCGCATGCTAAGTGTGCGACGGCGCTTCAAACATACGCGGATAAGCTCGCCGCGCAAGCGGAGCTTTTAAACAAAAATGCAAAATCTCTAAAAGCCCGCTTTGAGCGTTTTAGCGAGCTATAATGAGGCAAACCGTAGCGTACAATGCGGCGCTTCGGGTGCCTTAGCACGCCGTAACGCGGCGGCATTTTGCGCGGCTAGATTATCGGTAAAGGCTTTAAGTTCCGCCTCTCATAAAGCTTTAGCTTTTGCATTGTAAGCTTGCATGGCTTTCTAAAATTATCGCTGGGCTACCTATTTTGTGTATTCGGTGTTTATTCGGAGTAAAATTTCAAAAACGGACGCAAATCTCAAAACATACGCCGTATTTAAAAATACAAAAAGATTAGGCGGGCAATCTTACGCGGCGGCAAGATGAAATTTTAAGTTTGACGCAGCGCCAAAACGCACAAAATTCTCTTGCGAAATCTTAAAATTCTAAAATTTCTCGACAAAAATCAAAGCCATGGCACTGCAAATTCGCCAAATACCTTCGCGCTAAAAACCCAAAAAATCTCGCTGCTATAGTCTCAAAAAACCGCGTATCTTAAAATTCTGCGAGTAAATCGAAATTACCAAGCGTCTCAAAGCCGCATGCGTAAGCGAAAAAATCGCTGCACCTTAAAGCTACCCTAACGATCTCGTTTTACCGCCTTTATATGCCGCGAAAATCGCGCAATAGGTCGAAACTGGGCGAGATAGGATTTTAAAGGCTTGATTTTACGATCGATCCAAGCACCTAGGCGCCAATTCAAATCCACTCGATGAAATATATTTATATTGAGGCTGCGAGGCTTTGACAGACGCATATACGGACACAGCAACCAACTCCACTTGATGGAATTTTTAGTGTGACTTTATACCGATCCGATTAATAAATCGTTCATCGACCGCCTCGCGGCTAAATTTTGGGGTATTGCTTTGCCACTTTAAGCCACTAATTCGAATTCACACGGTAAAATTTTTGAGTGCGACTTCGCAACTTCAAGGCTTCGCGCCGATCCAATTAATAAATCGTGCGCCCCTTAGCCAATGCGCGAGTATGTGACGCCGTTATACGATTACAGCAAATTTGGCGTGCTAAGCTAAATGCGGGCACAAATAAGCACCACGCTATGCTTCACACCGCGACTTTATATCGCTAGATCCAAGCGTAAGAAATAAATTTTAGACGCTTTTTGCTTCGCGTAAAATTTTCAATATTTTTTAGAGATTTTATAAAATTTTAAGTGCTTTGCACTGCTGCGTCACGCCACACTTATACCAAATCACGCTCAATCTGCACCGCTTATTTATCGGTCGCGCAATTTTCGTTGTAATAGGCGATGGTGCGCTCGTACTCATCGTAAGCCTGTATATAATCGTTTGCAACGCTTGGGTTTGCGTATCGATCCTCGACCGCCAAGAGCTCCGCTTCGAGCTCTTTGTAGCGCTCATAAACCTCCGCACAGGCGCGATCGTGGGCGTCGCCTTGCAAGATTACTGACTTATCAGGACCCGCACTCGCGCAGCCTCCGAACCCTAAAACGACGGCGCAAAGCGTACCGCATAAAATTAAGCTTTTCAAAATTTTTTCCTTATTCCAAGTAAATAAATTCGGCGTAAAAATAGGTGTGGTTATAAGCCGAGTTCCGTTACAGCGGTCATTTATCTAGACCGATTTTTGCAAATCGGTTCGAGCGAACGGTTCAAATATAAGACGAAACCACCCGTTCTTGCTGCAGGTTGGGTTTGCATTGCCGCCCGTGTTTCCACGCGCGCGGTGGGCTCTTACCCCGCCCTTTCACCCTTACCGCTTGCGCGGCGGTTTGCTTTCTGTTGTACTTTCCCTAGGGTTGCCCCCGGCGTCCGTTAGACGCAACCTTGTCTTATCGCAGCTCGGACTTTCCTCTCCTTGCGGAGCGACCGCACGCCACACCCGAGCGCAATTATAGCTTTTTTGGCTTAAATTTCAGGGCTCGCGGAATTTAAGGGGCGGAATTTTACGCCGAGAGCAAGTATAAACTCCCGCCTCTGCACCATTACCTCCGGAGGATGACGACGATAAAGAAGCTAATAAATTAAATCACATCTTTAACAAAACAGAGCATAAATTAGATGATTTTTTAAATAAATTTGAAAATAATCAATAACAAGCTTATAATGCTATAATTAAAGAACTTGAAAAAGATATGGCAAATGGTAAGTTGCCAAATAATTTTACTAATGGTCATAAAGTCAATATTAAAGGCTATGAAATTAATGTATGTGGAGTTATAAAAAATGGAAAACCAAAAATCGGAACGATGTTTATCCCTCGATAATTTTACAGATATTGCAAATATCGAAGCTGAAATTATTAAGCTAATAAGTGATGATTTAAGCAATTATGCGCTTTATGAGCAGTTTGAAAATTCAGAAATTACAAAAAGAGAGGTTTCGACAGCCGGATATTATTGCCATTTCGAGTGTAAAAAAATATTAGAAAAAAGTAAAAATAACGGTTTTGTCGGCAATGTAAATTTAATGCTTTCTGATGAAAACATTGGAGGAGCAATGGTTCTTTTGGAAAATGGAATTTTAAAAATGTTAGAATGCTACTTTTGGGAAGAGAATAATTTTGAAAATATTGTAAACGGGCAATAGTAGATAAAAGATTTAAGCGATTTTAAGCTTAATAATATTTTGCTGGTTATTGGCGAAAATGAATTTGGGCAACTATAAAAAAGTGAAATTTAGCAAATTTTACCTACGGACGAGCCGAATAAATTTTAAATTTGAAATTCTATGGCTTAAACAAAACGGCGCGCTTACTGCGATAAAATTTTACGAAATTTCATAAAATTTCATCGTCGCATAAATTTAAATCCACGCAGCAAGCTCTAAAATTCCGTAAAATTCCGCGTGCTGCGCCGCGACGTAGCCAAGCCCTACTCTACAGCGCGGTTTAACGTGGGGTGTGGCGTGGCGCGAGCCCTATTCTGCAGCGCGGTGCGATGCGGCGTGACGTAGCGCAAGTGCGGCGTGAACCCCACTCTGCGGCACCGTTTGGCGCGGCATGAGCCCTACTCCGCGGCCGCGATTTGACGTGGTGCGGCACGAGTCTTACCCCGCGGCGCGATGCGGCTCAATCCTCGTCCGTCGCGGCACCCTCGAATATATCTCGGTGCAAAATTTCTTCCAAAACGACCGTCGCATAAGAGCCTTTTGGCAGGTAAAAACTGAAGCTAAAATGCGCATTTTGCGCATCATAGGCGTGCTGTACGCGCTCCATAAAGCTCCACGCAAACCTGCGCGAGCCGTTCATCTGCGCCTCAAACTCGCGAGCAGGCGCGAAAATTTCATCTTCAAATCTGCCGCCAAGTCCGCTAGCTCGCAGCTTCGCTCGCCCGACAATTAGTCCCGCACTCGTAATTTGCCGTTTTGCAAACCGCTCGCACTCCGCGCCAAGATCGTCGCAGCTAAAAAACGCGCCATGCGGAAAATGTCCTAAAATCTCGCCCCTTAAAAGCTTGAAAAACTGCGGCTGAGCCGCGATCTCGCGTGCCTCCTCCTTGCTTAGTCCGTAAATTTTAGCTAACTCTTCAAGGCTAAATTCCGCCGCAAATTTTGAAATTTCGACCCGCTTGCTAAGCCAGCGATTGAAAAGCTCGCTCTGATAGGCGCTGATTAGAAAGTCGCGCATTTTGGGGTTTTTAAGCCGCCTCTGTCCGCGCAGCACCTCCTCGCCCTGCGCCGCGTTGTCGCCGAACTTGCCGAAGCGCTGATAGCCGAAGTAGTTCGCAAAGCCCTCGCGCCCTAGCGTATCTAGCGCGGCTGCGAGCTTGACGGCGTCGGGCGGTAGAACCTTTTTTAGACGGATGAAAAAGTCATTGCCCCTAAGATGCCCGATTTTAAGCTTATTTTTGTGCCTTTGCACGCTTAAAATTTTAAGGCTTTCGTGCGAAAATCCGTCCAGCGCGGGTTCAAATTTAGCGGGCATACTAACGTGCTGCGTCGTAAGGCCTTGCTTGTCCTTAAGCCCCGCGTAGCCGAACTCGCGCATCTTAGCGCCCGTATGTTCGCTTAAAATCCGCAACGCCTCGTGCGTACTAATGCCCTTTTTTTGCAGCAGCAAAATGCAGTGCTCGCCCTCACCGCTAGGCTCGTAAAGCGGCACTTCGCGCACGACGAAATCGCTGGAGTTTTTACTAAAATGCGCATTTATCGGCGCGTGATTTAGGGTGTATAAAATTTTCATAGCCGGCCTTTGCGTTAATCTAAGGCGCAATTTTATAAAATTGCCGCTAAAAAACTCATTATTAAGGCAAATTCTAGTATCATTCGCCATAAAAAAAGGATGAAAAATGCTAATCAGGCTCTTTCGCTTCGATCCTCGCTGCGACGTCGCAAGCTACTTCAAGCCCTATGTTTATGAAAGCGCGCCCTTTGCCGATCTTGCGGCACTGCTTGACGACATCTGCGCGCACGATCCCTATTTTAGCGCTCAGGGAGTGGAATTTGTAAAAATCGGCGGCACCACAGTAAGCGTAAAAGAGCCGCTAGATACGCTCATAGCGCACTTTGGAAGCGAGCTAATCATCGCTCCTCTTAGCGAAAAAGAGGCGATTAAAGATCTGCGCTGCGAGCCGCGAGCGTTTTTGGATAAATTTAAAGCCTTTGAGGGCATCGCGGACGCTGCTGATTTCGAGTTTTACAAAAGCCTTGCGCCCTATTTTTACTCGACGAAAATTCCCGCATGCTCGCGGGAGTTTTTGGGCAACAGCGCCTTTATCTTCGCGCACCGCCTGATGCAGACGCACCCTAGCGAGCGTATGAGAGTTTTAGAGATCATCGAGCCGCAGATGGCGTATTTTACGAAGTGCGACGCCGTGGGGATGGAGTTTGACGACCGCGCGGCATACAGGGCGTTTTGCGATATTTTAAAATACGAGCCAGCGCAGAGCAATAAAATTTTAAGCGCGCAGAGCATGGCGGAATTTGACGCTTCTAGCGCGAAGCACAATTTTAGCGGCTTTAACGTCGCCGTGTGGTATGACGAGGCTGCGGAGGAGCTGGCTAACAGGCTGGGTGCGCAGATCGTGCACTTTGGCTGCGAAGGCGCGCCGCTTGGAGCACAGATATACGAGCGCGAGCGGGAGTGCGCGCTGCGGCTGGGGGGCGAAATTTTATTTGACGCGTTTGATAGCGGAAGCGATTTTTTGCTAGTAAATTCCAAGCTTGCGCTTGATTTTTTAGACGGCAGAAGCGATGAAATCCAAAGGCTTTTCGGCAGAGGACTCGCGGGCTTTTATCTAATTACGACGGATGAGCTCATCGCTCTAGCTCGCGGCGAGAGGCCCGACTTTTCGGCACGCAAGCTAAAGCCGACGCTGATTTAAGCGGACGAGGTTTTAAAATTTATCCTATTACGACGGTAAAATTTTAAATCGACTGTATATTGATGATCGGCATAAAGCAAATAGTTTTCTTAATCGCAGGCGGTTTAATCATCTACTATTTCTTTAATTCGGTATTTGCTTGTTTTGCCTTGTGGCTCGTATTCTTACTTTGCTATAAATTGACTATTAAGCTTGCCTTTAATTTTTCTTTTGGAGTAAAATTTTCTAGTCCAACTCCGCCACCGCCATATACGCTTAAAATTTTTCTCAAAATATCTATAATTTCATCGCTGGTTGTATTCTCGGCATCTGTTTTTATATCGTGAAGCTCATAAATAATTCTATACGGATCGCCAATCGTTTCATCATTAAAAATCCGCCTTAAGTCCAGCCCTATATCGTTACTTTTATAATGCAATAGCCATATCGTTTTAGTTAAGGCACAATCTCCTATATCTCTTAAATAATCATGCGATATACGAATTAACCAAGTATTATTTTCTCGGTTTATACACCAATCTAATCTTTCTAGGAACCATAGACTAATTTCATCATCATATTTTTTGCGTATTTTGTTTATCGTTTCCAATAAACTATATTTTTCAATATCCTCTTTTGAAATACGCTCTGTAATAAACGCCACTTTATCCCCTTTGCTTTAAATTTTTGATATAAAAGTTACTTGAATATTTTCCTTAGGGACAATAGACACTCCATCGCCATATTCATTTAGAATTTCTTTTAAAATATCCACAATCTCTTGCTTTGGTATATTCCCGATATCACTTCTTATAGATTCTAGCTCATAGATTATTTTAAACGGATTATCCGTAATTTTCGTACTAGTATTTTTGTTATGTATATTTCTTAAATCGATCTCTATATCTTTGCCTCTATAATGCAAAAGCCATATATCTTCACCGCTATAGTTCATATCTCTCGGATCTCCAATAGTGATACTGCACACTGAAAAAAGCCAAATACCTCTTTCTCGATCTATACACCAGTCTCTTGAATTTAGAATAGCCCATTCCAGCTTAACTTGATGATACTTTTCACATATCTCATTACTCGGTTTTAGTAAGTCGTATTTCTCGATATCCTCTTTTGAAATATACTCTGTAACAAACGCCATTCTCTCCTCCTTAAGAATTTAAAATTTTAGACTGCTTGCAGGTTGGCGCCGCCTTTGCTCTTGCGACAAATCGTTTAGCCATTTTCGCAAATAGCTAAATATATGCTAAATTTCATCTTACCGCGCCGCGTAAATTTTAAAATTTCGTTTTATACAGGCGCTGTTTTCTCGCCTATCTCTTGCCGATAACTCGCCGCCTGCTGCTTAGATGAAATTTTAAAATTCCACTGCCTGTGCGCATGGATAAAATTTTAAAATTTCGCCGTCCGCGCGCACGAACGAAATTTTAAAATTCCACGCCGCTTAACACGAGCGGGTGAAATTTATAAAAAAATTTCGCCGTCGCAAATCAAAGCGACGAATGAACGCGCTAGCGCACAGAAATCGCGCGAACTAACAAAAGTCGCGTTTGAATTTCATCGGTAAATTTATAAATTCCGCCTACGCTTCGGCGATTTCGTTTTCGTCGATTACGGCTTGCATCGTATCTCTGGCGTGCTGTAGCCAATCTTTATCGCTCGTGTCGAGCAGGTCTAGGTAGATGATTTTGACGTGTCCGCTGTGGACGGTGAAATCGTGAGAGTTTGCGATGTGCTGCGTGCCGATGAGCACCACGGGCTGGACGCGCAGACCGAGCTTGCTAACGATCGCTTTGGCGCCGCTTTGGAATTGCAAAAGCTGCGTGCCGCGATGTCTGGTACCCTCGGGAAACATCGTGATGACGCGCCCTTCGCTCACGCGCTGCTGCACTTCGTGCACGATCCGCACTAAATCGCGCGGATTTGAGCGATCAACCTGGATCATCTTCGGAAGCGTGATGATTTTGCCGATGATAGGGATGTCTGCGATCTCTTTTTTAGCGATCCAGCAGATATCGGCGGGATGGGTCTCTTCAAGCACGACGATATCCATTATGCTTTGGTGGTTGGCGATTACTAACTGCGCGCGCGGATCGGGAGTGCCTATGATCTGGATATCGTATCCGACGCCGTAGCGCTGGAAGCGCCCCCAAATGCGGCGGAAGCGGCGATGAGAGGAGTTTTTCACCGCCATGGCGATTACGACGCAAACGACGGTAAAAATAAACCAAATCGCGTAAAATAGCGCTCTAATCCTTGACAAGCTCATCCTTTTTTACCCAGCCGATCTTATTGCCGCCCAGCATAATTTTATAAAATTCCTTATTAGTGCCTAAAATTTCAACCTTTTCGGGATTTTTAGTCACGTAAAACACGGTGGAGCTTTGCATAGGCAGAATTCTAACCGGAGAATTTTGCGCGATACTGCCCGTGCCGTAAGGCCTTTGAGCATAGAAATTTACCGCCAAAATTAGCACAGCAAAGATAAGCGGCGTGATATTTTTGCTAAGCAGAAACATCACCAAAAGCACGGCAGCTAGCGTATAGATCGCGATCTGCTTGTAGGCTTCGAATTTACTCTCTTTCGGATTTAGCCCGATCTGCGTGCTAAGATCCTCGGCGCGCGGATTAAGTTCAAGACCGAAATTTTCAAATTTTTTAGTATTAAGATTGAAATAGCTGAAGTCTAAATTTGTGATATTTTTATCCACGACGGCGAAATAATATCCGCTCTGACTTGCGTATGTGCCGCGCACGGAGTCCACACCCTGCTTGATAATGGCTGGATTATCTATGCTAAAAGCGCTGATTGCGCCGTTTCGGATACCAAGATCGAGAGTGAGTAAATTCGATGCGTCGTCAAATTTTGTAGTTTTGTAGTTTTTAAGTTTCAACTCGTCGGCTACGATATGCGAAAAATTAGGCTTCGTATCAAGCTTCATAAATTCCGGATTATCAGGTTTGATAGAGCTTTTTTCAAAGAATTCTCCGTTGCGCTGCAAGGTCAAAACGAGCTCATTTATCTTATCGCTCTTATCGCTTGCTGCAAACCAGAGCGTCGTCTCAAACATCTCGTCACCCTCAATCCACGTAAGATTGTCGGCATTAAGCCACTTCATGCCATTGGTGCGGCTGATCTCTAGCTTTGGCTTAACGGTGATTTTCTGCCCCAAATATACGGCGAAATCAATCTTAAAAATTTGATTACAATACACCTTCCTAGGCATCCCGCTGGCTTTTAGCGTAAGCTCCTTAGGCTTAATGTCCTGATAGACCTTATCGTCGGATACATCCAGATCGACTTCGTTAGTAGGCGCCAAAGCCTTAAGATCGTCGATACTTAGATTATCCATCGACATAACCTCTTTTTTATTATACTTCAGCATCACCTTGGAATTATCGCGCGTCTGCGGCTCGTCGGGCTTATCCTCAGCTTTTTTCGGCGCGTATTTACTTAGATCATCAAGCGAATCGATCTCAATCTCCGGCGCAGCAAACGCAAGCGTGCAGACACCTAAAATAGTAAGAATTCTTTTTAGCAAATTAAGCCTTTTAGCATTTTCTCTCCATCCGTGCCGCCTAAAATAGGCTCTATCGCGCGCTCAGGATGCGGCATCAGACCGAAAATCTTTTTGTTTTTATCGCAAATCCCGGCAATTGCGTCCACTGAGCCGTTCGGATTTAGATCCGCGCCATTTTCGTCGCAATATTTTAGCAACACGCAATCCTCGTCGTATAGCGACTTTAGCGTATCCGCAGGCGCATAGTAGTTGCCCTCGCCATGCGCAATCGGGATATTTAAAATTTCGCCCTTATCGCAACAGTGCAGAAATTTATTGTCGTTTGAAACGACACGCAGATGGTGAAATTTTGAGATAAAGCTTAAATTTATATTTTTATTCATCGCGCCTGCGAGCAAGCCTAACTCCAAAAGCATCTGAAAGCCATTACAGATGCCTAAGATATAGCCGCCGCGCGCAGCATGAGCAAGAACCGCCTTCATCACCGGACTAAATTTAGCAATCGCCGCGGTTCGCAGATAATCTCCGTGGCTAAAGCCGCCAGGAAGCACGATCAGATCGGCGTTTATGTCGGTTTCTTTATGCCAGATTATCTGCGTTTCACAACCGAGCTTATCAAAGGCGTATTTGCTGTCGCGCTCGCAGTTCGTGCCGGGGAAATTTACGATCGCTACCTTCATATCACGATCTCGTAGTCTTCAATGACGGTGTTTGCCAAAATTTCATCGCACATCTTAGCGACGTCGGCGTAAATTTTATCCCTATCCTCGCCATTTATATCAAGGATGATCTGTTTGGCTACGCGCACGTCCTCTACCCCGCTAAAGCCAAGCGAAGCGAGGGCGTGTTTGACCGCCTTGCCCTGCGGATCGAGCACGCCCTCTTTAAGTCTTACGTTTACGATTACCTTCATCGCTTATCCTAAAATTCTACGCAAGACCTCTTCGTAGGCCACTTTTACGCTACCAAGATCCTGCCTGAATACGTCCTTGTCGAGCTTTTTATCGGTCTGTTTGTCCCAAAAGCGGCAGCTATCGGGGCTGATCTCATCTGCAAGTAGGATATTTCCGTCCTTATCTCTGCCAAGCTCGATTTTGAAATCCACGAGCTTTAAATTTCGCTCGTCGAAAAATTTAATCAAAATTTCATTGATCTTGCGTGCGATCTTTTTGAGCTCGTCAAGCTCGCTTTGGCTCTTTACGGCGCCAAGCAGCAAGCAATGCTCGTCATTTAGGATCGGATCGCCCAACTCATCGTCTTTATAGCAAAACTCCACCAGTGTAAACGGAAGCTTCGTGCCCTCTTTGATGCCTAGGCGCTTTGTAAGCGAGCCGGTGGCGATATTACGAGCGATGATCTCAAGAGGGAAAATCTTGCATTTTTTTACGAGCTGCTCGGTCGGACTGATCGTCTCAACAAGCGCGGTGTCGATGCCGTGCTTTTTAAGCAGATCGAAAATCAGCGTCGAAATTTTACAATTCAGCGCGCCTTTGCCGCTCTCTTCGGCTTTTTTGACGCCGTTAAACGCCGTCAGCGAATCTTTAAATTCCGAGATCAAAAGGTCGTCACTTTCGTTAACCGACCACATCTTTTTGCCCTTGCCTTCGTAGATAAGCTCTTTTTTGGTAGCTTGCATCACACTCTCCTTACTTGATGTTTAGAATTTTTATCGCGTCTATTGCGGTTTTTAACTGGATATCGTTATTAATCTGCTCTGCGGTGATGAAATTTTTCTCATCCTTTTTCTGAGCATCTTTTTTCTTGGTCTCAACCTTGGCTAACTCGCCTTGCAGGTGCTTTTTGAGATCGGCTTCTTTTAGCGAGAATTCATCCTCGTCGCGGCTCGGCACCTTGCCCGGCGCCACTATGAGATCAGGCGTCACGCCCACCGCTTGGATAGTGCGACCGCTTGATAGATAGTATCGCGCTATGGTAAGCCGCAGAGCCTCTTTATCTTCTATCGGCAGGATCACCTGCACGCTTCCCTTGCCGAAGGTGTTTTCGCCGACGACTACCGCGCGCTTTAGATCTTGAAGCGAGCCGCTTACGATCTCGCTCGCGCTTGCGCTGCCGCCATTAACCAAAACCACAAGCGGTAGATCGGTGATCTTCTTTTTAGGATCGGCGTTATGCGCCTCGGTTTCGTTTTTCGCGCGCCCTTTTTGAGAGACAATAAGACCTTTGCTTACGAATAAATTTACAAGCCCAATCGCCTGATCCAAAAGCCCGCCCGGGTTGTTTCGCAGATCCAAAATAATGCCCTTGGCGTCTCTATGCCCTTTTATAAATTTGCTCGCGTCCGCCACCACGTGCTGATCGAAATTTGTAACGCGCAGATATAAAATTTTATCATCCTCGATCATCTTAGCATAGACCGATTCCACTTTGATTATGTCGCGGATAATCTCGACGTCGAAAGGCTTGCTAACACCTTTGCGCACGATCGTTAGAGTGATTTTAGTTTTCGGCTTACCGCGCATTTTTGAGACCGCATCGTCGATCGTGATGCCGAAGGTCGCGTTGCCGTCGATACGCAAGATCACATCGTTAGCCTGAATGCCCTTTTTATCCGCCGGCGTGCCCTCGATAGGCGAGATGACGGTCAGAGCGCCGTCTTTCATACCCACTTGAATTCCAAGCCCGCCAAACTCGCCCTCGGTCTGGACTTTCGTATCGTTAAAAGCCTTTTCGTCCATGTAGCTTGAGTGCGCGTCGAGGTTATTCATAAGCCCCGAGATCGTCTTGTCCACAAGCTCCGAAAAGGTCATCTCATCGACATAATTGTTTTCGACGATCGCAAGTGTTTTAGTAAGCTTGGCTAGCGCCTCCAGACGCGTTTTTTCGCTGTCTGGCTTTTTAGTCGCGTTGACCTCTCTGGCTTGTAAATTTCCGGTAAAAAAACTAACGCCTAAAAATAAAGAGAAAATAAATCCCAAGCCGAAGAAGAGGTGTTTTTGTCGCAAAGTTTATCCTTGAAAGTAAAATGGAGTGAATTTTATAGAAAATTGGCTAAAAATAAGGTAAATTTCATACGAAATTTGTGCGTTTACGGATAAATTTAAGCCGAAAATTTTAAAATCTCACTAAAAAATCTTGACATAAAGACACTAAAGTTATATAATACAATCAACTTCAACTTTAGGAGAAAATTTATGAACGAAACTATTGAAATTTTAACTGACAAAATGCGCTCTTTGCTCGAAAGCAGCGTTTCTTTGGCGATCCATTCCAAAAATAGCGAAGTGGGCGTATTGCACATGCTTTGGGCTTTGGTAGCCGACAGCGGCTCGGTGCTAAATCAAATTTTTAATAAATTTAGCATCGAAAAGACCGCGGTCGAACTTGAGATCAAAAGCGAAATTTCAAATTTGCCTACGAGCTCAAACGTCACGAAGGAAAACGTGCGAATCTCGCGCGAGCTGATGAACTCGCTAGAGGTCGCAAAGGGGCTAATGACGAGCTCGGGCGATAAATTTATCGCCGTAGATACCTGGCTGATCGCAAATTTAAACGCCGATCCGCTAAAAAAAATTCTATCTAAATTTGCAGATCTTAGCGAGATCAAAAAGGAGCTGGAGGCGCTTCGCGGTGGCAAAAGCATCGATTCGCAAACCGCCGACGAGACGCTTGAGGCGCTTAGTAAATTCGGCGTTGATCTCACCGCCAAGGCGATCGCGGGCGAGCTCGATCCTGTCATCGGTCGCGACGAGGTGATTTCGCGAATGATGCAAATTTTAATCCGCAAGACGAAAAACAACCCTATCCTACTCGGCGAACCGGGCGTGGGAAAAACCGCGGTCGTCGAGGGTCTTGCTCAGCTGATCGCAAAAAAAGAGGTTCCGCTCAGCCTGCAAAACAAACGCGTCATCGCGCTTGATATGAGTGCGCTAATCGCGGGCGCGAAGTACCGCGGCGAGTTTGAAGATAGGCTCAAAGCCGTCATCAACGAGGTCGTAAAAGCCGCGAACGTCGTGCTTTTCATCGATGAAATTCACACCATCGTAGGCGCGGGCGCAAGCGAAGGCTCGATGGATGCCGCAAACATCCTAAAGCCCGCCCTTGCGCGTGGCGAGCTACACGCTATCGGCGCTACGACGTTGAAAGAGTATCGAAAGTATTTTGAAAAAGACGCCGCGCTTCAGCGCCGTTTCCAGCCCGTGACGGTCGCGGAGCCTAGCGTGAGCGAGGCTACGGCGATCTTGCGCGGCATAAAGGAGCGGCTAGAGGTGCATCACAACGTCACCATCACCGATAGCGCGCTTGTGGCGGCTGCAAGGCTAAGCGACCGCTACATCAGCGATAGATTTCTGCCGGATAAGGCGATCGATCTCATTGACGAAGCGGCGGCGGAGCTTAAAATGCAGATCGAAAGCGAGCCCAACGAGCTTGCCAAGGCTAAGCGCGACATCCTTACGCTTCAGGTCGAAAAGGAAGCCCTTAAGATGGAGGATGACGGCAAAAACGACGAGCGGCTCGCGCAGATCGATAAAGAGATCGAAAATTTAACCGAGCAGAAAAACGCGCTTCAGGCTAAATTTGAAAACGAAAAGTCCGTATTCGGCGGCATCAGCGAGGCGAAAAAAGCAATCGATAGCCTTAAAAACGAAGCTAGCCTAGCAAGACGCAACGGCGATCTTAGCAAGGCTGCCGAGATCGAATACGGCAAGATCCCCGCCGCGCAGGCGAAGGTTAAGGAACTTGAGGCGAAATGGGACGTGATGAAAGAAAACGGCGTGCTTTTGCGAAACCGCGTGGACGAGGAGAGCGTGGCTGAAATTTTAAGCAAGTGGACGGGCATCTCGGTAAGCAAAATGCTCTCCTCCGAAAAGGAGAAATTCCTCCACATCGAGGAGCATCTAAAAGAAAGCGTCGTGGGGCAGGACGAGGCGCTGCACGCCATCGCTCGCGCCGTCAAGCGCAACAAAGCGGGGCTCGTAAACGAAAACCGCCCGATCGGAAGCTTTTTGTTTTTGGGTCCTACCGGCGTCGGCAAGACCGAGAGCGCGAAAAGCTTAGCTAGATTTTTATTCGACGACGAGCGGGCGATGATCCGCTTTGATATGAGCGAATATATGGAAAAGCACAGCGTCAGCCGCCTGCTCGGCGCGCCTCCTGGATACGTGGGCTACGACGAGGGCGGGCAGCTTACCGAAGCTGTGCGCAGAAAGCCCTACTCGGTGCTGCTTTTTGACGAGATCGAAAAGGCGCACAAGGACGTTTTTAACATCCTGCTTGGAATTTTAGACGACGGACGCGCGACCGATAACAAGGGCGTTACGGTCGATTTCAAAAACACGATCATCATCCTAACGAGCAATATCGGTTCGGCTAAGATTATGGAGCTTGACGCCAAAAATACGGACAAGCCGCGCGAGGTAGCGCTTGCCGAGCGAGAGGAGGCGGTAAAGAGCGAGCTGAAGAATTATTTCAAGCCCGAATTTATCAACCGCTTGGACGATATCGTGATCTTCAATGCCCTAAGCGAGGACGATCTTATAAAAATCGTGGGCATTATGTTTAAGAGTCTGCAAAAAACACTCGCAAACCGCGGCATTAACGCGAGTCTAAGCGAAAATGCCAAAAAGCTCATCGCCTCGGCGGGCTTTGATATCGAATACGGCGCAAGGCCGCTACGAAGGGCGCTCTACGATCTAGTAGAGGATAAGATCGCCGATATGATCCTAAGCGACGAGATCAAAACGGGCGATAAAATCGAAATCGGCGCACGTGACGGCGAGATCGAGATAAAGAGGGTGAAGTAAAATTCAGCGGAATTTATCCTGCAGGGTAAATTCCGCGCTTTGGTGGAGTAAATTTGGCGAGGTAAATCTCACCGTCTTAGCTAGGTAAATTTGGTGGGTAATCTTTCCCATGGGAATTGAAACAAAAGTCTTTTTATTACTTTTATTATTACTTTTAAAATTTTAT
>NZ_CALIST010000019.1 GCF_938041645.1 uncultured Campylobacter sp. | reverse complement strand
CGATGATACTATCCGTTACTCGGACGGGGAAAGTAGGTCGCTGCAGGCTTTGTTAAAATTACATAGCTTTCCATACAATTTTCAATTTAAATTCTATTTCAGTATCTTTAGCTTATCGCTTTTTTATCTAATAATATTGCTTGATAAATTTAAAATTCTATAATCTCTTTAGAATTTTAGAACCTTCTGTAAATACAAATTTTAAATCTAGCCCTCCACCAATACAAAATCTCAAAACTCTGCATTAAATTTGACTTATATTGAACGAAAAATGATACGGATTGAAATTTTTCTATAATACTTACTCGTTCGTATCGTTTTTCCATACTGTCCTGTTGCGTTTGCTTTTTAACTTCTATGGTGCGATCTTTATTTCTAACCTCTACGAGCCTCATTTATATAATTTATATTTATCCGTTCGTTCGTTTTTAATACATTGCCCGTTTTTATATCTAAATTATAAAGCCGCCGGCACTTATAAAGCTTTTGTATGATTTAAACTAGATACCGAATAAAGCCTGGCAAGTGTTATTGCTTAATATAACCAGACGTTCTATAAAAATCAAGCCTATAAAAGCATGTCCTACAAAAGCAAGCTTATTGATGCGGCTAAATTTTATTAATATCGCCTGCCTGGCCTTGCATGCAAAGTATCCGCGCCTTTTATAACACCAGCATCCCGTCGTCGTATGCGTCTAACATCGCCCGTAAAGTCTCCATGCGCGGTAAGGTAGGGCTAAATTTTATAAGTACCGCCGCTTAGCCTTTTACATGATTTAAATCCAAATCTCGTTTCAATGCTTGCGGTATTAAATTTAATATATCTCGCTTTATCCTTTTCGGTCTCCAAAGAGGAGCAAAAAAAGCGCTGTTGAATTTAATATATCTAGCTTTATCCGCGCCTATCTGCTTTTTAAGATCAAGCTAAAATTTAACGTATTTATTTAATAAAACGATCGGAGCAGATAAAATTTCAATATATCCACTTAAATTTTATCTCCCTTTAAGCCCGCTGCAAATATAATCCTTACCGTATTGCAAGGTAGCGTAATGGCTATAGGCGGTATATCTATTCCCAAGCACTGACGCGGGATAGGTATGCAAAAGCCCTAAATGCTAATAGACGTTTTATTTGACAATACAAATATCTTAACCTTAAAGGACTTTTAATGAAAAACCTATTTAAATCCGCACTATTTCTATCGCTTCCTGCATTTATGCTAGCAGCAGTAAATTTAAACACCGCAAGTAAAGAGGAGCTTATGGCACTTCCCGGTATCGGAGAGGCAAAAGCTCAGGCTATCATAGATTACCGCAAGGATAATAAATTTAAAGATATCGAGGATATCAAAAACATCAAAGGCATAGGCGATAAGAGATTTGAGCTTATTAAAGATGATCTTGCCGTAAGCGGACAGACCGACATAAGCGATCTAAAATCTGCCAAGAAAAAAGCAAGTAAAAAAGCTAAAGATACCGTCAAATCTGCTAAAGCTAAAGCAAATGCCAAATCAGAAAAGATGCAAGAGAAAATGGATGATAGCATGGATAAAGCTATGAATGATGATAGTAAAGTAAAAGGCTCTACGGCTAAGTTGAAAGACGAAGCTAAAGAAGAGGGATCGTCTAAGGCTAAAGGTAAGAGAGGCAAGAAAGGTAGGGGAGAGTAATAAGAAAGAATATATAAAATAAGGGGAGGAGTGTAAGGTGGACTTCTCCTTTTATAAGGTTTTATGAACTTTATAGTTTTACATAGTTGTATTCTTTTCTAATCATTGCTATTGTAAATTTACAAATTTTATAGCTCTTATTTTTTTCTATCTCTTTTTTTATTATAAATTTTGCAGACTTTGAAATTTTAACTTTTGTACTTTTTTCTCGGCTTTGCCTTCATCTTATTTCGTGTTTGATTTATTTGGCTTTAAATTTATAGGTTACTTCGGGGGTAAAATTTAAACAAGTTCGCGCGAGCAAACGAATGTAGTACAAATTTTATTATTCTGCGCAGTTTGCTGCATGCACTGCATAAATTTCACTTTGCAGTCTCTGCCTGTATTCCATGAGTTTTACGCGTTCGCCTTTAACGCTTAATTAAGACTATTTTTTAGAACGATTATACTCAGAATTAACATAAAAATAACCAGAATTTAAGGCAAGCACCATCATAACAACAAAGAGAAACAAAAAGAGCGATTAAAAGATAAAATAGATTAAGTGGTGGTTAGAGGCAGAATCGAACTGCCGACACGCAGATTTTCAGTCTGCTGCTCTACCGACTGAGCTATCCAACCACCGAAAAAGAAGAGTAATTTTAGCCATGCAATACTTAAATCTCGGTTAAAATCCTCGATTCTCGCTATATTTTTGCACGTTATGCTCGAAAACGGTCAAATTTACTCAGTTAAAATTTTCTAAATTTCAGTAGCGAAAATATTGCTTGCGCAGTAATTTGCAATAATCAAAATAGGCTATCGATCTAAAAAAACAAAGTGATGTGAAATTTTATTATTTGGCCGACTTCAAATTATATGCTTGGTTTTGGGCTATGCAAAGTAGATAAATTTGCGCGTATAACGGACAGTCGGGAGCGATTGGTTAAATTTAGCATCAAAAATCCACACTTTGTCAAACTTATTAACGGCATCTTTATAGGCATTGCGCTAAAGCCGATAATGCGACGTTGCGATGCATGTTTCAGCTAGATTTACTTAGATATATCCGCGCAGCAGAAGCGTTTAAATTTTAAAATGCGACTGCAAATTGTATTAAAAAGCCCAGCTCGATCTGGCTAACCTCGATAGGCCTATTTATCCAAGCTGCGCGACCTGTTTTTTAAATAGCTCGCCGCGTTCAGCGTAGCTTTTAAATTGATCCAAACTGGCACATGCAGGGCTTAACAGCGCTATTTCGCTCGCAGAATGTATGGAATTTTTAAAATTTTCGAAATTTTTAGAATTCTGCGAATTCTGAGTTTCACCGTCATTTGCGCGGCGTTTCGGCGAAGAGGCGTCGTTGCTTGCGGCAGATGAGCCGCCGCCTTTTTGCAGCGTGTCCTCGCCGATCTTTGCGTTTTCTTTCGCCTTGCCGCCGTTGCATCCGTCATCCGCGCCTAAATTTTGTACTTTCAATTCGCTTGCGCCGCTTTGTTCAAAGCCTGCGCCTCGATACCGTTTCGAAATTTCACTCACCGCGGTTTGTAAAATTTCGCAGCGCACGCAAGGAAGACTGTATTCATCGCACAAAAGCACGATTTTATCGGTATTTGAGCCGATCGCGTAAATTTGCAGATCGTATTTTTTAAACTCCGCAAAAAGCGGGTGCAGATCCACGCCTTTATCGTCGCCGCCGAGGATCAGATGTATTTTGCGTCCCGCGTATCGCTTCAGCGCCTGCGCGCATGCATCGATGTTGGTAGCCTTCGTGTCATTGACCCAGACCCTGCCGCGCGCGTCGGTAAATTCTTCGAGCTTGTTGCCCTCGATCACGAAGTCATTCAGTCGCATGGCGTCGCATCTGTCGAATAAAATTTTCTCCACGCACAGCGCCAAAAGCGCGTCTATCAAAAAGGGGGTGCGGAATTTTATCTCGCCTAAATCGATGCTGAATTTTTGCGCCAGATCCGCTTCGTCCTCGTAGCAGATTACGCGAGCAAGGCTGTTTTGCGCGGCGGCGGAGCTTTCGTAGGCGCGCGGGATCAGCGCCACGGAGCCTTCGCGCATCGCTAGCAGCGGCGAGAGTTTAGCGCGCTCATACTCCGCGAAATCGCCGTGCCAGCTAAGATGATCGGGCGTGATCGCAAGCAGCACGTAGATGTCGGGGCGCGCGTGTTTGGTGTAGTGCAGCGTAAACGAGCTCGTCTCCAGCACCCAAATTTCGGCACTTTTATCAAGTTTTGCAAGCGGAACGCCCACGTTGCCACCCATTTGCGAGCCGTATCGCTCGAGCAGGTGCTGCATCATCTTCGTCGTCGTGGTCTTGCCGTTCGTGCCGCTGATCCAAATTTTAAGACCTTTGTAATCGTCGAAATAATCATATTCGCTGATTAAATTCCGTGCTTTTCGCACCAGCTCGTGATGCGGCGGGAAGCCTGGGCTTGGGATTTCAAGCTCGCTTGCGGCGGGATCGAACTCGCTTGGGTTTAAAAGCGCGTTGCCGAACTCGTCTAGCTTCGGCGCGCCCGAAGAAATTTCAAATTTATCGTCGTAAATCTCCCAACAGCCGCCTTTTTGGCAGTGTTCGGCGATCGCTTTGGTCGTAAGCCCGTAGCCGAATAGTGATTTTTTCATTTTTCTCCCCCTTCGCCCCATAAAATTTGAGTTATCTCATCGGCGCCAAGTTCGCTCATTTCGCCGTTCCTCTCGCATCTTTCAAAAAACTGCGCTTGACCTGCGCTCGCATTTTATCTCAATTTCAGCGACGTCAGCGCTATGATATTTGCGATCAGCGCGATGATCCAAAAGCGGATGATGATTTTGTTTTCGACCCAGCCTTTAAGCTCGAAATGGTGGTGTATCGGCGCCATCAGGAAAATTCTGCGCTTGAAAATTTTAAAGCTGCCCACCTGCAAGATCACGCTGAGCGTCTCGATGACGAAGACGAAGCCGATCATTATGAGTAAAATTTCATTTTTCGTGATGACCGCACAGTATCCTAAAAACGCGCCTACGCTGAGGCTGCCGCTGTCGCCCATAAAGACTTCGGCGGGGTAGCAGTTAAACCACAAAAATCCAAGCAGCGCGCCGATGAGCGCCGATACGATGATGCAGACTTCGCCTGCGCCTGCGACACGCGGTAGCAAGAGATATTGCGAGTAGATCGCATGCCCGCAAAGATAGGCAAATACGCCCAAGCTGCAGAGCGAAAACACCGACGGAATGGTCGCTAGCCCATCTAATCCGTCGGTTAAATTTACCGCGTTTGAGCTCGCGCTTATCACGATCGTCCAAAACAGCGGCGCGAAGATCCATAAATTTAGCAGAGGGTATTTGAAAAACGGCACGAAAAATTCCCCGCCCAGGTCGCTAAAAGCATAAAGCGTAGCCCCGATCAGAAACGCCAAGAAATTTTGCAGTGCAAATTTAGCCCGCGCGCTAAGACCTGCGTGGTTTTGGCGACCTAAAATTTTAGAGATATCATCCTTAAAGCCTATGTATCCAAAGCCCACTAAACAAAGCAGTCCGCAAAGCACGAAGACGTTGTTTAGCTTGGCGCACAGCAGGCTTGCGAGCACCGCGGCGGTAACAAAAACGAGCCCGCCCATCGTGGGGGTTTTGCTCTTTTTCTGATGGTTTTGCGGCGCGAGCTCGTAGATGGGCTGCGCGGCGTGTCTAGCTTGCGCCCAGCGGATAAACCGCGGCATAGCCCAGACTGAAAAACAAAAAGCGATAAAAAACGCAAGGCCTGCGCGCGCGGTGATGTATTGGAAAAAATTTATATTCGTAAGATGATAGAGATAATAAAACAAAGTTTACCTTTTAAATTTTATGAAATTTTATATGAAAACGCGCATTTTAGTATAAAAGAGGTAAAATTTAGCTTTTAGGGCGGATGAAATTTTGCCGCATTTGCCAAAAGAAAGTATAATGCCGCTCGTAAAAACAGCGCCGCAGATTCGCTTCAAAAGACCTGCGCGGCGGAATTTAGACGAAATTTAGGAGCCAAAATGGGGCAAAAGACGATTTTACTTATCACCGACGGCATCGGCTTTAACGCTAGCGATAAATTTAACGCGTTTGCAAACGCGAAAAAGCCCGCCTATGATTATCTTTTTAAAAACGTGCCCAATACGCTGCTGCATACCTCGGGGCTTGCCGTGGGCTTGCCGCAAGGGCAGATGGGAAACAGCGAAGTAGGGCATATGACGATCGGAAGCGGTAGAATTCTGTATCAAAACCTAGTCAAAATCGATCGCGCGATCGATGAGGGCTCGCTTGAGAAAAACGAAGCGCTACAAAGCCTGCTTTCAAAGTGCCGCAGACTGCACGTCATAGGGCTTTACAGCGACGGTGGCGTGCATTCGCATCTGCGCCATTTCGACGCGATCTGCGAGATAGCGCAGAATGCGGGTTGCGAGACATGGGCGCACGCTATCACCGATGGGCGCGACGTTTCGCCGAGCAGCGGCGCGGAATTTTTAAAGCATCTACAGGCTAAATTTAAAGTTGCTAGCGTTTGCGGGCGCTTTTACGCGATGGATCGCGACAAGCGCTTTGACCGCGTAAAGCGCGCTTACGACGTGCTTATGGGCGAAGCGGCGCCGCTTGAAATTTCGCCTAGCGAGTATGTGCTGCAAAGCTACGAGCACGGCGTGAGCGACGAGTTTATCGAGCCCGCGAGCTTTAACGGCTTTGGCGGTATCGGCGCGGACGACGGAGTGATTTTTATAAATTTTAGAAACGATCGCGCCAGGGAGCTTTGCGCGGCTTTGGGTGATGAGGGCTTCGGCGAATTTGAGCGAAAATTCGTCGTGCAAAATTTAATCACGATGAGCGAATACGACGCGAGCTTTAAATTTCCTCTGCTATTTGAGAAGCCCGTGCTAAAAAACACGCTTTGCGAAGTGATCGCGGAAGCCGGTCTTACGCAGCTTCACACTGCCGAGACCGAAAAATACGCCCACGTGACGTTTTTCTTCAACGGCGGCGTCGAGGAGCCGCTGCCGAACGAAACTCGCGTGCTGATCCCGAGTCCCAAAGTAAAAACCTACGACGAGCAGCCGCAGATGAGTGCGCCCGCGGTGTGCGATGCGGTGATCCGCGGTATCGAAGCGGGGATCGATTTTATCGTCGTAAATTTCGCAAACGGCGATATGGTCGGCCACACGGGCAATTATGACGCCGCGGTGAAGGCGGTCGAGGCGGTGGATGAGTGCATCGGTAAAATTTTAAGCGCGGCGAGGGCGCACGATTACGCCTATATCCAGATCAGCGACCACGGCAACTGCGAGGCGATGCGAGATGCGGACGGCGAAATTTTAACGAACCACACGACCTTTGACGTGTTTTGTTTCGTTGCGGGCGAGGGCGTGCGCGAGCTAAAAAGCGGACTTGGGCTTAGCAACGTCGCAGCTACCGTACTAAAACTAATGGGGTTACCAAAGCCCGCGGAGATGGACGAGGCACTATTTTGAAATTTCAACGGCGCAGGTCGCGAGTAGATTTAAACTGCTAAAATTTAGGTAAATTTGGATAAATTTACGCTAGAGATTAAAATTTTAACAAAAGGACAAGTATGAAATTTAGTGGAAAAAACGTTTTAATCACGGGCGCGAGCCGCGGTATTGGCGCGCAGATTGCAAGGACTTTAGCAGGCTATGGGCTTAAGGCGTGGATCAATTATCGCTCAAGCCCTAAGCCTGCCGACGCGCTGCTAGAGGAGATCCGCGCAAACGGCGGAGAGGGCGCCGTGATTAAATTTGACGCGACGAACGAAGCGGAATTTAGCGAGGCACTAAGCTTGATCGCGCAAAGCGACGGCGAACTAAGCTATCTGGTAAATAACGCGGGCGTTACGAACGATAAGCTCGCGCTTAGGATGAAGCTGGAAGACTTCATGGGCGTGATCGAAGCAAATTTAAGCAGCGCCTTTATCGGCTGCCGCGAGGCCCTAAAACTAATGAGCAAAAAGCGCTTCGGCGCGGTCGTAAACATCGCCTCGATCGTCGGTGAAATGGGAAACGCCGGGCAGGTCAATTACAGCGCGAGCAAGGGCGGAATGATCGCGATGAGTAAGAGCTTTGCAAAAGAGGGCGCGGCGCGCGGCATCCGCTTCAACTGCATAACTCCGGGCTTCATCGCCACCGATATGACGGACGCGCTAAGCGACGACGTAAAAGCAAGTTACGAAGCGAGCATCCCGCTTAAGCGCCTCGGAAGCACGAGCGACGTTGCCGAAGGAGTTGCGTTTTTGCTAAGCGACGGCGCGGGCTACATTACGGGCGAGACGCTTAAAATCAACGGCGGGCTCTATATGTAGCGTTAAATAGCGGAATTTAAGGTTAAATATTATAGAATTACGCGGTATTTTTTTAAAGGAGTGCTAAAATGGCAGTATTTGAAGATGTAAGAGACGTAGTTGTAGAACAACTCAGCGTTAGCCCGGATCAGGTTAAACTTGACTCTAAAATTATCGAGGATTTGGGCGCGGACTCTCTTGACGTAGTTGAGCTAGTAATGGCTTTAGAGGAGAAATTCGGTATCGAGATCCCAGATAGCGAGTCTGAAAAATTAGTAAGCATTAAAGACGTAGTAGATTATATAGAAAATTTGCCTAAAAAATAAAATTTTAAGGAAGCGGTTTTGAAACGAGTCGTAGTAACGGGCATCGGGATGATAACCTCTCTCGGGCTTGACAAACAGAGCAGTTTTGAAAATATCTGTAACGGAAAAACCGGGGTTGATAAAATTTCGCTCTTTGACGCTAGCGAATTTCCAGTTCAAATTGCAGCTGAAGTAAAAGGTTTCGATCCTTCGAGCATAATCGAGGATGGAAAAGAGATAAAAAAGATGGATAGATTTATCCAACTCGGGCTTAAAGCTGCGGGCGAAGCCATAGATGACGCTAAATTTAGTGATTTCGATAGCGACGAATTCGGCGTTAGCTCGGCTAGCGGTATCGGCGGTTTACCGAATATCGAGATAAATGCCAATACCTGCTTGCAGCGCGGCCCTAGGCGGATTTCTCCGTTTTTTATCCCTTCTGCGTTAGTAAATATGCTCGGCGGCTTTGTTTCAATATACTACAATTTAAAAGGTCCGAATTTATCCAGCGTCACGGCTTGTGCGGCTTCTGCGCATGCGATTATGGACGCTGCGAGAGTTATTATGATCGGCGAAGCACAAAAGATGCTCGCAGTGGGTGCTGAGGCTGCGGTTTGTCCCGTAGGTATCGGCGGATTTGCCGCGATGAAGGCGCTTTGCGCTAGAAACGACGATCCTGCGCACGCTTCACGTCCGTTTGATGCGGAGCGAAACGGCTTTGTGATGGGTGAAGGTGCGGCGGCTTTGGTTTTAGAAGAGCTAGAGGACGCAAAAGCGCGCGGCGCTAAAATTTACGGCGAGCTCGTAGGATTCGGCGCTAGCGGCGATGCTTATCATATCACTTCGCCTAGCCTAGACGGCCCGATCCGCGCTATGAAAAAAGCCTATGAGATGGCGGGACGCCCGAAGATTGATTATATAAACGCTCACGGAACGTCCACCGCGATAAACGATAAAAACGAAACCGCGGCGTTAAAAGAGCTTTTCGGCGAGGGCAAGGTGCCTGCAGTCAGCTCCACCAAGGGTCAGCTAGGACACTGCCTAGGCGCTGCCGGAGCGGTAGAGGCTGCGATCAGCCTTTTAGCGATGCAAAACGGCATCATACCGCCTACGATAAATCAAATTTCAAAAGATCCCGATTGCGATTTGGACTATGTGCCAAACGTTGCCAGAAAAGCTAAACTCGATTGCGTTATGAGCAATAACTTCGGGTTCGGTGGCACAAACGCGTCGCTTATTTTCAAAAGAGTAGATTGATGGCGAGCTATTTGGACTTCGAAAAGTCTATAAAGCAGATCGATGAGGACATCACCGCCGCTAAAATTCGCGGCGATGAGGATGCGGTCGAAATTTTAAATAAGAACCTCGAAAAAGAAATTTCTAAAGTTTATAAGAATTTAAACGAATACCAAAGGCTTCAGCTTGCGCGCCACCCGGATCGCCCTTATGCGATCGATTATATTCGCGCGCTTTTACAAGACGCTAGGGAGCTTCACGGCGACCGCGCCTTTAGAGACGATCCGTCGATCGTGTGTTATCTGGGTATTATGGGCAACCGTAAAATTGCCGTGATTGCCGAGCAGAAGGGTCGCGGCACCAAAAATAAGCTGAAGCGAAATTTCGGCATGCCGCATCCTGAGGGTTATCGCAAGGCGTTGCGTGTAGCGAAACTTGCCGAGAAATTTAACATTCCGATTTTATTTTTGATCGATACTCCGGGCGCATATCCGGGACTTGGCGCCGAGGAGCGCGGTCAGAGCGAGGCTATCGCGCGAAATTTATATGAACTCAGCGATCTTAAAACCCCTACGATCGCCGTCGTTATCGGCGAGGGCGGCAGCGGCGGAGCTTTAGCGATCGGCGTGGCCGATCGTTTGGCGATGCTTCAAAACTCAATCTTTTCGGTTATCTCTCCCGAGGGCTGTGCCGCGATTTTGTGGAACGATCCGAGCAAGAGCGAGGCCGCTACGAAGGCGCTAAAGATCACCGCCGAGGAGCTAAAAGAGCTAGGCTTGGTCGATGATGTGATCAAGGAGCCTAAAACGGGCGCCCACAGGGATAAAGACGGCGCGATAAAAGCGCTTGGAAACTATGTCTTAACCGAGCTGCACAAGCTAGACGATCTTAGCATAGACGAGCTCATCAGCAGAAGACAACAAAAAATTTTAAGGTTCGGTGCTTATAAAGAGAACTAAATTTTAAATTTCGCGACTTTTAAAACTAAATTTAATAACTTCACACTCTAAGAGGACAAATGGAAAATACAAATCAAAATTCCGCTCAGACCGCCGCTTCAAATTCTAATCAAAACGGCAGAAAAACTTACGCTAAAACGCACGTTCCCGTCGAGGGCTACCAGATCGAGGAGCTCCGCTCGATGGATCTTGAAAATCTCATCGCCATAGCAGACGAGCTAGGCGTCGAGAACCCGCGCGAATTCCGCCGCCAAGCGCTTGTTTTTGAAATTTTACGCATGCAGACGAAGCAGGGCGGCTTCATACTTTTTACGGGGATTTTGGAGGTTACCGCCGAGGGTTACGGCTTTTTGCGTGGCATAGATTCAAATTTAAGCGACAGCGCCAATGACGCTTACGTGAGCCTCAGCCAGATCCGCAAATTTGCTCTGCGCGTCGGCGACATCGTCACGGGCCAGGTGCGCGAGCCGAAGGATCAGGAGAAGTACTACGCGCTCTTAAAGATCGAGGCGATCAATTACAAATCGATCCAAGAGGCTAGAGAGCGTCCGCTATTTGACAATCTCACGCCGCTTTTCCCGACCGAAAAGCTCAAGCTCGAATACGATCCTATGCGCCTTACCGGTCGTGTACTCGATCTTTTCACCCCGATCGGCAAGGGGCAGCGCGGGCTCATCACGGCGCCTCCGCGTAGCGGTAAAACGGAGCTTATGAAGGAGCTTGCCAACGGCATTACGCGCAACCACCCCGAGGTCGAACTTTTGGTGCTGCTAGTCGACGAGCGCCCGGAGGAGGTGACCGACATGGAGCGTAGCGTGCGAGGCGAGGTGTTTAGCTCGACCTTCGATCAGCCCGCGTTCAACCACGTCCGCGTCGCCGAGCTCGTCATCGAAAAGGCAAAACGTGCCGTCGAAAACGGCAAGGACGTCGTCATCCTGCTCGATAGCATCACCCGCCTTGCGCGCGCCTACAACACCGTTACGCCTAGCAGCGGCAAAGTCTTAAGCGGCGGCGTGGACGCAAACGCCCTGCACAAGCCGAAGCGCTTCTTCGGTGCGGCGCGAAATATCGAAAACGGCGGCTCGCTCACCATCGTCGCTACCGCGCTCATCGAGACCGGCTCGCGCATGGACGACGTGATCTTCGAGGAGTTCAAGGGCACGGGCAACAGCGAGATCATCCTTGATCGCAATATCTCGGACCGCAGAATTTACCCTGCGATCAACATTACCAAGTCCGGCACGCGCAAAGAGGAGCTTTTGCAAGGCAGCGAAAATCTGCAAAAGATCTGGGCGCTGCGCTCGGCGATTTCGACGATGGACGACGTCGAGGCGCTGAAATTTTTATACGCCAAGATGCTAAAAACCAAAGACAACACCGAGCTACTATCGATAATGAACGGCTAAATTTCTTAAATTTAGCCTTATTCTGAAATTTCGCTTCAAATTTAGCGGCATGGCTTACACCGCTTGCCGCAAATATCGCCACGTAGCTTCGTACGCGCTTTCAAAGCGGTGCGTCTTTTTTTCAAACTCCACTATTATAAGTTTAAATTTATCGCGATATTTGCTAAACGTTTTGCGCTCGCAGCACGAGATGCGGTGCCGCTAGACAGAATTTTGCTTTGGTAAAAATCCATTCGCAAGATGTAAAGCGTAAAATTTTACGAGGAATTTTATGTTTTGCTACGCACGGAGCTAGGGCGCTTGATATCGTTACTTCAAATTAATATAATACTGCCAACATCATATCATTTCATAAGCTCAAAAAGCTTCATAAATCCTATATATCTGTTTTCATGGTTATCTAATCTAGTCTCATAACAATCAATAATACCAAGGCAGCTTTCCTCGGAATTTATATTTTTTAAAAATATATCAAAATTCCGTTTCGTGCTATTGAATATAAAATTTGGATCGTCACGATACCGCTTGCTCGGCTCATACTCATTGGGGATACGTTTTATCGCTATAAATTTCATACAAAATTGGCTTTCGCCCAGTATTCTATCAATAAACGATGTTTCTTTACGGCATTCTTTTATGGTGAAAGTATCTGATAAATAAATATTTGATGAATAATGCTGATTTAGAATAATCACTTTACCTTTTTCTTTTTCATAGTCTATTTTTCTATTGCCTTCAAATGGTCTATACGTGTAATTATCTCCCGCATCGACATTATTGACAGTATGGTGGTAGATAAAATCTGAAAAAGTCCATGGGATTTTTTCATCCGATACCATTTCGTCTGTAATATCTCTAAAAGGGAGTGAAGAATTTAAATCATATATTAAATTAAAGTCCTTGTCATTTGAATGATTTTCAAAGATTTCGTTGATTTTAGAAATAGCTTCGTGAAATGTTAAGTTGGTATCTATGGTGTAAAGTTTATTGTATTTGGACTTCCCTTCATAATAATAATTTTCCAATTCGTCCTGTACGAAATTTTGCACCATCTCATCTTTGCTAAGCCATTTTAGATCGCCGAAGCTAAACCCGCTGTAATTAAGCGCACCGACGATCACACAAACGCCGAGCACCGCGATTAGGGCTTTGGCTATAAATTTAAGAGCTTTCAAAATTTACTCCTTTAGCAAAACGCTAGTTAAAATACGAGCCTAACGGGCTGCGATGTTAAGCGACCTTTTTAAATTTAAGCTCGCTTAAAAAGGGTTAAATTTAAACCCATGCCGCCTTTAAATTTAACCGAATCGCTTCTTACTTCCCGCTGAAAAACAGCAGATTTGCCATTATGATCACGATCGCGACGGGCGCTACGAAGCGCAGCGAAAAGTACCAAATTTTAAATCCAAGCTCGCCCATATCGGCGCCGAAAAGCCCGCGCAGGCGCTGTGCATCCATCACAAAGCCCACGAAGATCGCCGAGGTTAGCGCGCCGAGGGGCAGCATGACGTTTGAGCTTACGAAGTCCAAGCAGTCAAAAAAGCTCGCGCCGAAAAGCTTAAATTTGCTCGCATAATCCGCGTGCATCGATAGTAGCGAGCATGCGCCTAGCGCCGCTATGACGCACCCCGAGATGCAGACTGCGCGCAGACGCGAAATTTTAAATCTGCCGATGAGATAGAAGACGAAAGGCTCGATCATCGAAACCGCGCTCGTGATCCCCGCGAAAAAGAGCGAGACGAAAAACGCGACTTCAAGCACCTGTCCCGCTAGCCCCATTTTTGCAAACATCGTAGTGAGCGAGACGAACACAAGCCCCGCACCCTGCGCGGGATCGGCGTGGAATTCGAAGATGAAGGTAAAGACGATGAGCCCCATCATCAGTCCGATCGCGATGTTGATAAATACGATGTTTACCGAGCTGCGCACGAGCCGCACACCCTCGCTAAGCGACGCCGCGTATGCCGCGATACAGCCGACGCCCACGCACAGGGTAAAGAGCGCGAGCCCGAGCGCGGATAGGACGGAGTTGACGGTGATTTTGCCGAAGTCGGGGTAGAAAAGAAATTTCGCCGCCGCGCCGAAGCCCTGCATCGTGCACGCATACGCAAGCATCGCAAGCAGCAGCACGAAAAGAAGCGGCATCATCACGACGTTTAGCCGCTCGATACCGCTTTTGATGCCGCGCGCGACGACAGAGAGCGTCAGCACGAGCGCAAGCGCGTAAAAGCCCAGACTCGTAACTAGCGAATGCGAGATGAGATCGTCAAAGACGGCGCCCGCTTCCTCGGCGGTTGCGGGCAGCGGAGAAAAGCCCAAAAAGATATAGCGGATCACCCAGCCGAGGATCACGAGGTAAAAGGACAGCACCAGCATGCCGCCCGCGATGAAAACGCCTCCCGCGCGCCATTTGCGTCCGCCGCGCGGCGCTAGCGTCTCGTAAGCGCTCGGTAGATCCCGCCCGCTTAGCCTGCCTAGCGCCATCTCGGCTAGAAATATGCTAAAGCCCACGCCCAGCGTGAGCGCGAGGTACAAAAGCACGAAGGCGCTACCGCCGTTTTGGCCCACGAGGGTGGGGAATTTCCATGCGTTGCCAAGCCCCACCGCGCCGCCCGCGACGGCAAGTATGAAGCCTATTTTGCTAAATTTATCGTTCATTTTCGCTCCAATGATTTTTAAATTTTAAAGCTACGGAATTTTAAAATTCCAAACTATCTACGCAAACTCGCCATGAAATTTGGCGCGCTACTTTTGGGCTGCTTTGACGCTAAATTTTAAAATTCCACAGCGTGATTAGACGCGGCTGCGCTACGACGCCTTTGTCGCGCGCACCGATCGCCATGCAGGTTAGCACGGTCGCGCCGAAAGCTGATTGCCGTCGCATACTTTGACCTTCCTCTATCTAAACATAAAATTTTAAACTATCGCTGCAAGGCTAACGGATCGCCGCAAGTTCGCTATGAAATTTGGCGCGTTGCTTTTGGACTGCTTTAGCGCCAAATTTTAAATCCATGTTATCCACCTGCTTTACAAAATTTAAAAATTTAAAATTTTTAGCTGATTGAGCGCTATCACTACGATCGCGACTGGCGCCACGAAGCGCAGTAGTACGAAATACCACAGCTTAAAGCCCATTCGTCCCATATATGGGCGCAGTAGAATTTCGACGGCTCGTTTTTTGATCACGAACCCTACGAAAATCGCCACAATTATGCCGCTAAGAGGCATTAAGATATTCGAGGTTAGGTAATCAAGCACGTCAAAAAAGCTCTTGCCACCTAGGCTAAAATACTCGCTCGTGCCCCCGTAATAACCCAAAATGCAGCATATCCCTAAAACATACGTCACGGCAAAAACTAAAAGTGAAGCGCGCTTGCGGCTTAGCTTGCGGGAGTTTACGAGATAATAAATCGCAGGCTCCAGCATCGAAATTGCAGAAGTAATCGCCGCAAATAATAGCGAGGTGAAAAATAAAAAGGCTAGGATATTTCCGATCGCACCGAGCTTTGAAAAAAGCACCACCAGCGAGACGAACACTAGCCCAGGACCTTGCGCTTTGGGATCGCCACCGAATTCAAAGATGAAAGTAAAGACGATAAGTCCCATCATCACGCCGATTAGGACATTAATGCAGACTATATTTATGCTTGAGGTTAGGATATTGGTGCGCGCAGGCAGGCTTGCAGCATAGGTCATAATCGTAGTAACGCCCAGCGAAAGCGTAAAAAATGCAAGTCCTAGCGCCGAAAGAACGCTATCTTTATTAAGCTTGGAAAAATCTGGCACTAGCAAGAATTTTGCGCTACGTCCGAATCCATCGAAACTCGCGGCGTAAATTAGCATCAAAACCAGCAAAATAAATAGCGCGGGCATCATCCAGACATTAAGTCGCTCGATGCCGCTTTTAACGCCTTTGGACACGATAAAAAAGCAAAATGCCGACGCTATGGTAAAGCATATCGCCGCGCTTAAAAAATCGCCACCTAAAAGCGCTTTAAACGCTGCGCCGCTTTCATCTATACTTTTTGGCAGATAAAAAGCGCTTGAGACCACGTATTTTAGGATCCAGCCCATTACGACGCTGTAAAAAGCATAGATCAAAAGCGCACTAATCATAAAAAATCCCGCGTATTTCCATGCGCCTTTGTATGAGGGTGCGAGTTTTTCAAATGCGCGCACTGGATCACTTTCGCTTAGCCTGCCGATGACGATCTCGGCTAAAAAAATCACGAAGCTAACCAAAAGCGTCAGCAAAAGATATAGCAAGATAAATGCGCTGCCGCCGTTGGTGCCTACTAAAGTGGGGAATTTCCACGCATTACCGAGCCCTACGGCGCTGCCTGCGACTGCGAGGATGAAGCCGATTTTGCTAAATTTATCATTCATTTTGCACCTTTTTTAAAATTTAGCCGCAATCTTAGCGAAATGTAGCTTAAGGGCGGTATCAAAGCTTCGTTAAATTTGTTTACCGCGCAGGTAGAATGGCAGTAATTCAAAATTCTCAAAGTAAACAGATGGTAAAATACCAGGTAAAATTTCAAACAAGGAGAATGAAATGAAAAACATTAAAACGTTCCTCTGGGGGGGGCTTGCGTTCGCTGCTTTTTTGGTGGGTTGCGATAATACGGAGGTTAAATCTTTAGAATACTATCAAAATCATCCTGATGAGGCAGAAAAAGTTTTCAAACAATGCGATTTTGATAAATTAAACGAAAATAGCAACGCCTATAAGAATTGTAAAAATGCTAAAGAAATTTATAAGTTTAATGAGGATAAAAAGTTTTTCTCGGGAACAAAATAGTATTTTAGTATTAATTCAATATTAAAATATCTCTTACGCCTTATACTTAAGTTCATTTTATTTACCTTGTATCTCGGTGCAAGGTAAATTTGATGAATGTAAATTTTAAAATACAAATGCCGAGCCCTGCTAAATTTTAAGTCCCGAAACGCTAAAATCATCCAAAAATTTCAAAACCAAAGGCAAAACATGCAAGTCAAACTTCTAAATTTCACTCCGCTTTGGGTCTGTTCAAATGCGATCCGCACCTGCTGGCAGAGCTTTGAGCGCAGCGATTGCGGCGGCGCCAAAGACCTAGCGCTCATTGACCGCGTCGGCAATCAACTCAAGCACTCAAGCACGCTCGAACACCTCTACTACAACTTTTACATCAGCGGCATCTCCCGCGCGCTGCTTCAGGAGCTGGCGCGCCACCGCCTAGCAAGCCTTAGCGTAAAATCTACTCGCTACACTCTCAAAGAATTGCGCGGCGAGGACAGCTTCGCGCAAGGAGACTTCGAAAATGCCGCGCGATACATCGTGCTTACCGGTAACGAAGCGGTCGATAACGCAAGTATCGCGGCTCTTGAAAATCTACGCGCAATCTTACAAACCCCAATCAGCCTTGATATCGCCAAATATTGCCTGCCAGAGTGCTACAAGAGCGAGCTTAGCTGGAGCATAAACGCGCGCAGCCTGCAAAATTTCCTCGCTCTGCGCTCTAACAAAGCCGCACTTTGGGAGATCCGCGATCTTGCGGGTAAAATTTACGAAGCGCTGCCGCAGGAGCATAAATTTATATTCCAAAGCTGCATGGCGGGCGGAGAGAAGACGTCTGGCGAGGAGTAGCGAGCGGGATAAAATTTTGATATAAGGGGCTTGCGATGATAAAACTTACGCAGATGAGAGCGGCTTTTGAAAAAGAGGAGCCGAACGCGCTTTATCTTAGCTACCTGGGATGGGTGGAGACCTTAATTCCGTTTTGGAGGCAGGCTGTTGCGAGGATCGCGGAGCTAAACGGCACGGCGGATGAAAAAAGAGACAAGCATCTGCGAGTTATCGACAATTCTTTGCAGCTGATGCAGGCTTGGCGATTTAAAAAGATAAAATACGTGCAAGCAAGAAGAAAAGAGATCGATAGCGCCATAAGTTTTATTCGAAACGGCGCCTTAACGCAGCAGGTATGCAGATACGCCTTTGCGCCGGTTTGCAGAAATTTAGCGAGCATTTTGCGCAGCTTTTTATATGTTTCAACTTTCGGCTATTCGGACGAGCAGCTTCCTACCGTATTTGCCCAAAAAATTTACGGCATTGCGCTGTGCCACACCCTCTTCCCCTTCGATACGGGCGATTTTGTGTATTATCTGCCGCGCGAAAAATCCATCCATACCGACGACCCCGCCGATTTGGACAACTGGCATTTGATGATGAGCGAGGCTGGCAAGGCTTTGAATATCGCGGAGCTCACCAAAGAGGTCAATAATCAGGCTTGTAAAATTTGGGAAAGCTACAAAACGCCGTTTGAATGGAAATACGACGAGGGAGTTTGGAATTTAGAATTTGAGAATGTTTCAAAAAGGCTGCATTATGCGGGCTTACGGGCTTTTGCAGGTCTGAGTAAAGCGGAATAAAAGGCGCGCAAATTTTAAATCGCTTCTGAAATTTCATTCGCGGGCGGTAAAATTTCTGCAAGTTTCAATGCGGGTAAAATTTAAAATTCGTTTGAGCGGGTTTTTTGGGTAGCCTGCGGCATCAAAATTTAGCCGCCGCGCATTTTTACGACTTGCGGCGGCGAGAATTGCAGCGGCGGCAAACCGAAAGCTTGGGCGAGCGATAAATTTAAAGGACGGATCATGAAAAATCTAGCGCTTGTGATGTTTAGCGGACAGACGCATCTCGATTTTGTGGGATTTTACGATTGTATGCTAAGGCTCAAAGCCGTCCGCCCGCAGCTTGAGATGAGGTTTTGCTCGCGCGAGCGGCAGGTTTCGGATAGCGGCGACCTTACGATCGATGCGGGCGAGATTACGACGGATCTAGGCGGCTTTGATGCGGTTTTTGTGCCCGGCGGTATGGCGACGCGCCGCCTGAGGGACGATGCGGGCTTCATCTCGTGGCTCGCGACCGCGCGCGATGCGAAGTATAAGTTTAGCGTTTGCACCGGTTCGCTGCTTCTGGGCGCGGCGGGGTTTTTGCGCGGAAAGCGCGCGACCACCCATCCGTTTTGCTACGATCTGCTGGCGCCTTACTGCGCGGACGTGGTGCATGAGCGGCTCGTGCGCGAAAGCCTGCCCGCAGGAGGCGAGATCATCACTGCTGGCGGCGTGAGCAGTTCTATTGAGCTTGGACTTTGCGTGATCGAAAAATTTGCAGGCGGCTCTGCGCGAGAGGCTGCCGCTGCGGCGATGGATTATCCGTATTACGACCTTAGAAGCAAGCTTGCGCGATGAAAATTTAAAGCCGCTAAGATCAGCGGCGCGGTTTATAAATACCTCAGCAAATTTATAAAATAGAGGGGAAGTTAAATTGTAATGCAAACAATAAAGATATTAAAAACATTGTGGAAAGTCATCAAGATCGCCATACTCGCATCATTGATATTATCGTTTGCGGCATTGATATTGTTTGTTTTATTTATAGCCTTTCTATTTTCACCCCTTAATACGGATTTTTCATATATAGAAAATAAAAATTTGGCTAAATTTGAAGCCTTAACAAATACGAAGGGAGAAACTTTGCTCATTTATCGCAAAAAAAGTCCTCCTTTATCGTGTAGTGAAAAAATACAGACTTGTATCTGTTACGCGCATTTTATAAAGGCGGATAAGCCCTTTACTTTGACGCAACAAAAAATGTTGCAAGAGGGCTACGAGTTTGTTTCCGAGTCTGACTGTATAGCTGAAACTACAAATTTGCATGAATTTAAACTATCGTGGGCGATGCCGTCTTATTATTATGCCGGCAGTCGGGAGTATTTGATATATGGTTCAATCAAAAATTTAAATATAACGGCAATAGTGAACGATAAAAGGCGAATATGGCACAAAAAAGAGCACGAATCGGGACAACCGAGCGATTATGATCACGAGGTTATTTTTTATCCGGAACTTAATATAATTCAAATAAATAAAATGGGGTATTAATGGACGCATCTGTAATTGGTCGCGATACTATTTTTAAAATTTATTGTAAAATTAGAGCGTTAATTTATTAAAATTTAAAGGGTCGGTATGCAGATAAATTTAGACGCCGTGAGGATCGAGAGCGGCTGGAAAGAGGCGCTTAGGGAGGAATTTCTAAGCGAGTATTTTGCGAAGATCAAAGAAAACCTGCTCGCCGCAAAGGCGCGAGAGATCGTCTATCCGCCGGGAAATTTGATCTTTAACGCCTTCAATCTCACCCCGTTTGAGCGGGTGCGCGCGGTGATTTTGGGGCAGGATCCCTACCATGGCGCGCATCAGGCGATGGGGCTTAGCTTTTCGGTGCCGCACGGCGTGCGAATTCCGCCCAGCCTCGTAAATATCTACAAAGAGATTAAGAGCGATCTGGGTATCAGCGAGCCTGCTAGCGGTGATCTGAGCTACTGGGCGAAGCAGGGCGTGCTGCTTCTTAATGCGAGCCTTAGCGTGGGTGCGAACCGCGCGAACTCGCACAGCGGCTTCGGCTGGCAAATTTTCACCGACGCCGTGATTAAAATTTTAAGCGCTAGGCGGCAAAATTTAGTCTTTATGCTGTGGGGAAATTTCGCCAAAGCAAAATCGGCGCTGATCGATGCGCAGAGGCATCTCATTTTAACCGCCGCTCATCCTAGCCCGCTAGCGGGGGGAGCGTTTTTTGGCTGCAGGCATTTTAGCAGATGCAACGAATATCTGCGCGCGCACGGCTTGGGAGAGATCGACTGGGATCTAAATCACGGCGCAGATTAAATGTATTTTAAATGAAATTTTCGTAAAATGCGCCGCAAAATTTCAAAGTAAAGAAATTTTAAAAAAATATTGAAAGGAGAAGTGAGCGAATAATATACGACCGGCTTAAGACGGCTTGCCGAAGCGACGCGAATGCGCGGCTAGGCTAATCATTGTAATTAAAGGAACGATATGAAAAAGATAATTTTGGGAATTTTATTGCTATTTACAAGTAGTGTAGTGGCAAATACCCTATCTGAGATTAGGCAATCGGGCAGTGTGCGCGTAGGCGTATTTGAGGCGCAACCGCCTTTTAGTAAATTTGAAGACGGCAAATTTCAAGGATTTGAGGTGACCCTAGCCGAGGCGCTATCAAAAGATATATTCGGTGGCAAGGCGGGCAAGGTAGAATTCGTACCCGTAAAGGCTAGTGAGCGTTTAAAAGCGTTGGAAGAAAATAAAGTAGATATGGTGCTTGCGACCTTTACGATCACAAATGAGCGTAAGCAGCTAGTTGATTTTACGACGCCGTATTTTGCAGTAAATATCGGCGTGCTAACCCGCGCTGGCGATAGGATTAAAACTGTATCGGATCTGCACGGCAAGCCGATTATCGCAGAAACTGGAACTACGGGCGAAGCGTATTTTAGAAAAGAGGGTTTTGAAATCATAAATTGCGCCACTGCAAACGAATGCTATAAAATGCTAAAGGACGGTAAGGGCATCGGATATGCGACAGACAATCTGATAGTTTTAGCTTATGCTGTAATCGACAGCGACACCGAGGTAAATATCAAGAATTTAGGCGTTTCGGATTTCTTAGGCATTGCGGTTTCTAAGGGCAATAAGGATCTGCTTGAGTTCTTAAATGGCGAGCTAGTCAAGCTAAGCAAGAACGGCTTTATGAAAAAGACCTACGACGAGACTATCGAGCCGTATTACAAGGGCACTGCGGAGAAAAAATATTTCTTGCTAGATGACCTCTATAGCTTATTTTAGGCGGGCATAGCGGTACGGCTCGCCTGCATTTGCTTGCAGTAAGCATAGCTGTGTGCTCTCGCTAGGTAAAATTTAAAAGGCTCGCATAGTCTTGCTATTTTGCCCGACTTTGCGAGCTTGGTTTAGATTGTAAGATTTTACTAACGCGTCGTTGCAGAATTTATAAAATTCCATAGAATTTCGCAGCAGCGCGCTATTTTTATGGCGCTAATAGACGCACAGAATTTTATAGCGAAGCGCTAAAATTTAATGAGAGCAGGCGGAGCTTGATGCAAGGTAGCAAAATTTAAAAAGCCCCTATCATTATGTTTAGAAATTTTAGTTACGAAATTTTATCGCTAAACTCGCAATTTAGGGAATAGTTTCGGTTCTAGTAAAATGAAATTTTAAGAAAATTTACATTACAATTACGAAAAATTTAAAATTCAAGGAGGAAATTATGAAAAAGTCATTTTTTCTTATTCTATTGTCGGCGATCTTTATTTTTGCGAATTCTTTAAGCGAAATAAAGCAAAGCAAGGTTATCAGAGTAGGCGTTTATGAAAATGAGCCACCTTTTAGTAAGTCGAGCGAGAAAGGCTTTGAGGGATTTGAGGTCGAGCTTGCCAATGCGCTAGCCGGTAAAATTTTTGGCAACAGCGGTGGTCGTATCGAGCTTATACCGGTAACAAACGAAGTGCGCTTTCCGATGCTGCAAAACAATCAGGCAGATATTATAATCGCGGCTGCAAGTATCACTGAAGAGCGTAAAGGCAGCGTGGATTTTTCGATGCCGTATTTTACGGTGAATTTGGGAATTTTAACGAAAAAAGACTCAAATATTCACAAAATAGGCGATCTGATGGGCAAAAAGATCGGTATCATCCGCAAGACTACCGGTGAAGCGTATATCAAAAAGGACGGCGGTTATAATGTTTCTTATTGCAACGATTCGGTTGATTGCTATAGGAGATTAAAAAGTGGCGAGATCGACGGGTATTGCAACAACAACCTTTTTGTAATGGTCTATCCGATCGTAGATCCCGCAGTCGAGGTCAATATAAAAAATTTAGGCGATAATGTATTCTTGGGCGTCGCGGTGCAAAAGGGTAACGCGGAGCTGCTAGAAGCGATCAATAAAGGCTTGATCGCGCTTAGCAAAGAGGGCTTTTTCAAAAAGGCTTACGAGGATACTTTCGAATCCTTCTATAAAGGCACCGTCGATAAAAAATATTTCTTACTCGACGATCTTTACAGCTTTTTTTAATAAAAAAGGAATTTGGAATGAAAAAATCACTGTTTTTAATTCTTTTATCTTGCATCTTTGCGCTTGCGAATTCTTTAAGCCAAATAAAGCAGAGTAAAGTCATTCGTATCGCCGTTTATGAAAACGAGCCTCCGTTTAGTAGAGTTACGGATAACGTCTTTGAGGGCTTTGACGTGGAGCTTGCTAATGCAATCGGAGGCAAAATTTTAGGCGATACCGGCGGCAGGATCGAGCTCATACCGGTATCGGCGCAAGCGCGCTTTCCGTCCATTCAAAATAATCAGGCAGATATGCTTATCGCGGCTGCAAGCGTTACTGAGGAGAGAAAGAAAAATTATGAGTTTTCGATGCCCTATCTTTCGGTAAATTCCGGAGTTTTAACCAGAAAAAGCGACAATATCCAAAAAATGAGCGATCTGCGAGGTAAGAAAGTAGGCGTCATTCGCGGCTCGACGGGCGAAGCGTTTATGCAAAAGGACGGCGGCTACAATCTAGTGTATTGCAAAAATTCCTCTGATTGCTACAAGAGGTTAAAAAGCGGCGAGATCGACGGCGCGTGCGACGATAATCTATTTGTGATGGTCTATCCGGTCGCAGATCCTAGCGTCGAGGTTAATATCAAAAGTCTTGGCGAGAACGTATTTTTAGGCATCGCGATGCAAAAAGGCAACGCAGATCTCGCAGAAGCCGTCAATCAAGCGCTAATCTCGCTTAGTAAAGAGGGCTTTTTCAAAAAAGCGTATAACGATACTTTCGAGCCTTTCTACAAAGGCACCGTCGATAAAAAATACTTCCTTTTAGACGACATATACAGCTTCTTTTAGAATTTTAAATTTGATGTGGGTCGGGATTTGAAGCTTTGCGGCTTTAAATCCTAACCCCCGCATAAGCGGTGCGTCATTAAAATTCCATCTCAAAATTTTGTCCTAAAAATCTCATTTCAAATTTTATTAGTCCCGCCGCCGCGCCGAAGCCCAGTATTCACACGGCGGTCGCAATCTTTAGTATTTGCGAGCATTTAAGGCGCGCAAAATTAGATTGAATTAAACTTTAAAATTTTACTTCGAGCCCTTGGAATTTTTTAAATCCTCCATACGCTCCTGCTGAGCTTGCACGAATGCGTCGTATCTGATAAAAAGATAATCTTTGATCTCAAAAACCATCAACGTAAAAATCGAAGGCAGCGTGAAAAATCTAATCGTCATAAATACCAGATCAAGCGCGCTTAGCTCATCCTCGCTCGCTCGATACCCTCCCGAGCTTGCGGTTAAAATCCCATGTAGCGCCTCGTAGTTGTAAAGGATGAAAATCGTCACGAAAAGCGTCGAGAGCTTCGATACGATCTTATTCATGATCTGCGCCACGTCCTCATCGGCGATCACCGACATCGCAAACCACACGAGGGTGAAAAATAGCGGAAAGACGATGTTAAAATTTAGCGAGTTATCAAGCTTCTGTGCGCCCGTCACCGCGATGATCGCAAACACCGCCGCAAAGGGGATCACAAATAGCGCGAAGGTCATCGCCGATTTTATCGCCTTAAAAAAGCCATACGCAAGCAGGGGCGAGCCCAAAGCGAGCAAAAAGAGTGTCAGCGCATAGTTTGCTTTGGCAAAATCGTATAGGTTAAACAACGCAAATACCGATGCTGCTGCAAGTAGCGGCACGCTTAGCTTAAACAGCACCCCATATTTGGCGTAAGCGCGCGATACGATGGCATCTAGCCTGCTAAATTTGACATTTAAGCTGCGGGCTTTGATGAAAAACAAAATGACGAATTTGACGATTACGTTTGGGCTCATACGCACCTTTCCGTTTAAATTTATGAAATTTTATCCGCGCTAAATTTGCGAAATTTTATCCGCGGAACCTGTCCGTAGAATTAGGCTTTGCCGACGGCTTATGCGGTCTGCGTTAAAATTTCATCGCGCTCTCGCTGCGTTGCTATCTTGCCGCCTTGTAGGCTTTGTCTTTTGGCTACGTGAGGCGGACCTGCGCGCTTTGGCTTGCATAGCGTCTTGCTAGCAAGCCTTTTCGGGCTGCGACGTGCTACGGCGGCGCCCATTCGGCTCGGCGCGCGATACTTTGCTTGTGGTATCCGCACCCGCGAATGAGAGTTTGGCGCCGCTAAAATTTTACCGGTTCTTAGCCCCATGCGATACGTCCTGCGCGCCGCGATAGAATTTTGCGCGACGCAAGGACCTATCGGGCTTGGCTTTGCGCCGCATTGCGGCAAAATTTTAAAATTTGCGCCGCAAAGCACTCGCCTTGTATTGGCCTGGGATGCGGCGCGAATGATTAAATTTTAACCGCACCATTGCCGAGCCGTTTTAAAGCTCAAACGAATTTTTGAGCCGCTACGATACGTGAAATTCCAAAAATCGCGCCTTAGCGATCAAGCTCATTTGCGCTTGCTTGTGAGCCATGCAAAAAGTAGCGCACTTGCGCCCCCTCGTCGCGCCCATGCGAAAGCAACGCGCCCTTTGCCGCTCAAAGTCCATTTTCACCCGCCTGCTAACGCCGACCGCCAGGCTGGAACTCACCGTGCGCCGCCTCACATCCAATCTAAAATTTGCGTGATCTCGGTAGCGTGAAAAATTTTAAGCCCCCGCGCGTTTTGCGGCTTCATCGGGACGATCGCGTTTTTAAATTTCTGCATCGCGGCTTCCTTCAGACGCGCATCGAGGTTGAATATCTCTCTGATCTCGCCGTTTAGGCTCACCTCGCCGATGAAGACGCTTTCTTTGCTGATCGGGCGGTTTTTGAAGCTGCTTACGATCGCTGCGACGACGGCGAGATCGCACGCCGTTTCGGTGATTTTTACGCCGCCGCTTACGTTTACGAAGACGTCGTATCCGCCAAGCCCGATCTCAAGCTTGCGATCAAGTAGCGCCAGAAGCATATCGAGGCGGTTTTTATCAAAGCCCGTGGCGCTGCGCTTGGGGTAGCCGCTCTCGCACACGAGCGCTTGGATCTCCACGACGAGCGCGCGCGTGCCCTCCATCGTGATCGTGATCGCCGAGCCACTTACCGCCTTACCGCGCGTGAAAAATTTACTCGCGACGTCCTTGGCGCTTACAAGCCCGTGCGGCCCCATCTCGAAAATCCCCACCTCGCTCGTAGCTCCGAAGCGGTTTTTAAAACCGCGTAAAATTCTAAGTTGCTTGCTCGCATCGCCCTCGAAATACAGCACCACGTCCACCATATGCTCTAATATACGCGGGCCTGCGATCGAGCCTTCTTTGGTGATGTGGCCGATGATGAAGATCGAAATTCCGCGCGCCTTGGCAAGTCGCATCAGCTCGAAGGTGATCTCGCGCACCTGCGTGATCGAGCCCGGCGCGGAGGGGGCCTTGTCGCTAAAAAGCGTCTGGATGCTGTCGATGACGATAAACTTATAATCCCTGCGCTCCACCTCTTCAAGCACGGCGCTTAGATTTATCTCGGTGAGCAAAAACAGCTGCTCGCTTATCGCGCCCAGCCGCTGCGCACGCATTTTGATCTGGCTAGCGCTCTCTTCGCCGCTTACGTAAAGCACCGCGCGGCCGCCGCTTGCTAAATTTGCTGCGATCTTAAGCAGTAGCGTAGATTTCCCGATGCCGGGGCTGCCGCCGATTAGCACGAGCGAGCCCTCCACGACGCCGCCTCCGAGGACTAAATTTAGCTCGCTATCCTTGGTGTCGATGCGCGAAATTTGCTCGATCTGTATCTCGCTGATCGCTTTGGCGCTTACGGATGAGGCGCGGGCAAGCTCGCCCTCGATCTCTTTTAGCGCTTTGATCTGAGCAGGCTTGAGCTCGACGAAGCTATCAAACGCGCCGCAGTCGGGGCATCTACCGAGCCATCTGCTTTGCTGATTGCCGCAGTGCTGACACTCAAAAATCGTGGTTTTAACTTTTGCCATTTTTATCCTCGCTCATTTTGCCTAAATTTAGCCTCAAGCTTTGCGAAATTATACTTAAAATTTTTAAAATTTTAGCCGCCCTGCGCGCTGTTTGCGGGATCAAAAATCACGAGACGGAGGATTTGCGGCTAAATTTGAGCTAAATTTAAATATGTTTTAAACATTTATAACTATAATACAAATTTCACTTTATTTAAAGAAGGTTTAAGATGAAGGGCAAGCTTAGTAGAAGCCAGTTTCTGACGATATCGCTTACGCTATTTGCGATGTTTTTCGGTGCGGGAAATTTTATTTTTCCGCCAGGTCTAGGTAGGGAATCCGGGCAGAATTTTTATATCGCAATAATGTTTTTTTGCGCTACGGCAGTGCTTCTGCCGGTACTAGGCGTCGCAGGCATCGCGCGCGCCAAGGGGCTTCAGAGCCTGGTACGCCGCATAGATCCGGTGTTTGCGATCGTTTTTACCGCGCTTTTGTATCTTACTATCGGGCCGCTTTTTGCGATACCGCGTGCGGCAAACATGCCTTTTGATATCGCGATTAAGCCTTTTATTGCGGAAGATCGCCTTCAAATTTGGCTATTTATTTATTCCGCGGCATATTTTGCGCTGAACTATTACATCTGTATGAACCCTTCAAAGCTCGTCGATCTGCTAGGAAAATACCTCACGCCGATACTTTTGGCGCTTATTTTGTTACTTTTCGGCGCGGGATTTTTGTTTCCTATCGGAAGTTTCGTAGCTCCTAGCGGCGAGTATGTTGATCATGCCGCAGCAAAAGGCTTCGTAGAGGGTTATCAGACGATGGATGCGCTTGCATCGTTGGCATTTGGAATCATCGTAATTAACGCCATTAAAGCAACCGGCGTTAGCGACGAGAAGCATCTCGTCACCTCCACGGTAAAAGCGGGAATGATGTCGGGCGTCATACTGATGACGATATATTTTATGCTGGGCTATCTGGGCGCGACCTCCGCGGAGCTTTTCAAAGATACGCCGAATATCAACGGAGCGGAGCTTCTGTCGCGAGTAAGCGATCATTATTTCGGAAGAATTGGCGTCGTGATCCTAGGCAGCGCGTTTTTTCTAGCCTGCATCACCACGACGCTGGGTCTTATAAGCTCGGCTAGCGAATACTTCGAGGAGCTTACGAAAGGCAAGATCAAATATAAAACCTGGGCGATCGCTTGGTGCGTGATCGGCTTTGGAGTCGCAAATTTCGGCCTTACGACCATCATCAAAGGCTCCATCCCGGTCCTCGTCGCTATCTATCCGATTTCGATCATGCTGATAATCCTCTCGCTGATCAACCCGTGGATCGATTCAAGCAAGCTGATTTACCGCGCCTGCGTCTATGTCTGCGTCGTAGAGGGCGTCATAAACGGGCTTGATATTTTGGGGATTTCGGTGCCGCTTGTAACGTCGTTTGTGAAGATGATGCCGTTTTATGACTCGATGCTCGGCTGGATCGTGCCTAGCACCTTGACCTTCGCCGTGAGCTACGTGCTGCATCTGATTTTTGAAAAAAGAGACGATAGCTTTTAAATTTAAGAGCTATTTTAAAATTTAGCCGGGCTCTACGGGGCTCGGCGTACTTCTAAATTTTAATTCGCCGCCGAATTTAATCTCCCATATTTTTCCATAGAATTTCGACATATAAAATAAGTCGCCTTCAAAATTTAACCTAAATTTACGCTAGAATTATCAAAATAAAATTTCAAAAGCAAGGGTGTCAAGATGGGCAAGCGAGACGAAGCGCTAAGCTTGGCGCGAGATTTTGAACGCGACGGCTTTAGAGTGTCCAGTTTATATGAGAGGTTTTGGCGGCTGCAAGGGGATGCGGCAGCGTATTTTAAGCTAGCGGACAGCCTGCTGCGCGGGCGGAGGGACGGCCGCACGCTGCTAAAGGACGCTCTGGGCTATGTAGGCAAGGAGGATTTTAAAGCTCTGATCGCCACGGCGGTTGAAATTTTACGCGAGGAGGCGGCAGAGGGGCGCAAAACGAAGCAGGACGAAAGCGCGGCACAGACGGGAAAGAATGCACGCTCGGCGCGGGCAGACGAAAGCGCAGGCGAAAACGCACGGCAACGCGGCAGAGATGAAAAAAGCGCGCGCTGGAAAAACGCCGAAGAGGTCATCGCCATGGCAAGTCTCGAGTTCGCGCCGTTTTTGCACCCGTATCTGGGTGAGCTTTTTAAATTGCAGCCGAGCGAGAGCGCGTATTACGCGGAGTATCCGTGGCGCGGGCTTAGTTACGAGAGCTCACAAATCTGGCGTGAGAAGCTTGCGGATCCGCAGACGAGCGAAGATGAGCGGCAAAAAATTTTTAGCTGCCTGTTGCAAACCCGCGATCCTCGAAACGTGAAATTTGCCTGCGAGTTCGCGCTTGCGGAGGATTTCTTCGATCGTCCGTGCGACCTTCTTGAATATATCGGCTATTGGCTGGAGGCCGTCGGATTTGCCTTTGAGCGGGTTAAATTTGACGCAGACGGCGCAGCTCAAATGGCAGCAAATGAAATTTTAAAAATGGATGCGCTCAAACACGGCGACGCCAAGCAAGCTCAAGCGAGCAAAATCTTAAAGCGGGCGCAGTCGAATATGACTCTGAATTTAACTCAAACGAAGCCAACTCCGATAAATCACAAAAAGCGCCGAACGATGAAATTTGCTTTGGCGGTGAGAAATTCAGGCTCAAAAGATATTGCGGGCAGCGCGTGTATCACATAATCTTTCCGCGCAGTTACTTCGGCGCGCCTTATGCGGCGCATCTAGCGAAGTACCATCCGACCTGGTGGTTTGAGGGCGGCGAGGCGGGATATAGGCTAGGCGGAGTTTTGGACGAGGCGGGCGGCGATGCGCAAAATCCGCTATTTCATCTCATCACGCTTGATCCGCTGCCCCGCGACTTGCCCGTGCGCTCGCTGCCGCGCCTAATCCTCGCCGCGCATGTTAGAGAGATAAACGAGGGCGAGATAGTCTTTTACGAGCACGACGCACAGGGTATGCCGCGACGTATCGGCGAGCGGACGCAAGTCGAATACGTGCAGGACGAGCCGATAAAGGAGTGCGAGGTCGTGCTTGCGCCTACACCCGCGCGCTGGGCGGCTCAGGACTGGGGGATGTCAAACAGCAGGCAAAACCTCGCGCGCATCGGCGGCGAGCCCTCGTGGATACAGGGCGCGCAGGTGCCGCGCTGTCCGATATGCGGCGAAAAGATGGAGTTTTTGATGCAGCTTGACAGCGAGCTTCCAAGCTGCGAGCAAGGCGGTGAGGCAATGTTCGGCAGCGGCGGGATTTTGTACGTGTTTTGGTGCGAGCGGACGCGGGTGAGCGGGTTTTTCATGCAGTGCACGTGAGTAAAAATTTTGTAAAATTCTAAAACGAAAATCGTAAAATTCTAAGTAAAATTTATTCTAAGATAATCGAGCGGCAAAATTTGCCGAGCATTTCGGCGCGTAAAATTTAAGCTTGTTTGGCGAGAATATGTAAATTTACGCAGACACGCAGAGTTTAAGCGTAAATCCCATCCACCAGCGTTTCTACGAACTGATCCGAGTTAAATTCCGCTAAATCCTCCATCCGCTCGCCCACGCCGACGAAAAGTATCGGCAGCTGCAGCTCGCGCGCTATGGCGAAAAGCGCGCCGCCTTTGGGCGTGCCGTCGAGCTTCGTGATGATGATGCCGTCGAGCCTTACGATCTCATTGAACGCCCTAGCTTGCGCGACGCTGTGATTGCCCTGAGTGGCGTCGAGCACGATGATCTTGCGGTGCGGCGCGCCGCTTTTTGCGCGGTCGCAGATGCGCACAATCTTCTCTAGTTCCGCGGCTAAATTTTTCTGATTTTGAAGACGTCCGGCAGTGTCGATCAGGACGCGATCGATGTTTTTGGCACTTGCCGAGCTTACGGTGTCAAACGCCACGGCTGCGGGATCGTGCCCTTGCGCGGTAGCTACGATCGGCAAATTTAGAATTTGCGCCCATTTGCGTAGCTGCTCGACTGCGCCCGCGCGAAAGGTGTCGCATGCGCCTAAAATTACGCTCTGGCCACTATTTTTATATAAATTTGCAAGCTTTGCGATGCTAGTAGTCTTGCCTGCGCCGTTTACGCCTAAAATCAACTCGACGAAGGGTTTTTCATCCGCAGCTCGCGCAATATCGTAATCGAAATAGCCCTTCAAAACGCCCTTGAGATCATCTTTGGAGGCCAGTTTTTTTGCGGGCAGTTTTTCTAAAATTTCCTCCACGAGCTCGTAGCCTACGTCGGCTTCAAGCAGCATCTCTTCTAAAATTTCTTTTGAAATTTTATCTTCGCTTTTCGCGCCTCGCATCGCGCCTATGGTTTTGCTAAGCCCTTTTTTAAAAAATTCGAACATCAGAAAATTTTCTCCAATTCGGTCATTAAAATTTCTTCCGGCATCAGCCCGAAATACTGCGCGCTAAACTCGCCCTTTTCGTCGTATATCGCCATATACGGCACTTCGTTTATGCCGCCTAGCGCCTTTGTAAAAAAGTCCGTCCCTTCGCCGTAAGCGATCGCGTAATTTACTTCGTGTGCGCTTGCATAATTTTTTGCATCGTCTAAATTTGCATCACCGATCATCACGCCGATGATATCAAGCTTGCCGGAGTAGGCTTGTTTGGCGGCATTTAGCGCGCTTACCTGCACGGCGCAGGCGTCGCACCACGGCGTAAAAAATGCAAATAGCGTTACGGTGGAGTTATTATCGATTCGAAAACCCTGCTTTGTCTTTTGCATATTTAAAATTTTGCCGTTACTTAGCTGAAGTGTAAAAGGAGCGGTATAATCGACCTGGATCACGGCTTCGGTTTCGGACTGCGGCTGCGTGGCGTTGGCCTCGGTCGGGGTATCGCTTGATTTTTTATCCTCATCATCGCCGCAACCCGCAAGAAACAAAACAGCCGTAAAAAGCGCTAGAAAAAAACGAAATTTCATAATAAACCTTAAAATTTAATCGCAAGATTATACAAAAACTAGCTAAAATAAGCGTTAAAATTTTATAAAAGGTTTAAGCTATGCAAAAGAATGAATTTAGAGCAATTTGCAAATCGCGTCTAAAATCTCACACCGCGCGAGTGGCTAGATGCGAGCATTACGCACTTTTATGGCGGCTTGAGCGGCTGATAAAATTTTTAAAAGCGCGTAAAATTTTGATATTTTTGCCGATGAGTTACGAGCCGAATGTTTTGATTTTAAGAAAAAAGCTATCAAAAAGCTGCGAATTTTACGTTCCGTTTATGGTGGATATTAGTTTAAAAATGGTAAGATTGCGCCAGCCTTTTAAAATTTCGCGCTTTGGGTTGCGACAGACGCTGCCGCAAAACGGGTATTTTAAAAAGGTCGATCTAGCCGTGGTTCCAGCTATCGGAGTGGATGGCGCAATGGCTAGAATAGGACATGGGAAAGGATTTTACGATATGTTTTTTTCAGGTCTGAAGCTTAAGCCCGCAATCGCGTTCGTGAGTATAAAAGACTGCTTTTGCAGCGAAATTTTATCGCTTGATCACGACGTAAAGGGCGATTTTTACATAACTCCGAACCAAAATTACCTAAAAAGAGGAAAGTATGATAGATATTATAATCGCCTTGTGCGCTCTTGCGGTGGGCGCTGGCATAGGATACTTAGTAGCTAGAAAGATCAATAACGCCAATTACGATTTCTTCGTAGAACAAGCCAAAGCCAAAGCTAAAGCGATAGAATTTGAAGCCGAGGGCATCTTGCGAAATTCTAAAATTTCGGTGCAGGAAGCCGAGTTTGAAGCGAAGAAAAAATATGACGACAAATCAAGCAAACTACAGAAGGAATTTAACGTTAAATTTGACGAGCTCGGCAAAAAGGAGCGCGCACTCCTAACCGAGCAAGAAATTTTAAAAGACAGCAAAAAAGAGCTCGAAAGCGCCAAAAAAGAGGCTAAATTCCTCTACGAAGAGGGCTCGAATTTAAAGAAAAGCTATGAAGAGAAGCTGGCTGAAGCGCTTAAAGTTTTGGAGCGCGTGGCGGGCTTTACGCAGGATGAAGCGCGCGCGCAGGTGCTTAAGAAGGTCGAGGAGCAAAGCCGCACCGACATCGCTCACATCGTGCGAAAATATGAAGAGGAAGCCAAAAAAGAGGCGCGAAAAAAGGCAAATTATATTTTGGCGCAGGCTACGTCGCGCTTTGCGGGCGAATTTGCGGCAGAGCGACTTATCAATGTCGTAAATATCAAAAATGACGAGCTTAAAGGCCGCATCATCGGCAAAGAGGGGCGCAACATAAAGGCGCTTGAGATGACCTTGGGCGTGGACGTCATCATCGACGATACCCCGAATGCGATCATCGTAAGCTCGCACAATCTCTACCGCCGCGCCATCGCCGTTCGCGTCATCGAAACGCTTATCGAAGACGGCAGAATTCAGCCTGCGCGCATCGAGGACATCTACAAAAAAGTAAGCGACGAATTTGAAGCTAGCATCGCCGAAGAGGGCGAAAATATCGTAATGGATCTAGGCCTTAGCAAAATTCACCCCGAAATTTTAAAACTCATCGGCAAGCTTAAATTTCGCGCCAGCTACGGGCAGAACGCCCTTGCGCACAGCCTTGAGGTCGCACATCTTGCGGGCATCATCGCCGCAGAAACGGGCGGAGATCAAAAGCTGGCCAAGCGGGCGGGCTTACTTCACGACATCGGCAAGGCGCTGACTCACGAATACGAGGGCTCGCACGTAGATCTGGGCGCCGAAGTTTGCCGCCGTTATAAAGAGCATCCCGTGGTGATAAATGCCATCTACGCCCACCACGGCCACGAGGAGGCCACCAGCGTAGAAAGCGCCGCAGTCTGTGCCGCAGACGCGCTAAGCGCCGCGCGCCCGGGCGCTAGACGAGAGGTGCTAGAAAGCTATCTAAAACGCGTTAGCGACATCGAAGCGATCGCGATGAGTAAAACCGGCGTCAAGCAAGCCTACGCGATCAACGCAGGTCGCGAGATCCGCGTCATCGCAAACGCCAAGCTTATGAACGACGATGAGGCGGTTTTGGTCGCTAAAGAGATCGCTTCGGAGATCCAAGATAAGGTTCAATTCCCAGGCGAAATTAAGGTTAACGTCATACGCGAGCTTCGCGCGGTCGAGATAGCCAAATAAGGAGTATGAAATGAAAAAATTTATAATCGCTTTATTTTTGCTTTTTAACGCGGCATTTGCCGATGATGAGCTCATCATCAACAGCGCAAGCGCCTATTCGTCGGTAATGCGCACAAACTCGCAGTACAAATATCTAGCGCAGCAAGCCCGCGCGATCGTGATCTTCCCGAGCGTCAAAAAGCTGGGCTTCATCATAGGCGGAATGTACGGCGAGGGGATCATCGTCTACAATAATGACGGCGCGCGCAGCGTAAGCGGCGCAGAGATCAGCAGCGCCAGCATCGGACTTCAGATCGGTTACGAGGATAATTATTTAGTCATTTTCGTGATGAACGACGATGTGATCGAAAAGATGCGAAAATCCCAAATCACGCTCTCGGGCGATGCGACGGCGGTCGCGGGCAATTACAGCGCGGATTCGGGCGCACTGGACGTGTTAAATCAGGATATGTACGTCTTTACGAACAAAGGCGGGCTGTTCGCGGGCGTGAGCCTGGGCGGCTCGGTGCTGGAGACCAAAAATGATCGCGCTTTTGATCCAAATACTGAGGGCTATGCGCTTTTGATGCGAGTAATTGGCGCAGATGAGTAAAATTTAGCTAGAAATGCTAAGGCGCATAGCTTAGCGAAAAATTTTGCTTTATGGGCGTTTTATTAGCGGCTTGGAATTTTGCTCGCGTGATTTCTGCAGAATAATAGACTTAGGTGCGTAATTTTATTGCAATTCGCGGGGTAGGAGGCATTTGAGGATATCGCATAAATCCTGCGTAATTCGCAAGTTGCTTTGAATTCTAAAGAAGTCGAAATTTTGTCGTTAAATTTATAGTCGCAAAATTTTACCGCTAAATTTTGCGGTGATTTTACTTGATGTCTAGAAATTTTATTTTAAAATTTCGCTTAATATTTTGCGGCGAAATTTTGTATTTTGCGGCAGCTGCGCGGAATTTTAAATTTAATGTCGCAGCGAAATCAAGTAGCGTCGTGGGACGTTATAGTGAAATTTTCGCACCGAATTTAAAGCTGCTTTAGTCAAAATTTATAGAATTTTATACGATCTAATGAAAGGATTCGATGGATTCGATGTTTGCAAACCTCCATACGTGGGGGTATCTGATACTGTTTTTATATTCGCTGGGCGGCGGATTTTTGGCGCTTGCGGCGGCGGGCGTGTTAAGCTCGGCCGGCGAGCTCAATATCGTCTTATGCATCGTAATCGCCTGCGTATCGAACTTCATAGGCGATTCTGGGCTATTTTTAGTAAGCCGCTACAATAAAAAAGAGATCATGCCATATCTGCGCAAACAGCGCCGCAACCTCGCTCTGGCACAGATTTTGTTTCGAAAATACGGCGACCGCATCATTTTGATTAAAAAATTTATCTACGGCCTCAAAACCCTCGTACCGATCGCGATCGGTATCACAAAATATTCGTTTTTAAAATTTAGCGTCATCAACGCCGTAAGTTCGCTCATTTGGGCGCTTGTGGTAGGGCTACTGAGCTACTACGCGGGCGATTTCGTGCGCGGGCTCTATGCGCATGTCAAGGACGCGCCGTGGATCGCTCCGCTGGCTCTAGGCGCGATAGTAGCGGCGATCGTGCTCTATTTTCGCTTTGCGACCCGCAAAAGAGGCTAGCGGTGGCAAAAAAGCTGATCCCGCTCGCAATTTTTGCAGTACTTCTTTTAGCGCTAAATTTCATCTCCAATTCGCGCAGTCCTACGACTAAAGATGAGCGGATTTTTACCTCCAAAACCCTGGATGCTGCGTCGCGTAAAAGCGGCGTGCAAAATTCTGCAAGCGGCACCGATCGTAAAATTTCAAGTTCCGAAAATCCTGCAAGCAGCGCCGACGCAAAAGATGAGAGCGGGGCAAGAAGCGCAGACGGCGGAGCAGATCTAGGAGATTTAAAATCTCATCCGCGAGAAAACGAGCCCGCCGCGACAAATCCTAAAAATGAAGCGGACGTCCACAGGCGGCTTAGCGCAGATTATGAAGCTTCGCAATCTCAAAATCTCGCCGCAAATTCTAAAAATCAGCTCGCGGACGAGCCCTGCATAAGCAGGGAGTGTGTGAGCGCTCATATTCGCCGTACGGGCACTTTGCCGCAAAATTTCATCACGAAAAAGCAGGCCGGTGAGCTTGGCTGGCAGGGCGGCGATCTGTGGCGATACGCGCGCGGCAAGAGCATCGGCGGCGATCGCTTCGGCAATTTTGAGCGCAGACTACCTGATAAAAAGGGGCGGATTTGGCGCGAATGCGACATCGAGTATCGCGGCGGCTCGCGCGGCGCAAAGCGGCTGATATTTTCAAACGACGGGCTGATCTTCTACACCGCCGATCATTACGAAAGCTTCGAGCGCGTGCAATGAGTTTAAATTTTAAGACGTGCCGCGCAGCAAAGATCATCATCGACGGTGCAAAGATTAGGCGCAAAGATCAAATTTTCGCGCTGTTTGCCGCAGCGCTGGATTTCAAGCCCGAATACATCGCAAATTTAGACGCGCTTTACGACGCGCTTGGCGAGCGGGGCGGACGGATCTTAGTCGTCATCAAAAGGGGCGGAATTTTAAAACTAAGGCTGGGCAAATTTTATGATATTTTGCTGGATGTTTTGCGCAGCGGCGAGGCAAAAATTTTAATCTTATGAGCTTGTGCGGCAGCCATTTCGCTTTAAAGCTAAATTTTGCCGAGGCAAAGATAGGTTTGTTTCGGTGCAGTTTCGAGAGCGCCGTTAAAATTTACTGAATTTTAGAGCTTATTAAAAGAGGCGATTTTAGAAATTTCGCTCACAAAGCTCACGCGGTCAAATTTAAACTCAAGCCCATACTGCCAATCTTTGCGGCGCAGGTTTTTAAACTCGTAAAGCTTAACCGTCTCCGTTTCAAATTTAATCTTAAGCGCGAGATACCAGCAGCTCCAGATCACGCACGGGCAGCCCAGCAGCACGACATCTCGCTCATCTTGCGTCAAATCGGCTTCAAGCGCGGCGCGCAAAAATAGTTCCTCAAAATCAATCAAGCTCAAATAAGCATAGCTTCCCGCGATGCTGGCCTGCCCGTCCTTTGCGGCAAAGCTTTGCTCGCGCCGCTTAATCAGCTCAAGCAGAGGCTCGCCGTTTATCGCAACGACGACTTCGGTAAGGCTCCGGCCGTCCACCTCGTAATCGTTTAGGTAAAATTTAATGCTATCCATGCGGCAATCTCGCTAAATGATCTGTTTTGCGCCGTATTTACACCGGTCTGCTAAAATTTCAGCGCAGTTTAGCGAATTTGAAGTGAAATTTGGTTGAAAATCAAAAAATTCGCTGCTAAAGCGCAGATCAAGTGGATATTTTGTAGAATTTAGGGATTTAGGGACTTATTTTTTAACGCACTCGAGCTTAAATTCACAAAAAAGCTTAATTTGCATAGATGAAAGAAGCGAAAATAAAAGATTAAATATTATCGCAGATCAAAGAGATCGAAACAAGAGTTAAATTTTACGGATAAAGAAGTCGAAATTAGAATTGAGGGGCTAAATTTAATTCGCTTTTGCGGGCGCTTAAATTTAACCCAGCTGCGGCTACATCATTTCGCCACTTTTGTGCTCGTGCTCGGTGTAGGTTACCGGAATATCCTTCTTGCCTTTGCCCGGCGTATACACTCCCTCTCCACGTTTGAAAAGAAGCTCGATACCTTCGTCGTTCGTAAGCATTATGCCGCTTGCGGAAGCCGCGCGTTTAAGATTATGCTTTTTGCCTTTTTCGTCGGTTAACACGCCCGTTGCGAACATATCGTTCGAGCTAAGGCTGATGCGCTTATCTCCGGTCTCTCCGAGTAGAAATACGATCGTGTGCGCTACAGACTCTTGCTTTTGCTGCGGAGCCGTATCGGCCTTAGGTTGGTTGCATCCGCTTAAAATCGCGATTGCCGCTAATGACGAGAATACAATTCGTCTCATTTTTTCTCCTTTAAAAAAAAGTTCGCGAATTATATAGCCAAAAAGTAAATCCTAGATTTCGCGACTTTTTATTTAATCAAAGATTAACCCAAATTTAGTAAAATTCCAGCTGAAAACATCCCAAATAAGGAGAACCTTATGGCAGTAAAAATCGCAATTAACGGCTTTGGAAGGATCGGTAGGTGCGCGGCTAGAATTGCGCTAAGCAGGGACGATGTGGAGCTTGTGGCGATCAACGATACCGCTAAGCGCGAGCTTACGAGATACCTGCTTCAATACGACACCGTTCACGGCGAATTTCGTAAAAAAGTAGAAATTCTAAGCGACGAATGCATAGCCGTAGACGGCAAAAAGATCCGCGTCTATTCCACCAGAGAGCCTGCGGAGCTTGATTTTGCAGGCGATGGTGCAGAAGCTGTGCTTGAATGTACTGGTGCGTTTTTAACGAGCGAAAAATGCAAGCCGTTCATAGATAACGGTATCGGCGTAGTCGTAATGAGCGCGCCTGCCAAGGATGATACGCCTACTTTCGTAATCGGCGTTAATGAGGGCGCTTATGCAGGACAGCGCATCATCTCAAACGCTAGCTGCACCACTAACGGCCTGGCTCCGATTGCAAAAATTCTAGACGATGAGCTTGGTATCGAAAAGGGTCTTATGACGACGATTCATGCCTATACGCACGGACAGAGCCTAGTCGATGTAAAAGCCAAGGACTTTCGCCGTTCACGCGCCGCAGCTCTTAATATCGCTCCGACCACGACGGGTGCGGCAAAAGCGATTAGTAAGGTACTTCCACAGCTAAGCGGTAAGATGCACGGACAATCGGTGCGCGTGCCGGTGGCTAACGTTTCGATGGTTGATCTAACGGTGCTAACGCGCAAGCAGACGAGTGCTGAGGAGCTAAATGAAATTTTCCGCCGCTATGCCTCTAAAGAGATGAAAGGAATTTTGCTCGTAGACGACGATAGCCGTGTCAGCAGCGATTTTTGTACTTCAGAATACTCCAGCATCGTAGCTAGCGACTGCACGCAGGTAATTGACGGTAATCTTATAAAAGTGATGAGCTGGTATGACAACGAGTGGGGATATAGCGAGCGCCTCATCGATTTAGCCTTATATGCGGCAAAAAGAAGGAAATAAGATGGGCGAAATTCTTTCGATTAAAGATTTGAAATTTAAAGACGGCGCGCGCGTTTTTATCAGGTGTGATTTTAATGTGCCGATGGATGAGTTTTGCAATATTACGGACGATCGCCGCATCCGTTCGTCTATTCCTACGATTAAATATTGCTTAGACGAGGGCTGCGCGGTAATTTTAGCCAGCCACTTAGGACGCCCGAAAAACGGATACGAAGAAAGACTTAGCCTAAAGCCTGTGGTAAAGAGGCTATCTAGGCTTTTGGAACGCGAGATAAAATTTGTCTCTGATGTCGCGGGCGAGGAAGCTGGAGCTGCGGTAAATTCGCTTAAAAAGGGCGAAGTGCTTCTGCTGGATAATCTGCGCTTCGAAAAGGGCGAGAGCAAAAATGACGAAGCATTAGCTAAGAGGCTCGCAAGCTACGCGGAATTTTATATCAACGACGCTTTTGGCGTATGCCACCGCGCGCATGCTTCGGTAGAGGCGATTACGAAATTCTACGATGAGGCACACAAAGCGGCGGGATTTTTGCTGCTAAAAGAGATAAAATTTGCTAAAGACCTTATTAAAGATCCTGCGCGTCCTTTCGTAGCCGTAACGGGTGGCAGCAAAGTAAGCGGCAAGCTTCAGGCGCTTAAAAATTTACTTCCTAAAGTCGATAAGCTCATCATCGGAGGTGGCATGGCGTTTACATTTTTAAAAGCCGTCGGATATGACATCGGCAAATCTTTGCTCGAAGAGGATCTAATCGAGGAAGCAAAAAATATTCTCCGCAATGCTCGCGAGCTTGGGGTTAAAATTTATATCCCCGTCGATGCCGTCGCAGCTCCGCAATGCTCGCAAGATGCCGTTACAAAAAAGGTTACCGTTCAAGAAATTCCAAGCGATTGGATGGGGCTAGATATCGGGCCTGCGACCGTAGCGCTTTTTAAAGAAGCCCTAGACGATGCACAAACGATCTGGTGGAACGGACCGATGGGAGTTTTTGAGATCGATAAATTCGCTCGCGGCAGCCTACATATATCGCACGCGATCGCAGATAGCGACGCCACAACCGTAGTGGGCGGCGGCGATACTGCAGATGTCGTCGAACGCGCGGGCAACGCCGACGATATGACTTTTATTTCTACCGGAGGCGGCGCGAGCTTAGAACTCATCGAAGGCAAGGAGCTGCCGGGCGTGCGAGTGCTTACTGCTAAAACGGAGCTGCGATGATACTGGCGGCGAATCTTAAATGCAACCATACTCGCGCTAGCTTTGAGCGGTACGCTAAAGCTTTAGAGGAAGGCTTAGCGGGCGGAATTTCGCGCGAAGATGAAATTTTGGTTTTTCCTCCTGCTAGCGCATTTTGCGCGAAGGTAAAAAATTTCACCCAAGGCGCGCAGAATTTCTATCCTGCCGCGCACGGCAGCTTTACGGGCGAGATCGGCGGCGATATGCTAGCGGAATTCGACATCAAAACAGTTCTTATTGGGCATAGTGAGCGGCGCGCCATTTTGGGCGAGAGCGCGGAGCTGATAAAAGAAAAATTCGGTTTTGCCGCAGCGCAGGGCTGGCGCATCGTCTTTTGCGTCGGCGAGGACGAGGCGGCATTCGCGCAAGATCGCAGCGAGGATTTCGTAGCGGCGCAGCTTGAGGGTATCGATCTGAAATACCGAAATTTAGTACTAGCCTACGAGCCTGTCTGGGCGATCGGCACGGGCAGAAGCGCGCAGTGCGAGCAGATCGAAAGAATGCTGAAGTTTTTAGGCACCAAAAGCTCAGCACCTCTACTTTACGGAGGCAGCGTAAATGCTGAAAATATCGCAAAAATTTGCGCGATAAGAGGTTGCGACGGGGTGTTAGTGGGCACAGCAAGCTGGGACGCCTCGAAATTTTTGGAACTTATACGCGTTGTCTCGCATCGCTATACTTCGTTGCCTTAAAATTTTGCTCGGTCATTAGCTAATAGGGTAACTCCCGTCGCAAAATTTTAAGTCGCCTAGTCTAGCTTCGCGATACTGTCGCTATCGAATTGCGTTTAAAATTTGACATTTCGCGAGATTTTGCGAATTTTAATTTGTAGAATTTTAAGTCAAATTGCGCAGGATTTTAAGATGGATTTGAATGTTGTTGCAGATTTTGCGACCAAGACTAGGCGTGTAGCCTGTCGCAGGGAGCAAAATCAAAACTCATTCAAAGACGCTTAAAAGCCAAGTAAATTTTAAAGGAGAAATAATGATTTTAAAAGGAAAAAAGGGCCTCATCGTCGGCGTCGCTAACGCCAAATCTATCGCTTACGGCATCGCCGAAGCTTGCCACGCACAGGGTGCGCAGATGGCGTTTACCTACCTAAACGACGCGCTGAAAAAACGCGTAGAGCCGATCGCAGAGGAGTTTGGGAGCAAATTTGTCTATGAGCTTGATGTAAACAACCCTGCCCACTTGGACGGTCTTGCGGATCGTATTAAAGCGGATCTTGGCGAGATAGATTTTGTCGTGCATGCCGTGGCCTATGCGCCAAAAGAAGCTCTTGAGGGCGAGTTTGTAAACACGAGCAAAGAAGCCTTTGACATCGCGATGTGCACAAGCGTGTATTCGCTACTAAGCCTCACGCGTGCGGTGCTGCCGGTGCTAAAAGAGGGCGGCTCGGTGCTCACGCTAACTTATCTTGGCGGACCGAAATTCGTGCCTCACTACAATGTTATGGGTGTCGCAAAAGCGGCTCTTGAAAGCTCAGTGCGCTACCTAGCACACGACCTTGGCGCTAGGAATATCCGCGTAAACGCTATCAGCGCGGGCCCGATCAAAACGCTTGCTGCAAGCGGAATCGGCGACTTTAGGATGATTTTACGCTACAACGAGATCAACGCGCCGCTAAAACGCAACGTCACGACTCAAGACGTAGGCAAAAGCGCGATGTATCTACTTAGCGACCTTGCTAGCGGCGTGACAGGCGAAGTTCACTACGTCGACTGCGGCTACAACATCATGGGTATGGGCGACGTGGCTACCGACGCCGAGGGTAAGACGATCCTTGCGTGGGATACGGCCAAGGCCGAATAAGCGGCGTGCAAAAGGGAAAATTTGACATGCACGGTGTATTACGAGGCTAGGCACAAAACTATAGCAGAAAGCGGCGTAGAGGGTATCGCCGCCGTTTTGCGAGGTGATGACGAGGCCGAAAAGGCCTCGCTTCTGTTGTGTTTAGATTATTACCTTGATCCCTATTACGGCTGCACGCTGGCGCATGAGAGCGAAATTTTCGCCCTTTTGCAGGAGCTGCTTCTTACCGAGCGCTCGCAAGCTATCAGAGACGATATTTTGCAGCTTCTGGGCGATTACTGCGGCGGTTTTAGCGTGCTGCGAAGTAGGATTTGCGAGGCGTCCGGCGAGCTTTTGCCGGGTATCAAGCGCTTGATCGAAAGATAAATTTAACGACCGGCGCGCTTTTGCGCACGGTAATTGCGTCGCGGCGAGCGGTAGTGAAATTTGCCGCGCCTTCGCATACGCCCCTTTTTGTTGCGAAAATGCGGCAGCGTAAAATTTTAAGGTTGGAAGCGGCGATGAAAACCTCGGATGAGCGAGGAGTTCTATTAGGCGCGTACCTAAAAACGGCATGAAGATAGAGGATTATTTCAGAGCCGTTTTTGAAAAAAGCGGTAAAAGCCGTTAGGAAGGAGCTTAATGAAAAAGGATTATATCTGCGTATTTGACTGCGAGACGATCCCAGACGTAGCGGCGCTGGTGCGGGTGCTGGATGAGGACGCGATCGCGGACTGCTTTGAGCCTTTCGATAAAAAAAGCTTCGCAAAGCTTCTTGACGCGCAGCTCTCGCAAAAGATCGGCGGCGAGAAGCAAAGTGCGCCTTTAAATTTTGCTGTAAATTCGGCGGAGCAGAATTTTAAAATAGAAAATTCCGAGCAAAATTCCGCGCCTCAAAATTTTACGCAACAAGATGCTGCGCTTCAAAACTTTGCGAGTGAAAATTCCGCTGAAAATCTCGCTGAACAAAATTTTATAGTGCAGAATTTGAAGGAAAATTCCAAAGCACGAAATTCCGAGCAAAATTCTGCATCGAATTCCACAGAGCAAAATTTCGCATCGCAAAATACGGCGTCTAAAAATTCCGCGTCGTTAAATTTAACCTACGACGATATCGCGCCTCAAAGCTCCGCGGCACAGAGCGTCGCGGTAGAAAATTCCGCGCTCCGAAGCCCTGTGCCTCAGAATTTCGCGGCGGAAAGCTCTACGCCTCAAAGCTCCGCATCCCAAAGCTTAAAGAGCGAAAATCTCGCTTCAAATTCTGCGCAAGATCCCGCGTTAAACGCGCTAAATTTTAAAATTTACGGCGAGCAATTGATCTTTAACGCGGATAAAAGCAAAATTTTAAACCACAAATTGCTCTCGCTTAGGGCGATGGAGATTTTCAAAGAAAAAACCGGCAGCGAATTCCTGCCCGTCTGCTTCCATCGCGTCGTTAGCATTAGCGCCGTGATGGCGGACGGATTCGGCAGGTTTTTGCGCGTCTCGACGCTTGAGGGCGAGAACGAGCGCGATAAGATCGCAAAATTCCTAGCCTTCATCGAGGATTTTAATCCGCGGCTAGTGAGCTTCAACGGGCGCGGGTTCGATCTGCCGATGATTATGGCGCGCGCGATGTGCTATGATCTAAGCGCCGCGGCGTATTTTGAGACGAACGATCGCGATAACAACAAGAGCAAATGGGAGAACTACCGCAGCCGTTACGACGGGCGGTTTCATCTGGATCTGCTCGATCACATCAGCGATTTTGGCGCCGTTCGTGGGCTCAAGCTCGATCATATCTGCGCTAGCGTGGGCTTGCCGGGCAAATACGACGTACACGGCGATCAGGTCCTGCAGCTGTATTACGCGGGCGAGCAGACCAAGATCGACGAGTACTGCAGATCCGACGTGCTCAACACCTACTGGCTATTTTTGAAATACGAGCTTTTGCGCGGCAAGATCACCAAGGATGATTATCTAAATTACATCGCGGTGATGGGCGAATTTTTGCAAAAAGAGTGCGCGCAAATGAGCTATACGCCCGTTTTTTGCGACTTTATAGAAAAGGAGCTAGCGGCATATGCGAAGTGAAATTTTTAAAATTTTAAAAGGCGCGGTTTTTTGCGCGCTGTTTTTGGCCTGCGGCGCGGTCGCGGACGAGGCTAAATTTAAACCGATGCTGCTTAAAGAGTACGTCCCCGGCATGAATATCACGGGCTGGGTGATCAGCGAGAAGCTAGACGGCGTGCGCGCGATCTGGGACGGCAAAAATCTGCGCTCCAGACGCGGCAAGATCATAAACGCCCCCGAGGGCTGGAGCGCGGGCTTTCCGCCGTTTTTCGTGGACGGCGAGCTATACACGGCGCGCGGGGAGTTTGAGCAGCTCGTATCGATAGTATCTTCTAGCGTGCCCGATGAGCGCTGGAGCAGGGTGAAATTTTACGCCTTCGATCTACCGAAGGAGCAAAAAAATTTAAGCGCGAAGATGGAAATTTTAAGAAATTTTATCGCCTCAAGCGGCACGCAAAATTTACTGATCGTGCAGCAAACTCCGGTAAGCACGCACGCCGACGTGCAGGCGTATTTTGATCGCGTCATCGCCTCTGGCGGCGAGGGCGTCGTGCTGCGCGATCCAAACGCGCTTTATGAGAGCGGGCGCAGCGATAAAATTTTAAAATACAAAAAGACGCACGATAGTGATTGCAAGGTCGTAAAAATCAACCCGGGCTACGGCAAAAACGAGGGCAAGATGGGCTCGCTTAGCTGCGTGGATCTACGTAGCGGAGCGAAATTTAAAGTAGGCACGGGCTTTAGCGACGAAATGCGGGAAAATCCGCCTAAGGTGGGCACGATCATCACCTATCAATACCAAAACCTAACCCGCGAGAAAAAGCCGCGCTTCCCCGTATTTTTGCGCGTGCGACCAGCGATTTAATCTAAGGGGCTATAATCGCGTATTTTGATAAATTTGATCCGAAGGAGAATAGATGAAAATTTTAATCACCGGCGGCGCGGGATACATCGGCAGCCACGTCGCAAAGGCGCTTTTAGAAGCGAACCGCCACGACGTCGTCATACTGGATAATCTTTGCAAAGGCTCGATGCGAGCGATCGAGGCGCTTCGCAAGATAGGCGAGTTTGAGTTCGTACAGGAAAGCCTAGAAAACATCCCTGCGATCGAGAAGCTTTTTAAGCGCGAGAAGTTTGACGCGATCATTCACTTTGCGGCGTTTATCGAAGTTTTTGAAAGCACGCAAAATCCGCTAAAATACTATCTAAACAACACCGCCAATGCGATGAATTTGATCGCGCTTGCGAACAAATACGGCGTGAAAGACTTTATCTTTAGCTCCACGGCAGCGACCTACGGCGAGCCCGACATCCCGCAAGTAAGCGAGGAAACTCCGCAAAATCCGATCAATCCGTACGGCAGAAGCAAGCTGATGGTCGAGTGGGTGCTAAAAGATACGGCGGCGGCAAATCCAAATTTTAAATATGGAATTTTGCGCTACTTCAACGTCGCAGGAGCCGCAAGCGACGGCACGATCGGGCAAAACTACCCGAACGCGACGCATCTTATCAAGGTTGCAACCCAAACTATTGTCGGTAAGCGCGATAAGATGAGTATTTTTGGCGATGATTACGACACCAAGGACGGTACCTGCATACGCGACTACATCCACGTAGAGGACCTCGCAAGCGCGCATCTGGCGGTACTTGATTATCTGCAAAGCGGTGATAGTGCGGTCTTTAACGTAGGATATGGCACGGGCTTTAGCGTAAAAGAGGTCGTTAATGAAGCTAAAAAAGTAAGCGGCGTGGATTTTAAAGTGCAGATCGCTCCGCGCAGAGCCGGCGATCCTGCCTGCCTCATCTCAAACGCGGATAAAATTCGCACCAAAACTTCGTGGCATCCCGAGCACGAGAGCTTAGATGAGATCATCCTAAGCGCGCTTAATTGGGAAAAGAAGCTCTAGGTTCTAGCGTGAAAGTGCGATTTGAAATTTTAAAATTTTACTCCGCCGCGTTTAATAGCGGCGAGCAAAAGGAAGCCTTGTTTGCTTAAAATTCTAAACGCCCCCGAAGCCGCGCAGCGCAAGCTCGGCGTCGTGCTATCGTATGTGAATATCTTTGTTTCTACGATACTTACTTTGGTTTATACGCCGTTTTTTCTGCGGGCGCTGGGGCAGAGCGAGTTTGGGCTATATTCTTTATCAAGCAGCGTTATCGGCTATTTGGCGATTTTGGATTTAGGCTTTGGCAACGCTGTGACGGTCTATACCGCCAAATACGCCTCAAGTGGCGAAGTGGAGCGCATGCATAAGCTGCACGGCACGATTTTTAGCGTGTATTTGGTAATGAGCGCGGTGGTCGTGCTTGCAGGAGCTGCGCTGCTAGCCAATCTGCACGCGATTTTTGGCGCTAAGCTAAGCACTAGCGAGATGGGCGAAATTCGCATTATGCTAATGCTGCTAACTGCGAATTTAGCGATTAGTTTTCCTTTTAGCATCTATTCGTCGATCCTTACAGCGCATGAGAATTTCGTATTTATCAAACTAGTTGGGATCTTTCGCACGATCGCTCTGCCGCTAGCTGCGGTGCCTGCGCTACTTTTGGGCTATAAGGCTATCGCGATCGTAATCATCGCTACGGTGGTAAATTTAATCTGCGTCGCGGCAGATTTCATCTACTGCAAGCGCAAAGTCTCGCCCGTGATAAGCGTGCGAAATTTCGACGCCTCCACGCTTAAGCAAATTTTTGGCTACTCGTTTTTTATATTTTTAGGCATCGTAGTCGATCAAGTAAACTGGAATGTCGATAATTTTATCTTAGGCGCTGTAGCAGGCGCTACGGCGGTCTCCACGTATGCCGTAGCAAGCACGATAAATGCCACTTTCGTCACGCTTTCGCTCACCATTAGCGGTGTGATGCTTCCTAAAATCGCCAAAATGGTCTCTGCCAACTCCACCGATTCCGAGCTTAGCGCGGAATTTATCAAAATAGGCAGGCTGCAATTTTACGTGATATTTTTTATCGCGTCGCTTTTGGTGATTTTTGGACGGGAGTTTATCGTGCTATGGGCTGGCGCAAATTATGAAATTTCATACGCAATCGCGCTTATTTTGGTGCTTCCAGTAAGCGTGCCGTTGATTCAAAATTTAGGCTTAGCCGTGCTTCAGGCAAAAAACAAAGTCAAATTTCGCTCAATCGCTGCGTTTTGCGTCACGCTAGTAAACATCGCTATTTCTATCCCGCTAGCTAAGGCTTACGGTGGCGTGGGCGCTGCGTGCGGCACGGCTTTTGCGATCACCTTGCTAAATATCTGCGTGATGAATATCTACTATGCTCGTGTAATCGGACTTGACATCGCTAAATTTTGGCGAAATATCGGCGCGATGGTAGTAAAATTTGCTCCCGCAATCGCAGCAAGCCTAGTGATAAATTACGCACTAGGCTTGCATGGAGTGAGCTTTTTGTTAATTTGCGGCGGGCTTTATTCGGCTATGTTTGTGCTAAGCGCATATTTTTGGGCGATGAATGACTACGAACGCGCGATTTCTGGTGGCATTGCAGCTAAGATAAGGAGGCGGGCTTGAGCTTCAATGTAATTAGCGAAGTGGTTACGAAAGGCCGCTGTATCGGCTGCGGCGTCTGCGCGAGTAGCTGCCCTTTTAGCGTACTAAAAATGCGGCTTGGAGGCAATGGATTTTACGCGCCCGAGGAGGGCGAAGGGTGCCGCGACAAATGTGATATTTGTCTAAAAGTCTGCCCGTTTTACGAAAAAGATACGCTTGAAAATGAGCTAAATTCTAAATCATACTCAGAGTTGGAAAGCTTTAGCCCAGATTTTGGCAGGTTTTTAGCCACTTATAAATTCTACAAAAAAGATGAAGCGCAGCGCTTAAGCAGTGCAAGCGGCGGCGCGGGAGATTATATTTTTCGCGAGCTTTTTGCGCGCGGGCTCATTGATTACGCGATTTGTGCTGTGCCTGCGGACGAGGGGGATTTTATAGCCCCAAATTCCAAGCGTGATTTTTCTGCCTGCAATAATTTAGCGCAGCCGCAGAATTTGCAAAATTCCGCAACTAAAAATTCCGAGCAGAATTCTGCAATTCCGAATTTAACGCAGAATTTGGCGGACGATGATTCTATAAATTTTACGAGTGCACAAAATTCCTTTTGCGAAAATTTTACGCAGAATTCTATGCAGAATTTTACAAATGAAAATTTCGCACAGAATTCTAAAGCTTCTTGTAAAAATTCCGTATCAACGCAGAATTTTACCTGCGAGAATTCTAAAAACACGCGAAATTATGCGGGCGAAAATTCCGTGCCGCTATTTAAATTTAGCGTGATAAAAAATGCTGGTGAGCTTACTCGTGCTCGCTCGTCCGCTTACTATCCGCTCACGCTTGAAGCAGTGCTAAAAGAGATGTCGCGCCACGAGGGCAGATACGCGATCAGCGCGCTGCCGTGCTTTGCTAAGGCCTTAAGGCTTGCTGCGAGTAAAAATCCGCGCCTTAAATCCCGCATAAGCTTTATTATTGGGCTGGTTTGCGGACAGGGCAAGGGTGCTGGTTTTACGCATAAGCTGGCAGATCTTGCGTTTAAAGAGAGTAAGCAGCTCGCGGCGGTTAATTACAGATATAAAATCGCGGGCAAAAGTGCGATGAGCTTTGGCTTTAAATTCCGCGCTGCAGACGGCAGTGAGGCGATAGACGATCGCAGTAGTAGCGCCTTTGCATACTGGAGCTCGCGCGCTTTTACGCCGCTTGCGTGCAACTCCTGCACCGACGTTTTTGCTAAATGCGCCGACGTCGTACTGATGGATGCGTGGCTGCAAAGCGAAATGAGCGAGTGGCGCGGCACGTCGCTCGTAATTACGCGCACAGCTCAGATCGACGCGCTGTTTTCGCAGCCTACGAAGCAGGCACGCGAGGCGATTTTTTGCGAGCGGATATCCGCAGCAGAGGTGCAGCGCTCGCAGCAAAGCCAGGTGGAGTGCAAAAACGAAATTTTCTATGGCGCGAAAAACCCGCTTAGACGCTACATCTTGCGCCAGAAGCTTCAGATCCAGCGATATAGCGCTACGCATTTTGATTGTGATGATTTCATCTCTGCTAGGCTTAAAAAAATTGCCGCTGCGAATAAAGTGCTAGCGCTTTTGGCGCTACCAAAGATCGCGGCATATAAAATTTATAGGAAGTTTGCATGAAGATCGGGATTTTTACCCTGCCGCTAGTAAATAATTACGGCGGAATTTTACAAGCTTATGCGCTAAGCCGCGTGCTAGTGGGGCTTGGGCATGAGCCACGTCTCATAAACTTGCACCTGCAAAGAAGCAAACTATCGATTGCGTATCTTAAATTTTTAGTGGCGCGCACGCTAAAAAAGGAGCTTTGCGGCGCGAAATTTAATCCCTCTTACGAGCGCGATACTAGCGAGTTTGTATCGGAAAATATCCCTTTAACCGCGCCTGTTTGCACGCCTGCGGATTTAAAGGCGCTGTGCGAGAAAGAACGCTTTGAAACGGTGATTTTAGGAAGCGATCAGGTTTTTCGCCCTAGCTATTTTGCGGATTTTGCAGATTGCTTTAGCCTTGGATTTTTGCCGCCTAACTGCACGCGGATCGCCTATGCTGCAAGCTTTGGCGGAGATAGACTCTGTGGACTTAAAAACCCCGCGGATTTAAAAGCTCACACTGCAAATTTGGCTAAATTTAAAGCTATTTCGGTGCGCGAGTGCGACGGCGTAAGGCTTGCACGCGAATGCTTTGGCGTAGATGCGCACTGGGTGCTAGATCCTACGCTTTTGGCTAACAAAGAGATTTACGATAAATTTTTAAGCTATGCGCCCAAGCACAAGGGTTTTGCCTATATCCTAGATCCATCGCCTCGCTCAGAAGCGGCGATAGAGCTACTAAAGAAGCAAAGCGGACTAGAGATAGATGAGGTAAATGACCGCGGCAACCGCATCGGCATAAAAGCGTGGCTAAGCGCTATTACGGACGCGGAGTTTGTGCTAACCGACTCATTTCACGGCTGCGTATTTTCCATAATCTTTAATAAGCCGTTTTTTGTGCTCGTCAATGCTAGTCGCGGTGCGTCGCGCTTTAGCTCGCTTTTGGGCTCCTTCGGGCTTGAAGATAGAGCTTTGCAAGATCCCAAAGACGCGCGTTTGAACGCGACTATCGATTGGGATGGCGTAAATGAGGCGTTGCGCCGTAAAAGAGAGGATTCGATGAAATTTTTAAAAATAAGTTTAGGCTCATAAAATGAAAATAGCTATGGTAATTTCTGCTTTAGGCAAGGGCGGTGCCGAGCGTGTGCTAAGCGTGCTGGCAAATTTTTTCTGCCGCGAGAATGAAGTCTGCGTGATAAAATTTGACGCAGACGAGCCGTTTTACGCGCTAGATCCTAAGATCGAGCTTATTAGCTTGGATTTAGGAGTAGGCGATTTAGGAGTATTTGGCAATATAAAAAAGCGCTACGATAAAATTTTAGCCTTGCACAGGCTTCTAAAAAATCGTAAATTTGACGTAGTAATCTCGTTTTTAGATAATACCAATGTCCTTACGCTTATCGCAAATCTTGGAGTTGGGCAGAAAATCATCGTCTCCGAACACACCAATCATCGCTTTTTAAAAAGTCCGATCTGGCGAGCGCTCAAGCGGATCTTTTATCCGCGAGCTGCAGGTCTTAGTGTGCTTAGTAAATTCGATCTGGATCATTACACATATGTGCAAAATCGAGTGATTATGCCTAATCCGATGTTTGAGATCAGCCATGCTAAAGAGGCCCGCCCGCCTAAAGAAAATATCATCCTAGCAGCCGGCCGGCTCAATGTCTATAAGGGCTTTGATGTCCTTCTTAAGGCGCTTGCGCTTATAGATTTCAATCTTTTAAAAGAGTGGAAGGTGGTGATCGCAGGCGACGGAGAGGAGCGAAAGAGCCTTGAGAGTCTAGCTGCGAAGCTGCGCTTAAATGTGCAGTTCATCGGCTTTGTACGCGATATCGAGAGCTTATATGAACGCGCTAAAATCGTAGTCGTAACCTCCAAGATGGAGGGCTTTTGTAATATTTTGATGGAGAGTATATTTTTCGGCACCGCTAGAATTTCTACAGATTGCATCGCAGGTCCTAGCGAGCTTATAAGCGACGGCATAGATGGGTTTTTGTGCCCGGTGGGCGATAGCGCAAGTATCGCTAAAAAGCTTGAAATTCTAATGAGCGACGAAAAGCTGCGCGAGCGGCTCGTGCAAAACGCCTCCAAGCGCGAGGAGAGCTTTAAAATTGAAACGATCGGGCGACGCTGGCTGGATTTCATAGCCGCTACGATAAAAAGGGAGGAATAATGAGCGAAAATCCCCTAATCTCGGTCATCATCCCCGTTTATAATGTCAAAGAATTCCTGCGCGCTTGCGTGGAGCGTATCACGGCGCAGACCTATACGAATTTAGAAATTTTACTCGTAGATGATGGCTCAAATGATGGCAGCGAGGCGATTTGCGACGAATACGCTGCGCGTGATCCTCGTGTGCGCGTGCTGCATAAACCAAACGGCGGGCAGGCTAGTGCACGAAACGCCGCTTTAGATGTCGCTCGCGGGGAGTTTATCAGTTTCGTAGATAGCGACGATTTGATAAGTCTTGATTTGATTGAGACGCTTTTTCGTCTAACGCAGAAATTTTGCACCAAAATAGCTATGTGCGGCTACGCAGCATTTAGCGACGAGAGCGAAATAAATAATTTCAAGGCGGCTTTAAATTCTAAAGAAAATCAAAATTCTAAAGAGGTTAGCGATTTAGGAGGAGCTGCAAATTCGAATGCCAACGCAGGCGAATACAAAATATCGCCGCAAGAGCTTTTTAGACGCAGCTGCACGCAGGATCCGTATTTTAGCACCGCGGTTTGGCGCGCGCTGTTTGCTCGCGAAATTTTCACTGCTTTGCGCTTTCCTATGGGGCAGATCTATGAGGATGTGGCGATATTTTTTGATATTTTTAACGCTTCTATTACGGCGTGCACGGATGAAATTTTATATTTTTACCGCGTAAGGGCGGGCTCGACCGTAAACTCATTTGCGCGCAGGCATCTTGCGGTCATCGCTGCGGTGCGCCGCTATACTGAGGCGATCGCTGCGAATTATCCGAGCTTGGCGCGTGAGGCTAATTTCACTCGCTGCGAATCCGCGCTGAATACGGCGTTTTTAATTATCAAATCGAGCTTTGATCCTGCAGGCTTGGATGGAGATGCAACTTCTCCTTCCGAGGCTAATACGTGCAGCTTGGCAAACGAGGCGGATTTGCATGGCGCTGATAGTTTATCTTGCGCATGCAGTAAAAATTCTGCATTTAAAAATTCCTCTGAGCAAAATTATATGCGAAATTCCGAACAAAATTCTGCGTCGCAAAGAAAGATCGCAGATCCCCGCTCGCCTTTAAGCGCTGCAGAAGCTGCGGATCAGATCCGCTCACTGCACGCTTTGGTGCGCGAGCGGCTGGATTTTAGATTTTTCGCGGCGCATGCAAGCCGCACGCAGACGCTAATGATGGTCTTATTTTACGCTAGCCCCGCGCTTTTGCGGCTATTTTATAAAATTTATCGGAAGTTAAAATGAAAATTTTATTCGTCATAGCAGCTCTTAGAAACGGCGGCGCAGAGCGCGTGCTTCAGGTCTTGGCGAACCATTTTGCGCGCGCAAACGACGTTACGATCGCGATTTTGGAAAACGACGAGGGCAGGTATAAATTTAGCGAAAAGATAAAATTTTTGCATCTGGACGTTTATAAAAACGGCGGCAGGTTCGATAAATACAGAATTTTGCGCGAGTGTTTCAAGCGCGAGCGCCCAAGCGTCATCATCAGCTTTATGGACTGGACGAACGTAGCGTGCGTGATCGCAAGCTTCGGGCTAGGCATCCCGCTCATCGCGACCGAGCACAACGCGCACGATTATCTGCGAAGCGGGCTTTTTAGCCGCGTGCGCGATCTGTGCTATAAAAAAGCAGACGCGCTTACGGTGCTTACGCGCTCGGACTTTGAGTACTATTCGCGATTTGTCAAAAACTGCTTCGTCGTGCATAACCCCTTTTTCGGCGAGATCTGCGACGCAAAAAGCGCCAAGCGAAACGTGATCTTAAGCGTCGGTAGGCTCGAGCCCGTAAAGGGGTATGAAATTTACTTTGACGCGCTAAGCAGGATCGATAAAAGCCTGCTTGCGAAGTGGGAAATTTTAATCGCGGGCGACGGCTCGCTGCGCGAAAGCTTGCGCGAGTTGGCGGCGCGGCTTGGGCTTGAAGTGCGATTTTTAGGGCACAAGCAGAACGTGAGCGAGCTGTATAAAAAAGCCAAAATTTTTGTGCTAAGCTCGCTTAATGAAGGGCTTTCGAACGTGCTGATCGAGTCTGCATTTTACGGCTGCGCACGGCTTAGCAGCGACACTGCGGGCGCAAAAGAGCTCATAAAGGACGGCTTTAGCGGCATTTTATTTAAACGCGGCGATGCGAATGAACTTGCGAGTAAGCTCGAAAATTTGATGCGCGATGAGGCGCTGCAAAAGCGGCTCGTGCAAAATGCAAATGAAAATTTAGACGATTTTTCGCAGGAGCGCATAGTCGAGCTTTGGCAGGGCTTGATAGATCGATTCGCACGCAAATAGTAGCCGCTTATCGATGCCCTAGCAGCGCGCAGGGATTAAATTTAAACTTCGGTGTGCTAAGATAGGCTCTTGCGCCCAAGCGTAGCAGCGCGTTTAAATTTACAAAGCGCATCGCGCGATGAAATTTAGCCGCTTAGAACAGCGCAAAATACGCTAAATTTAAACGGAGTGTGCGGCGTATGCTCGCATAAAAAGCGGAACTAAAGCTTAAATTTAGGGCGCGGCAGCGATATTTAAAAGGTAAAGGGATGAAGAAATTAAGCGTTTTTATATATTCGATGGCAGGAGGCGGCGCCGAGCGCGTCGTAAGCAACCTCCTAGGCGAGCTTACGGCACGCTACGAGGTGCATCTGGTGCTGATGAACGAGAGGATTTTTTATGAAATTCCAAGCGGCGTGCAGATCCATTTCATCGAAAAATCAGCCCCTTTTGAAAACGGGCTGCTGAAGCTTGCAAAGCTGCCGTTTTTGGCGCTGCGATACAAAAAACTATGCGAGCGCCTAGGTATCGACATCCACTTCGTTTGGATGAACCGCCCGTGTTACGTGGCGGCGCTGGCGCGAGTTTACGGATTGGGCGGAACGATGATTTTTAACGAATGCTCGACGCCGTCGGTGCTGTATAAAGATGCGAGCTTCAAATCCAAAATTTCAAAGCTTCTGCTTCGCAAGCTCTATCCGAAGGCTGATTTTATCTTTCCAAACTCGCTTGGAAATCTGCGCGATCTGGCGGATAATTTTGGGATTGATGAGCGCAAGATGAGCGTGCTGTATAACGCGATCGATCTTGATGAGATCGGCCGTAAAGCTAGCGAACCTATCGCGCAGGAGCGACCGTTTTTCTTAAGCGTCGGCAGGCTCGATGCGGGCAAAAACCACGCGCTTTTGATCCGCGCGTATGCGAATTTAAAAAATAACGACAAAGACCTGCTGATCTTGGGCGACGGCGTGCTGCGAGCCAAGCTTGAGGCTCTGATAGAGGAGCTGGGCTTAAGCGGCCGCGTGAAGCTGTTGGGCTTTGACGCAAACCCGTATAAATATATGGCTAGATGCTACGCTTTTGTTTTCGTAAGCCTTTTTGAGGGCTTTTCAAACGCGCTTATTGAAGCGCTTGCATGCGGCAAGCTCGTGATTTCAAGCGATCATCAAAGCGGCGCGCGCGAGCTTATGGGGCAGAGCGAATGGGGCGTGCTGGTGGGCGTGAACGATCTAGAAAGCACCCAAGCGGCGATGCAAAAAGCGCTGGATGATGAAAATTATGTAAAATTTTATGAGAAAAAGGCTAAAATTAGAGCCTCGTTTTTCGATAAAAAACGGATAGCAAGCGAGCTGATCGCAAAAATAGAACAAATCGACGAAGGAAAATAGGCGTGGGTGAAGAAAAAAAGGCTTTTAGCGTCAGAGAGATCGACGAAGGATCGGACGATCAAAAAGGCGCGCAATCAATGGGTGCGGACAAAGCTGCCTTAAGCGAAAATTTCGCTAGTGAGGGAAATTTTGACGGTTTAGGTAAAGGGATAATGAGAGTAATCAGAGATATGGGACTAAAAGAACCTTATGTAGCTATCAGTGATATAGATTATTCAAATTTACCTAATGATATAAGTGCATTTTTCTATA